>JBDUEM010000001.1:0-92049 GCA_040002435.1 Bryobacteraceae bacterium
TCGAAGGTAGCTTTCAGCAGGTTCAGAACATAAGAATTGTGGTTCTTAGCTACCTCGACATACTCGCCGAAGAAAGATACCATCAGGTCGAGCGGAAAGGTGTTGGCGTTGCCATTGGTGATGGCCGGGCAGGTCATGTCCTGCCATACCATGTCGAGCCCCAGCGTCTGAATCAGGTAGGCATATTGCTGTCCCCACCACGTCTGCACATCAGCGCGTCCGAAATCGGGGTAGAAACCGGAAGCCCCGAGGTTCTGCTGGTTAAAGGGATTGAAGTTGTTATTCTGTCCGTAATTCACCGTTCCCGGAAAAAGTTCCGGGTTGGCGCCGCCGCCACTGCGCGTGTTGTAAATAAATGCGCCTGAGGCAAGGCCGGGAGTGTTCAACGCCTTGCCGCTCACAATCGCACCATACGGCGGCGCCGGGCTTCCGTTCTCGTCCAGAGCGTCCTTGTTAATGAGAGGAGTAATATTCGTGCTGCATTTAAACCCCTGTTGGTGCAGGGCCGCGAACATCTGCTGGGCATTCGGGAACTTCTTCCCGCTGCTGGTGAAGGTGCGGTAATTATCCTGGAAATCAACGTCGATGTGAAGGCCGTCGATCGGTATACTATTCGAGCGGTACGAACTTGCGATCTGCATCAGAATGTCCCGGCTGTAGTAGCCGTACGCGCCCTGGTGAAAGCCGAAGACGTAACGCGGCGGTAGCGCGGCTCTGCCGGTGAGGTTCGTATACTGGTCAATCACCGCGGGAACGGCGGCGCCGTACAGGAAGTAATAATCCAGGTCGCCGTAGAGCGCGCCGAAGTAATAGCGTCCGAACATGTCCGAATCGGCGCCCACGTCAAAATAGCTCTGGGCCGTGTTGTCGAAGAATATGCCGTAGCTGTACGCAGGCCCGTTATTCGGATTGGGATTGGTTTCGATGAGCAGCGGAACTGAGCAGTACAACGGATCGCTCGGATTCAGCGGGCCGGCATCGGTGGGTACCGCCTGCGCCTGATACTTGAAGTTGTCGTAGTTGAAACAGGTCATTGTAAAACCGGTTTTTGCCAACTGGCTGCCCGCTTTTTCTCCGAACCCCACATAACGCGCGTTCGGTGGAATGACCTTGAAATTCGCTATCACTTCCTGGCCCGGGATGTAGACAAGGTTGTAGTCCGATGTATCGGCGTGGATGAGTTGATTCCCGCGGAATACGGAAATCGCGTAGGGGGTCTTGTTGATCACCAGGCGAATCACGCCCGTATCAATCGTAATTGACGCTGACGTTTCATTCACGGTCAGAGTGACTGGGCCGAGGTTTCGATTCACCACGGCATAAGAGATGTCGTCGGTGAGGTTCGCCCCTGCAGCGGGATTAAATCGAACCCGAAACGCAGCATTTGACAGGAAGGAAATCACCGGACCCGGGCCCGAGGACATCCCCAAAGTGAATGTATTTCCACTTCGCCCCGCCGACGTCACGTTGGCAAGCCGTGTCCATTGGCCGGCGCTCGGGGTGAAGCCCTTGACGTTGACATATTGAAAACTGGACATGTTGTTGTGCGCCTCTTCGCAGCTAATTTTTTGGATTCTTGGCCCGCGCTTCCAACTGCAGCAACCAACTGAAGTTTGCATTGGCGGAAGAACCGCCGTTCGCATTCTCGCCGAAGATGGGGATCTTGTTTCCGTTCGCATCGTGCAGCAGCTTGCCGGCGGAATCCTTCCGGAATCCGATGCACACCCCCGCTGAGTAATGACACCCCACACAACTTTCCGTGCCGAAGACCATGGTGGTGTCAAAGACCAGAGGCGTGCGATTATCCTGCTCCAGCGGAGCCGCCGCCTGCAGGCCCTTTTGGAAATAAGTCTCCATGGTGGAGTTAGTGAGGTACACCGGAACCACTTCGCCGGGCATTTTTCGCATAATGCTTTCCGGGGCGCTTCCCTGCCCTCCCGGGACGGCCGGAGCCTTCGGATGCTTTGGCCACTGCGTTCCATTCAGTTCGTAGTAACGGAGTACTGAGTTTTTCGACCCGAGGTACGCCTGGGCCAGCAGGTTCACTTTTTGTGTCCCCTGAGGAGGAGGCACAATGCGCAGCACCTCCACTGGCGGTATGTCGCGGAGACTCTCATCCCAGTCGCTGGAAGCTGCTCCGCCGGTGGTCTTCGCATTGAAGGCGGGCAGCAGGTTAGCGCTGACAAGAACCTCCGGATTATCCGGATTCGAAAGGCTGGGGTGGCCCGGCAGGGGGTGTTGCGAATCGCCCGTGGCAAAGTCGAGGCGCGTGTTGTCGATTTGCTCAAACGTCGCCCAGATCCATTGCGGCGAAGAGCGCGTCCGCATCGAGATGTGCATGCCAATCAGCCCAAGCGTTTCCACCGGGTTGGTTCCACTGCTACCAGCCATGGAGCGTCCGGATACATGCGCCGCCGGTGGCATGTCGGCGGGCGGAGGCGCCGCAGGGCGGTAAACCACCACCGGGAGCCGCTTCACCAGAAAGCGGTTGCTGCGCTCCTCGGCCGCGGTGAGTATCTTCCACGCAAGCTTGATCTCGATGGATCCGTAACTGGTGTCGCTATTCTCCGGAAACTCGATCTTGTTAGTCTTGACAAATTCAGCCTGGCCTTCGAGATTGTACAGCTCATTCTTAACCACGTAATCGAACTCCACGCGGTTCATAAACGAGACGTAATGCACCCAACGTCCGTTCTGATCGACAAGCGGGCCGGAGAACGCCTGCTTACCTTCGTTCACCGTTGGGAACTGCCGCCATCCCGCTTTGAAATGATCGAGCGCCGCCGCGGGCGACGGCATCCAGGCTGGCTTCTGCCCATTCGGAAGGAACACTTGGGACGTCTGCTGCCACGACTCCCAAACCAGCGGCGTGTTTGGATTGATCGGGCCCACGCCGCCGTTCCCGCTGGCAGGTGAGTTTAACGCTACGAAAGCCTGCCACGCGAATATGTCGAAGAGCTTCTGGGCGGCCTGCAGATTGCTGTCGCTCAACTCCTCCAGGTAAGCCTGAGCTTTTGCTACGTCGAGCTTGCCATTGTTTCGGAAGGCGCTGAACTGCGGCAGGTCGAAGACATCCTTCGGAAGCTCCGAAGGTCTTGAGAACCATTGAGCGGCGTCTTGGTTCTGCTGAGCCTCAACAAGCAACAGCGCGCAAGGCAATACCAGAAAAAGCACAAACCTTTTTCGATACATTCAGCCCCCTTTTGTTACGGGAACGTACGGGGTTGCCTCGGGTTTTCTGAAATTATCGCACGGTTATGTTTTATGTCAAGGGCACAATATGGCCCTAACTCAGGCGCGTTCGGAGCCCTTTTCGGCTACAAGCTATATTCTGCTGGATAACACCGGCACTGAATTAGAGCGTTTCAGTGGATCTTCCCAAACCAGGCGCGAAGAAGCGCGTCGTGACCGGCTATTTCTTTGCCTCAAAAATAGTGGTTTTCGGATTATAGTTGCGCCAGTCGAACCAGTAGTCTTTGAGTACCGGGATCTGCTGCAGGCAGACTCCCTGCGCTTTCCCCGAAACCGCGCAGCCCTGAAAATTCCATTCGCTGCCCGTTTTGGAGTCCATCATCAGTGCCGCGGCGTGGTTTGTATCAAGCCTGTAGAAATCTGACACTCCCTCCACGTCCGGCGCCCGATTGCGGAACATACGCACGGATTCGCCGTCCATGCCTACCACCAGGATTACCGGTTCCCCGCCCACGCGGTCTGCGATCAGCTTCTCCTTGATCACTTGTTCGTATGAGTATGCGCGGCTCACTCCAAATGCCCGGACACCCAGCATCAAGTCCCTGGCCTTCATCCCGCGTTCAGGGAAATCGATCACCGTAGCCACTTTCTTCATACGCACATCCCAGTCTTTCTTGGCGTATTGCTTGGCGTACTTCGGTATGTCGTCGAGGATGGTTCCCTGAGGCTGCTCCGCTTTCCACGTGGCCAGCGTGAGTTCATCAGAGAGCACCAATGTCAGTTGCTGACCCTTCAAAGGGCCGGAAACCGCCAGCCCGGAAATCTGCTGCCAGAAGCTTCCGGTTTGCTCGTCGCGCATGAGGAAGTTCTGGTTATTGATGCCCGCCAAATGAAACGTAAGCCGGAGTCCGGCTACATCTCTCATCCACACCAGACCGGTGTGACACAGCGTTCAATACGTCGCGACAATCGCGCGGCTCCCCACTGTGTCGTTAATCAGGTGATGGTAGGACATGCTTCGGATGGGATACGCGCGCGCTTCGCCGTTCACGAGAACAGCGATGACCTTTTCATCTTTCTCCAACTTCGTCTGGGACGCGGCGGTGAACGAGGAATGTTCAATGGGATGAAACATCAGTTCATACACGTTCACCCGGGCCATGACCGCCAGAGCAACGGCCAACACCGCACCGGCAGACGCAATAATCCGGCGCCGGGGGCTTTCCCGCAGCTGCCAGTATCCCGCCAGCGCGAGGAGGGCGACACACGCTGAAATTAACGTGATGACCGGTCTGTACTGGGAAACGGCGAGCGCTACCTGCAGTTCCCTTACTCCCTGCGCCCGGAAGGGCCGGATGACATAGATGGGATAAAGCACACAGAAGAGGGAAACTGCCAGAGAGATCAACAAAATTCGTATCGTTAGTCGCATTTGCATGTGTCCCTTTCAGAACAGGAATTTCAATCCGAACTGCACCAGGCGCGGCGGTGCGGCCTCCAGTATGCGGCCAAAGCTGGGCGACGCCAGATCCGTAACAGGCAATCCGAAGTTCGCATGGTTCGCAAGATTGAAGCATTCCGCGCGAAGCTGGAGGCGGCGCGTTTCACCCAGCGGGAAGCTTTTCAGTAAAGACATATCAACATTGGCGATGCCGGGGCCACGCGCGATGTTGCGGCCGGCATTGCCAAAATTCCCAGCCTCGGTGACGGGGTTGAGACGCCGGAATGCCGAGCGCGAAATCCATTGAGCCACCGTGTGCGGACCGTCATTCGGGTTGGAGACTACATCCGGGCGGCTGCCCGCGAAACCAGAGATCGGCGGATGGGACGCCTGTCCCGCAACGTTCGCGCTATCGAAGACCGTGAATGGCGTTCCGCTGGACGCCACGGCAATTGCGTTCAACTGCCAGCCCGCCACCAACAGCCTTCCTACGCCGGTTAACGATTTCGGAGAAGGGATCTCCCAACTGCCGCTCATCACGAAACGGTGCCTGGCATCGAACAGCGACGGGCCATGTTCGGCGGCAAGATTGAATGGGTTTTGCGCAATGTCTACCTCACCCGAAAGCGGCCGCGCCGCTGCGCCCGTCAAATTCATCGCCGACAAATAATCCAGAGTCTTCGAGAACCAGTAGGAGCCACTGAAGCCGAGGCCGGTCCCGAATCGCCGCGAAAGCGAGATCTGCGCACCGTGGTAGGTGGAGTTCGTGATGTTCGACAACAAGGCCACATGAACCAACTGGCATGCCGACCCATCCGCCGGGCAGTTGGCGTAAATTCGGCGGCGGTCCGCATTCTGTGCCGTCGCGCCGGGCCCCCACACGGCGGGATTCGCTTCAATATTCCTCGGCAGGTGAGTTCCTTTCGTCCCCACGTAACGGCCCTCGATCACGTAGTTCTTACCGAGCGAACGCTGCAGCGATAGATTCCAGTTCTGCGCGTACGGGGGACGCGCATCGTTCGACATTCCCACCACAGTGGCGGGGCGCAGGAAAGAATCGGCGGGAGGTCTCGGCTGGTTGCCATAAGGATTCACAAACGTCGTGCCCGGACCGCTGAACTGGACGAGTTGCGTCCAGGGCAGCGAACTCACCGGAGCCTGGAAAGCCGCTCCCTGCCCGTTCGCCATGGAATCGTAGAAGATGCCGTAGCTGGCGCGAATCGCGAGTGTTCCCTGTCCGTCCGGGTTCCACGCAAAGCCGATGCGCGGCATGAAGCCGGTCCAGTCAACGGGCGAGAGCCCTTTTGCCACACCTTTGTCACCGGGAAACAAAACACCGAGCGGTGCGGCCGGAAACACGGTGGATTGTTGGCCGGGAACAAATGTGTTCAAGCGATCCCGAACCTCCGTGTAAGGCGGGTTCACTTCCCAACGCACACCGTAGTTGAGGGTCAAGCGGCTGGTGAGGCGCCATTCATCCTGCACAAACAGTCCGGTGGTCCAATTGCGCAGCCCTCGCGAAAGATCACCCAGTCCCTGATAAAACACGAGCGGCCGGCCCATCAAGAAATTCGCAAACCCGTCGTTACTCGGGAACGACGGCGTGAATACAAAGAACGCATTCGGCGCGATGGCTTGAAAGGCCGTGACTCGCGTGCTTCGAGCGTCTCCGCCGATCTTCAGTGCATGCTTGCCGCGGATCAGCGAGAGCGAATCGTAGATCTCATAATCGTTCTGGGTTGAGGTGCGCGGGCCGACAATGGAACCGCCCACTGGAGAATAGCCATTGATGTTGAAAAACGGCACTCCCTGCCCGGCAGCGGAAGCAGAATCGTAGTTGAATCCCAGTTCCCGGGGCGAAGTCTTGTTCAGCCGTTCGTCGAAAAAGAACTTGTGGCGAAAGTACGACACGCGGAACGAATTCACCGCTGTTGGCGAAAACAAGTGGGTTTCAGAAAGGGTCACGGAGTGCGTGGCCAGTTCATCCTGCACCGGAAATCCCGGCAGGTCCGATCCGCGAATCGATATGGGATTCACGTTCGTCCCTTGTGAGTAGGAGTAGCGGAATGCCAGTTGATCGTTGTCACTGAAGCGGTGATCCAGGCGCCCGCCACCCTGGTCAGAGTCGTTACGCGCCACCACCGTCGTCGAGTAAACAGACGGGCCGACATTGCCCAAAGGAATGTAGCGCTGCAGGATGCCAAGCGCGACTGCGTTCAGTTGGCTGGGCGGAATGATACCGCCCGGATAGGGGATTCCTCCCGCCGAAATATCGATGAGGGGCTGCGGCTGCCCTGAAAAATCGCCGCGGCGCTGCGCTGCGGTGCCAACCACCGCCGAGCGCGTGAAGCCCTGCCGGTTGCGGAAGCCTTCGTAGTAGCCGAAGAAAAACGTCTTGTCGTGCCGGATAGGTCCGCCAACTGTCCCGCCATATTGATTCTGCTTCAGAGGCTCGACACTTGGCGAGAAGTAATTGCGGGCATCAAAGACGTCGTTTCGAAAGAACTCGTAGAGCGAACCGTGAATTGCATTGGTGCCGGACCGCGTGACCACGCTGGTAGTGGATCCGCTAGTGCCTCCATACTCCGGCGGCGCAGTGTGCGTCAGGATGCGGAACTCGGCAATGGCATCCACGGGAATCCGCAAAGCGTAGCCGCCATCCATACGATTGACGTTGCTGGCGCCATCCACGCGATACGCATTCGATTCCGGGCGCTGCCCGTTCACTGCGTAGCCTTGCCCATTCCGCAGGCTGCCACCCGACTGCTGAAGGCCGGTGGTGAGGGGAGCCACGCCCGCCTGCAGAAGGCCCAGCTGTGTAAAATTGCGCCCGTTCAACGGCAGGTCAAGAATTTCTTTTGTAGTGACCACTTTTCCCAGCGTATTCGTAGCCGTGTCCACCAGCGTTGCATCGCTCTCGACGGTGACCGTTGCCTGCTGCGATGCCAGGGCCAGCACAACCTCAATCCGTACCGTCTGGCTGACGTTGAGCTGCAGCGGTTGCTGCTGGTAGCGGGCGAAACCGGGCCCTTCGACGGAGAGTTGATAGCGGCCAACGGGGACGAGGGAGAGCCGGTAGTAGCCGTCGGCCGATGTGGTCTGGCTGTGTTTGTAACCCGTGTCGAGATTCGAGAGAGTGACCGTGGCGCCAGCTACACTGGCGCCCGACGCGTCCCGAACCTCACCCTCCAGCGCGGCAACGGGATCCTGTGCGGCAACGGGCAGGCATAGCAGTACGAGTGAAAAGAGACAAATGATCTTCATGGAAGGTCCCGTGGCTAATTGGCCTGATTTTACGGGGCATTCCAGGAGAACGGCAATAATCTAAACGTATTAGAACCCTACGGCACCACCTTCACGCCCTTCCAGAAGCCGATATAGCCTCGAATCTCGGCGGCGGCGTCTTTCGGTTCGGGGTAGAACCAGGCGGCTGCGGCGTTCCTCTTTCCGTTCACGACAATGTCGTAATAGCTCGCCGTTCCCTTCCACGAACAGACCGTCGTGGTGCTGCTCGGTTCAAAGAATTGCCGTTGCAAGGAATCCGGTGGGAAATACTGGTTTCCTTCCACTTGAATACAGGCGCCGCTGTCGGCAAGAATTGTGTCTTCCCAAATTGCTTTTGCCATATGACCATAGGATGCCAGGGAAAAGGCATGAGATGTCGAATCTTATGCGCGGAGACTACCTTTACAGCAGTCCCGCAATGGGCGCGCCAGTCTGGTCCTCGAGGGCATTGGCGATTTTGATCGGCCGTCCGATCGGAGTATCGTACTCCTTGGTCCAATCGATGCCGAAGGCCTTGTAAACGGTCGCAAAAACATCGCCCATGCTGGTCGGGTTGCTGGTCAACTTGGCCCCGGTTTCATCGGTGGATCCAACCACCTGTCCGCCCTTGATTCCGCCGCCGCCCAGAGCGATGGACCAACTGTTCGGCCAATGATCGCGGCCACGGTCCGGATTCACAAAGGGCGTACGGCCAAATTCACCCATGGCCAGGACAACCGTTGACTCCAATAAGCCGCGTTGTTCCAGGTCGTCCAGCAGCGCGGAGAGCGTCCGGTCCAGGACCGGGCACAAACGATCCTTGTGGCCTTCGTCGTTCTTCGCGTGCGTGTCCCACGAGTTGCTGTGGAACCCGGCCGCAGTCACGAAGCGGGAACCGGACTCGACGAGGCGTCTTGCCAGCAGCGCGCTTTGTCCGAACGCATCCTTGCCATATTGTTCCTTGATGCTGTCGGATTCCTTGGAAAGGTCGAATGCATTTTGCACAGCCGGATTCAGCAGCATCTTCCATGCCTGCGATGTGAATCCATCCATATTGGCGTGCTCGGCACTGTCGTAGGCTGCACGGTAGTGGCTGTCCACGGTCTTTAGAAAGGCCTGGCGGCTATCGACGGCCTGCGCGGATACAGACTTCGGAAGACTGAGATCCGCCACCTGAAAACCGGCTTTACTCGGATCTGGAATCGCCATCGGGTCGACATCGGGACCAAGAAACCCGGATCGAAAATACTCTTCATACTGCCGGGCCTTCTCCCATTGCGGAACCAGAACATGCGCAGGCACACCGTTGCGCGGTCCGGTTTCCTTGGCGATGATGGAGCCGAGGCTCGGGAAGTGCATCGCCGGGTTCACTTCGTGACCCGTAATTGCGTAATGCGTCCCCTGCGGATGATCGGACCCCATGGTCTTCATGGAGCGAACGATTGACAGCTTGTCCATCCGCTTGGCAACCTTGGGCAGCAACTCCGAAATCTGAATGCCCGCCACGTTGGTCGAGATGGGCTTGAAAGCTGAGTTCGGCTTCGGGTCCCATGTATCCACCTGGCTCGGGCCCCCCTCGAGCCAAAGCAGAATGCACGATTGGGCCTTCCCATTGGCGCCGGACGTCGCAGCAGCCTGAAGAAACTGACTCAGGTGGATGCCAAGAAACCCCAGCGAGCCCGCCTTCAGAAAATCGCGCCGGCCTTGACCTGGGTGCCTGTTAAAGTTCATTTGAGCATCTCCTCTTAGTGATTTTCTGAAAACTCCCGCGAGCACAATACGGCCCACACGAAGTCACGCAGCGCGGGTTCCCGGTCTCCGCGTGAACTGATCAATTTCCGAATCGCCTCCAGTTCCGAAGGCTCCGGAAGCCGCCCATAAGCAGCCAGGTAGAATTCCTGAACGATCGCTTCATCCGAACGGTCCTGGTCCAGCATCTTGCGCAAACGGCTGCCGGGTGCCGTTAGTTTGTCCTGGTATTCCGCGCCGGCAAGCATGTGAAGCGCCTCGTTCAAATTCGTTTTGCCGCTGCGCTCGGGCAGCGTCAGGCGGTTCGGCCGCCCGTAAATATCGAGGAACCTCGAATAGTAAAGATCCGGCTGGCGCACCGTGATGGCTCGCGTGCCGGCAGGCGCCTGTCCTACGTCCTTCGCCATGTCGGATATGGTAGTGGTGAAAGTCTCCGGTATTCCGGTCACCGTGCTGATGGCGTCCAGCATCACTTCGGCGTCCAGAACCCGCGGCGACGCATGCGAGTAGTTCGTGTGGTCCTCGCGATTGGCGTCCAGGGCGCGCCCGCTCAACTGATACGTTCGCGAGTTGGCAATCGTCCGGATCAGGTATCGGAGATCGAATTTATGCTGCCGGAATTCGACCGCGAGCCGGTCTAACAACTCCGGATGGCTGGCTGGATTGGTGGAACGGAAATCGTCTACTGGATCCACCAGTCCTCGCCCGAACATGTAGCTCCACATCCGGTTCGCTGCGGCTTCGGCGAAGTAAGGGTGCGAAACCATCCAGTCGGCCAACACCTTTCGGGGATTATCGCGCCCGGAACTCTCCACCACGGTTCCGTCCAACAGGGCCGGCTTCACTTCCACCTTGGTACGTGGATGAAACAGCTTGATGGAGCCGTTAACGTCGCCGTTGCCCATGGCTTCGCCGGCGGGATGATCGAAAACTACGTACTCCGCTCCGGTGTCGCCCATCTTAAAAACACGGCTGAAGAACGCAGCCAGTCCCCAAAACTGATCCTGACTCCACGCTTCGTAGGGGTGGTTGTGGCATTGCGCGCAATCCAGACGGCGGCCGAAGAACACACGGAACTCTTCCGCCATCGTCTCGCCGGGCGGTCCGATCACGTCATAAGGAAGATAATGCCGAGTGGGGCCATCGTAGCCCTGGGCGGCAATCCGTTCACGAGCCATCTGGTCATACGGCTTGCCGGACGCGATGCTGTCGCGAATCCAATCGGCATACATCTGGCTCCACTTGACATTGATTCCGTTCGGAAACACGCCGACACGGAACAGATCGTCGAACCGGTAGGTCCAATAGTCGACGAATTCCGGCGCCGCGATTAACGTATCGATCAGCTTGGTTCGCTTGGCCGGATCTTTGCTCGCCAGAAACTCACGCGCCCGGTCCGGCGGCGGCAGCGTGCCGGTCAGGTCCAGGCAAATGCGGCGCAGGAATTCCTGGTCACTCGATAGCGGAGACGGCGGAATACGGAAACGCCGCAGCTTCTCAAAAACAAATTTGTCGATGAAGTTAGATTCCGGCGGATCGGCATAAGCCGCCAGCGGCGGGCCGATGACACCTACAGTGGCGCTGGCCGCAAGACCTGCTGCGCGCACCAGTACGGAAGTCTCGCCGAGGCGGCCGGCCTTTACCGTGCATCCCTTGAGCGTCACCACAGTCTTATCGTTGGCGCTGCAGAGGGATTGCGCGGAGAAGTCCTCCGTGCTGCCATCGGAAAGCCGCGCGGTGATCAGCAGTCGATGCTCGCCTTCCCGTTCCAGCGTAACAATCTTGGGAAATACGTCCAGCGCCACAACTCGCGTGGCGCGATTGCCTTCAGGGCCATACGGCGCGCCGCTGGCTACCCATTTCAGAATCGTGTTGTAGTCCGGCGATCCAACCGCGAAGCGCTTACCGCCGCCGTGAGGAACCGTACCTGTTGGCTTCAAAAGCAGCAGGCTCTTGGCCGGTTCTTTCAGATCGATACGGGGTATGCGCGCGCCCTTCACTTCGGCCGTCAGCACCTGGTAGCCGCCGCCCTTGACGATCCACTCGTAGTCGTCCTTCGGATTCAAGACACCAGGCGAGAGCTTGAACCCGCCTCTGCCCTTCACGCCGCCGTGACAACCGGACCCGTTGCAACCCTGGCGAGTGAAGATGCTGCCAATCTCGCGGCCGAATTGAAACTCGCGAACGGCCTCCACATCTTCCACGCGCAGACTCGTGCGAGCTGTACGTCCGGCGGCCGTGGCTGTAATAGTCAAAGTGCCATTCTTTCGCGCACTCAATCTACCGGTCGCATCCAAGCTTGCCAGATCTCGATCGGAAACCTTCAACCCGGCCTCGCCAGTGAGATCGCGTTCGGTGCCGTCGGAATAGCTACCGATTACCAGCAGTTGCTGGGATGCCCCTTCGCCGTGGAGAACCCGATCCTTGGGCTCTATGCGAATGGACACAGGGGCACTCGCCGCGTTGAGGAGAGGCACCAGGAAAGCCGCGGCGAAAATCAGCTTCATGAGGGCCTCCGCGCAATCACCATCACGGGCAGGTCGCCCACCGGAATAGGATTCCCCAATCGGCCGTTAACAATGGGCCGCGCGGTCACGTGTATCACAACAGGCTGCTCGGAAACGGGCGCATCGGGAGAAGTCACCAGCAGCAGCGACGCCGTCTGCGGCTTAGGTACGTAGCGCTCCAGCCTTCCGCCGTTGGGCAGAGGCGGACGCTCCACCGGCTTCTCCATCGCGGGCAGCGCTGTGACGCCGGGGGGCAAGTTGTCCGCCGCCAGCGCTACCACACCGCCAAACTCCTCTTCCCTTTCGAGCGTGACCGTCAGCGTCTTGCTCGCGCCAGGCTGCAGGTTGAGGCGATCCTCTGAACAAGTAACCTTCCCGATATGAGGAATCTGCGGGCGGATCAGTACGCGATACGCAAAGTCAGCGCCGGCCCGGTCTGTGGTGATATCGCGAATCTGCAAGGTGTAAACCCCAGGCGCGCCGAGCGAGAAGACCGTCTTCGCCTCGATCATCTTCATCATGTACAAGCCATTGTTGTTGAGCTTGGTGTACACATCGGTCACAATTTCATTTCCGTTCGATTCCGTCAAACGCACCACCGGGTTGAAGCGGGGCATCGTGGCTTCCGGTGTTTCGATCTCAATCGCCAGATCCTGCGCCTTGTCCACCTTCACCTGGATGACATGCGCTTCTCCCGGCTGTGCGATTCGCCCTTCCACCAGCCCGGGCGGCGTCAGGACCGGTATAGTGGCCGCGCCCTCTTTCACCGCGCGAAACGACTCGACATCCTTCGGCCCGGCGCCTTCCGACCCGCGAGCCGCGATCTGACTCAACCAGTGCGAGCCCATGGCGCGCGTGAATTGCCGCTCTTCCCACAAATCTGTCCAGTGCGGATGCAGATCGGGCGCCGGCGTCACCCCGGGAATCATTCGCAGCTCATAAACATGATCGGGGCTGCCCTGGCCGGAAGCGGATGCCACTTGCACCACGTACGTACCGGCCCGGTCGAAGCGATGAACCAGCCGCGCGTTGGTCGAAAGTCCGGGGAAGAAAAGCGGTTCATCATTGAAGGCAATGCGATTGACGCGCTGTGGATCGAACCAGCTTCCGGATCGCTCCGCAATCGCGATGGAGGGGTCGAGTTCGCGATACCCCGAATGAACTTCGAAGGTCACCGTCTGGCCGGGCTGCACTGAGATGGGGTAGGAGTTTACGGCCCCGGGCTGTGCAATCCTGCCTTCAATAGTCGCCGGGAATTTGGAGATGGGCTCATCCGCAGCCGTCTCAGTGTTGGACCCGGCGCTGGAAACTTCCAATGCAATCTCATTTGAAACACCTGCCGGCGTGACAACCCGAAATGCGTGGCGCCCCGCGGAAGCGTTCCCATCAACCGTTAGTTCAGCAAGCAGGACATCCTGGGTGGCATCCGGTGAAGTGACATTCAGCACGCGCGCCTGTATCCCGGCCTTCGGAAACCACAGGCTGCGCGCGTCCTTTAGCTTGCTTCCGCGAACCGTAGCCTGGTAGGTCCGCCCCATCTGGGCTCCAAAGGGATAAATGCTGGTAATCTTGGGTTCCGGGGAAGGCTCCGCCGCACTGGCGCGGGTATCCGCAGCTAAAACGAGAATCGCAACGATGGCTGCTATCTGGAACATAATCAGCGCACTTCTCTAATTGTAAGAACTCTGCTTCATTTTATTGTCTACCCGTCCATTTGCCGGGACGGAAATCGGGGAGCGGGTGCGTCACAGGCCACACCGCCGTACGATAATTCGAATTACATGATCCGGCGACGCGAATTCATTGCAACTGCCGCTGGAGCGGCGCTGACGGCTGGAGCCGCCACAACGGGCTTTCGCTACCGCGGTTACCTCGGCTGGATCACGGATCTGGCCACCTTTGCCGACACCTATGCAGATTGGCCTTCGATGCGGCTGGACGAGCCTCTGCTGAAGGACTACCGGGAAACGTTCGGCTTGATGCGGCAATTGGGCTTTGAGGATCTCTGCGTCTGGGGGCTCTACGTTTCCCGCGCCTGGCCCGTTGACATCACCAGCGCGGTGCCGGCGGACCGGGGAAAGCTGGTTGAGAAGCTGATCGCGGACGCCCATGCCAGGAAGATCCGCGTCGTTTCTGGACTCGGCGTCTACTCGTGGGGCTTCGACGAAATTCTCAAAGCAAATCCGCACCTGCTGAAGACCGCCAACAAGAACGCGATGTGCGGCAGCGAAGAGGAATCGTGGGAGTGGATGCGCAAGGTGATCGACTACGTCTTCACGCGCTTCCCAATCGACGGCGTGAGCATGCAATCGGCGGACCAGGGAAGATGCACCTGCGACAAATGCAAGCGCTATTCCGAAACCGAATACCACGTGATGTTGAATGTCCGCTGCGCCAAGTACATTCACTCGCGCTGGCCCGGCAAAGCGGTCGCCGTCAGCGGGTGGGGGATGCGATTCGAAGATCCGGCCAGCCTTCCGCATCTGGTGGAGCTCAGCAAGCACATCGATTATCTGATTGACGTCCGGGACTCCTCGCGGCAGCGCGACCCTGCCTATCGCGCAAAGCTGATCTCCTCCCTCAAATGCGCCTTCGGCACCTTGGGCGGTCCGCAAGTGGAACCGCCGCAGCATTGGGCTCGCGACCGCTGGTTTCTCCCAACAGTCCGCGGGGCTGGCACCCACCTGCAGTCGCTATACAGCGAAGGTGGCCGCGCGTGTGAGTGGTTCTATCACATCCTGGCAAATCCAGGCGGCGAGATTTCCACGTGGGTGGTGGGCAAGACCCTGGCCGATCCAGGCACTCCGTGGCGCAACCATTTGGACAACAGCGTCCAGCAGATCTATGGGGTTACTAATCCGTCCGTGCGTGACGGTCTGAGCGAAGCGTTCCTGGCCGCTGAAGATGCGTATGCGCGATTCCTGCCGAAGGATTTCTGCGGCACCATTTCCATGGAGCCATTGGTGTCAAGCAAGCCCGGCGACCCCATCTACCTTTCGAAGCGACTCACCGCGACGCAGCGCGCTGAGTATTCCGCAAATCTGAAACTGGTGCGGGCACAGTTCGCGAAGTTGGAGCGCGAAGTTCCAGAGAAGCGCCGTCTCGCCTTCATCCTGCGTGCGATTGACAATGTACAAAAGGACATTCTCGCGTGACCAAACATCTTTATCGATCCCTCACCTGGCCGGAATCGAAGCAGCGCGCCGAGCAGGGCGCCGTGATTGTAATTCCCATCGCGGCCATCGAACAGCACGGCTATCATCTGCCGATCGATGTAGACAATGTACTGGTGGAACACGTGACCGAAGAGGCCGCACTACGGTCAGAGGGACTTATCCTGACCGCGCCGATGATTCACTACGGCTTCAATGAGCACAACATGGGTTTTCCAGGCACAATCTCCATCCGCGAGACGGTGTTCATGGACTTCGTCTACGACGTGGCCCATTCGTTCGTGCGCCAGGGCTTCGACCGTATCGTCCTGATCAACGGCCACGGCAGTAATCAAATGCTGTGCAACCTGGTCGCACGGCGCATTGTAAATAATACGAAAGCATTCTGTGCGGCGGCCGCTCATTGGTGGCTGGCGAAGGCGGAAGTGGACCGGCTGCGCGAATCGGCATTCCCGGGCGGTATGGCCCATGCGTGCGAATTTGAGACGGCGATGTACATGCATATCCGTCCGGAATTGGTGGAGCTCGACAAGATCGGCGCCAGGGAAGCTCCCTCATCGCGCAACGAATTTATCTTTGATGATTTATTTGGATCGGGACCCGTCCACTTTGTCGACCGCTGGAGCTGCATTTCCGAGAGCGGCGTGGAAGGCGATCCGAATCTGGCGACACCGGAGAAAGGAAAGGCATTCAGCGAGTGCTCCATCACAAACCTCATTCGCTTCTGCAAACTTTTCCGCGAGATGAAGGTCCTGCCGGATCGCGACTATAACTACCGGAATCCGAACCTTTAACCCACATGCAGATCGCTGACGGCATCTACCTTGTAGCCTCCGGAAATCTGGGTGTGTCTATGACACACTCGCACGATTGCAATGCGTACGCGCTACGCTGCGGAGACGAATACGTGCTGATCGATTCGGGCGTCGGCATCGAGACGGAGCGGATTATCAATGTCCTGAAATCCGACGGCATCCCGCTCGACCGCGTGCGTCGCCTGCTTTTGACGCATTATCACCTGGATCACTCCGGCGGAGCCGCCCGCCTGCAAGAGCTCCTTGGACTCGACGTGTGGGCCGGACCCATTACGGCGCCCGTGCTCACAGCGGGTGATGAAGAATCTATCTCACTCGCCAGGGCGAAGCGGGCCGGCGTCTACCCTACGTCTGTGAATTTTTCTCCCTGTCCCGTTGCCAATGTTTTCGCCCCCGGCATTCCGTTCCAGATCGCTGATGTTGAAATTTTGCCGATCGCCGCGCCCGGTCATTCCCGCGACATGGTTTGCTTCCTCGTACATGAGCCTGGGCGGACCGTTCTGTTCACCGGCGACGTCATTTTCTACGGCGGCCGTATTTCGCTGCAGGATACGCACGATTGCGATGTCCCGGCTTACTGCGACAGTATTCGAATGCTTTCGGAAATCCGCTACGACATGATCTTCCCCGGACACGGGCTTTGGTCCGTCCATGACGCGCAACGCCACGTTCAGGACGCCATGAAGTTCATAGACCGCCTGCTGTTACCGCCCGGCTTATGACACCTCTCGCCATTATCGGCCTGGGGAATATTGGCCGGGTTCACCTGGATAATCTGCAGTCGCTGCGGGGCTGTAGAGTCGCCGGAGTTTTTGACGTCCAAGCTCCGGCGTCTGATCCGGGAGTCTTTGTATACCCCTCGCTTGCTGCGCTGCTGCAAGATCCCGCGGCGGTCGCAGTGGTGATCGCAACTCCCAGCGACACGCATGCTGAGTTGACGGAACGTGCGCTCGCCGCGGGGAAGCATGTATTCGTCGAGAAGCCGCTTGCCGGAACGTTGCAGGACGCGAAGCGGATTACAGATGCGGCGCGGCAACATCCGAGCCGGGTGGTACAGGCCGGCTTTTGCGAGCGATTCAACGTGAATTATTTGGAAGCGCGAAGAGCCGTGCTCGCCGGCAGCCTCGGTGAACTGCGCGCTATCCAGACTTCGAGAGTCGCCCCTTATGGGATGTCGAATCCGGCCTGGGAAATGGGCGTTCTGGACACGGCTGTCCATAATTTGGACCTGATCTTGTGGCTGAAACAGGCCGCGCCGGTTTCCGTCTTGGCGCGCGGTGCGCGGGTATACCCCGAGTCCATCAGTCCCGATGCGGTAACCACCGTGCTTACCTTCGCGGATGGATCGATTGCCGTGGATCACATTGCCTGGATGCAGGACGGCGGCTTTCCGTTGAATCAGTGCGCCAGGTCACGCATGACGCTGCAGGGCAGTGACGGCTATTTCGAAATCGACCTGACAGACCGGCCTTCCGCCATTCGCACCAAAGACGGCTATCGCGCCATCGATTCCGTGATTATCGGCGCACCGGAGTACGCTGGCTGTCTGAAGCTGCAATTCGAATACTTCCTGCGATCGGTGGAAGAAGGCGCGCCGGTGCTTGCGCCAGTGGAAGACGCGCTGCTCACGGAGCGCGTGGCGCTGGCCGCGCTCGAATCCTTGCGATCAGGCCGGGAGGTCCATCTTGCTGAGTGAAGGATGGTCGGAGTTGCTGCCCGGCGTCGATGTCTTCTTCCGGAAAGGAAGCGAGCCCGGTCCGTTCGTGTTGGTGACTGCCGGGATTCATGGCGACGAGTACGAAGGCCCGGCGGCAGTGGCGAGTCTTGTCCAACAACTCGCCGACCTGCCACTCACAGGATCCATCGCCGCGATTCCTGTGGCGAATCCGATGGCCTGGCATGGTGCGCAGCGAACCTCGCCTGAGGATGGATTGAATCTCGCCCGGACATTTCCCGGGAAACCCGACGGGTCGCCCACCGAACGTCTGGCCTCGATTCTTTTCGATCTCGCGGGCCAGGCCAATTACCTGATCGATCTGCACAGCGGTGGCGTGGAGTATCTGTTTGAGCCGCTCTGCGGCTTCTACGGCGAACCGGAGCTAACAAATCCATCCTTCGCCGCGGCCAGTCACTTCGGCCTTCCGATCCTATGGCAACTGCCACCTACTGACGGCGTGCTTTCCTGCGAACTCTGGAAGCGCGGCCGCAGTGTGATCGGTTGCGAGTATCTGGGTGCGGGGCAATTGTCGCCGCGGGGACGCGATGCCTATGAGCGAGGCGTCCTCTCTTGTCTCGCGTATTGGAAGCTGCTGCCCGCCACATTCCTGCTGCCGGCCGGCGGCCGGGTCTGCGTTGGCGATTGGCTGCTATCGACTGCGGCCGGGATTTTTGTGGCTCATTGTGCAATCGGTGAGGCGGCGGCGCCCGGGCAACTTCTCGCAGAGATTCATGACCCGCGCGGCAACACGTTGCAATCTTTCCACGCGCCACCCTCAGGCGGCTTGGTCTTAGCCATCCGTTCCAAGGCCTACATCCGGCCCGACAATTGGGGAGTTCTCATTGCCAGCAACACTTGACGCCTATTTGGCATGCAGTTCGTGTGACTACACTTCCCCGATTGGCCCGCAGTTTTACGGGTGCCCGGTTTGCCGCGGTTTCGGGCGCACAGCGGCCCTCATCATGCGCTACAACACTACCCCGGACGGCCTGCGCGACCGCACACGTCCGGGCATATGGCGATGGCGCGGGCTGCTTCCCCCGGTGCCTGCGGATCAAATCGTTTCTCTCTCTGAAGGGGACTCGCCTCTCCGGCGCATTCGCGATTGGCAAGGCCCCGCGGAGTTGTACCTCAAGAACGAAACCATGAACCCCACGTGGTCCTATAAGGATCGCGCGGCCAGTGTCTCCGCCACTATGGCGCGCTTTCTGGGCTTCGCCGGCACCACGGCAATCAGTACTGGCAATCTTGGGAATTCGGTGGCCGCGTATTCCGGAGCAGCTGGCCTTGCATGCACAATTTTCTGCAACCCAGGTGCACCGGAACTGCAGCTTGCCTTGATGCGGCACTATGGTGCGCAGGTCTTCCGAGGCGGCGAGCAGAATGCCTTGGTCCGCCAGCTAGTCGCACGCGGGTCATGGTTTCCCGCCACGGTAGTCTGCCCGCGGGATGGCTTCGCCAACCCATACGGCGTGGAAGGATTCAAGACGATTGCGTTCGAGATCTTTGAACAGCTGGGGGATCGCGTACCTGACCGGGTCTTTGCGCCGGCCGGCAGCGGCGACGGGCTGTACGGAATCTGGAAGGGCTTCGATGAACTGTTCCGGCTGGGTATCGCGAAATCCCGCCCGAGGATGATCGCCTGCCAGGCCGAGGGCGCCGATGTTTACGTGCGCGCCGTGCGAAGCCATGCCTCGAAGCTGACTGCACTGCCATCTGTCTCCACCGTGGCACTCTCCATCGCCGAGAAGATCGGCGGCCACCTCACGCTGGGTGCGCTGTATGAATCGAACGGCACCGCCATCGCTGTCTCGGATGACGAGATTCTGAAAACCGTCAGGGACCTGGGGCGCGAAGGCTTTGCCATCGAACCCGCGTCGGCTGCATCCGTCGCTTGTGCCCGCACGATCGGCACCGAAGCAACGCCGGGGGAAGTCTGGGTAGCAATCGGAACGGGCGCTGCGGTGAAGTGGCCGCAGAATCTCACCCGCGGCTTCATCATGCCGGAAACACTGCCGGATGATTTTACAGATCTCGACGAACTAATCTGATCGGGGCTTCAGCACCGACGGTATCCGGTGAACCGCGGACATGCCGCCATCCACCACGATTGCAGTGCCGTTTACGAATCGCGAATTCGACCCGGCCAGCCACAGCGCACAATCGGCAATGTCCTGCGGCACACCGAACTCGCCTGCCGGGTACATCGCGTACAATTCGTCGCGAAGTTCCGGCGCGGCCTCGTAGGCGACCCGCGAGGTCTCGGTCAGGATGGTGCCGGGGCAGATGGCATTGGCGCGTATTCCATAGCCTCCATACTGCTGGGCCAGCAGCCGCGTCAAGGAAAGCACGCCGCCTTTGGCCGCGGTATAGGCCGCCAGATGCAAACCCGTCAGGGCGTTAATGGAGCTGAGGGAGAGGATCACTCCGCTGCGGCGTGCCATCATCGCCGGAAGCACAGCTTTCGTGCAGAGAAAGATGCTCTTCAGGCAGACGCTCGAAACCCTGTCCCACGCTTCTTCCGTTACCTCATGAAGTAATCCGTCGCCGGCCACGGTGGCGGCGTTGTTCACCAGAATATCCACCGGTCCGCATGCCTCGACGCAGGCCGCGACATCCGGCGACGATGACACATCGCCCTCCATCGCGAGGAAGCGCTCTCCGGCGAGCGACGCTGTCTCGGCGTTCAACTTCGAATCGACATCCAGCCCTGCGACGCGCGCGCCGGCCTGGGCGAAGCTGATTGCGATGGCCCGCCCGATCCCTTGCGCTGTTCCCGTAATGAGGACGGTCTTGCCTGAAAATTCACTCATGGCAGACTCAGGATCACAACGGACAGCAACCCACAGAGGATTCCGGCGGTCCCGTACGCTCCCAGCCTTTCCTTAAACAGCACCACCCCGCCGATGGCGACAAACAACACATTGGCTCCTGTCGCAATGGGGTAGACGATGTATGCCGGGGCGCCTCCATTCAGCGCTCCGACCAGGCAGAGCATTCCCGCAAAACTCATGGAAGCCATCGCCGCCCCGATCAGAACTTCTTTACCCAGAGGCCGCGACAGGTTCCGCACGGAATAGAGCAGCGCAGCGGCAAAGCCGGACGCATACCAGCCGAGCAGGTAGTGGTCGCCGTGCGTGGCCGAAAGTCCCGCTTCGGTCAAGACCTTCGCGCCGACCAGCGCGAACCCGTTGGCAACCATCGCCGCCAACATCAGCTGAAGCCATTTCATGAATTTGCCGCTTCCGTCTGCTTCCGCTCCAGCCACAGCAGAATCAGTGCGGCGAACATAGCTGCCAGCGCCACGGCTTGTTTGGCGCCTACTTTCTCCCGATACAAGAGCAGCGAAATCAGAATCGGAATAGCAGCTGACAGGTTAATGATCAGCCAGCTTGTCGCAATCTTGCCCACGCGCACGCCGATCTGGAACAGCAGGATTGCAGTCGCGGCGCAGATACCGCTGGGCAGCGCGATGGCCCAAACCTTACCCGGAACGGCAAGGCTCTCCCCTCGTGCCAGAAGCAGAATGACAGAAAAAATCGCCGACCAGCCGAACAGGAGGATGTTGATTTGCGTGGGGCGGCAACCCGCGCGGTCCGCTTTCTTGTGCAGCAGCCCGAGCACCACGTATGCCGCCATGGCGCCGAACGCGAACAGAATCGCGGGTGTCACAATTAGAGCACGCCGTACTTCTCAAAAACGTCACGAAGGTAAGCGCCCTTCATCAGTTCAGCGCGGGAGCTGTTCTCGCGGCGCACTTTGTCGGCGGCCATTTCGATCACTTCCGTCACCATCGCCTTGGGGACAACTACTACGCCATCGAAATCGGCGAACACAAAATCCCCCGGATGAACCAGCACCTCGCCGCATTCCACAGGAACATTGTAGGCCGTCACACAACCACGGCCCATGGAATCCACCGGCTTGATTCCGGTGGCGAAAACTGGAAAGCCCAGCTCTTCGATCTTTTGTACATCACGGACAAGGCCGTCAATAATGGCTCCGCGCGCGCCCCGCGCCTTCGCCGCGGTGGAGAGTAGCTCTCCCCAAGGGGCGTTGCGCACCGACTTATGCGTGCCCACAACTGCTACTTCTCCTGGGAGCAGACTATCGACAGCTTCGATCTCGATACCGTATGGATCGGCAGGAATATGATAAAGATCCGCGCAAGAGATCGTACGCGCCCACCCCGCCACTTTGCACGAGGAATAAAGAGGCCGGAGAAATTCGCGCATCGCCTGATTGCGCACGCCCAGTTGATCGAGCGAATCGGAAACCACCGCGGTATAAAGGTTCTTCTCCGCAAATTCGCAGACAGCCAGGTCGTACGGCGGGCTACGCAACTCGGTAACGTTCGATGACTTCATCATTCACCTCAACTCCTAGACCGGGTCCTTCGGGGACTTTGAGATAACCGTCTTCCATTCGCAGGGGTTCCTTCACCAGCATCCTGCTAAGAGGCCCTTGCGATGTATTAAATTCCACAAATTCCGCTCGCCGCTGAAAGGCGGTGAGGTGCAGCGAAGCGGCGGTCAACAAATCGCTTGACCAGGAATGCGGGATCACCAAGCGGTTCGCCCGTTCTGCCATATGAACAATCTTCCGCGCTACTGTGAACCCACCGCAGCGCGTCAAATCGGGTTGTAACACATCTACGCCGCCCCGCTCAATGAGCGTCTGAAAGCCCCAGTCCGTGGCCTCCTGCTCGCCGCACGCAATGCGGACGTCGGTAGCGCCCGCAACCTGCCGGTATCCGTCGTAATCTTCCGGATGCAACAACTCCTCCACGAAGTAGGGCTCGAACTGCTCAATCGACCGGACCACCTGAATGGCTTCCTTTGCAGTCCGCTCCAGGAACCAACCAGTATCCACCATCAGGTCGTTGGCGCTTCCAAGAGACTCGCGCGCCGCTTCCACCAGTTTGACGTCCAGCCTCCGGTCCTGCCCAAAGACGCCCCAGCCGAACTTCACTGCCGTGAAGCCCTGTCCGGCATACGCACGCGCAGCTTCGCGCATCGCCTCAGGAGTGGACCGGAAAAGCGTGCTGCCATAAGCACGGATCTTGCTGCGCCACTTCCCGCCCAGCAGGATATGGATTGGCTGCTTGTAGAACTTTCCGCAAATGTCCCAAAGGGCAATATCGATGGCGGAGATCGCCTGAATAGCGGCGCCGCGGCGGCCGTAATAAATGCTGCCCCGGTACATGCGGTACCATAGCCGCTCCACTTCGAGCGGATTCTGATCGATCAGCAGCGAACGGAGTCCATCCATGAACTCCATCCCTTCCACCTCGCTCCACTTCGGCGAATCGACGCAAGCTTTCGCCACCGGAGCGGCCGTCTCCATGTCGGAATAGCCGACGATGCCGGCATCGGTCGTCACTTTGACGATGCCCATGTAGGTTGGACCAAGCGGTTCTTCGGCGCCGTCCGGATTGTTGTAAAGTCCCTCCGATTTCAGGGTGAACAGCTCGACATCGGTAATCTTCAACCGAGTACCTCGCTCCAGTCCACATTCTCGGCGATCACAAACAATGTCTGCCCCTTCTGCGGCCGCGCTCCCAGGTGCAGCATAGCCACCCATCCCGCCCGCGGAGCGAGAATCTCGCGCGCCGCCGAGGAATGGTCTGAGAAGTCGTGAAGTCTGCCCAGCAGTTCTCCCTCGTTCACAGCTTGGCCCGTCGCCACCACAGGTTCCCAAACACCGTTTGCCGGCGCAGGCACATACGCATCCAGTTTGTCGGCTTTGATCAATCGCGTCGGCTCTGACCCCTCCGGCCTGATCTTCACAATCTCGCCCTCAAGCAGTCCGTAGTGCCGCAGCACGTTTTTCGTTCCCTCATAGGCATGACGCACGCCCTGCCGGTCCGTGGAGGCACCCGCGCCTAATTCGCTGCCGATCGTCACCTTGCCTTCGGCCTCCGCCTCATCGGTAAGCAGGCCGGAAGCCATAGCGCTGGAATAGATCAGCGCAAAACCGGTATCGAACAAACGCGAGACCGTCGCGATCTCGGCACGCTGCTTCAAATCGGGAATCGGGTGAAACGAGGTGCAGTACGGAAATGCTCCCTCCATTCCGCCGGAGTGAATGTCGATTACGATTCGTCCCAGCGGGAATATACGCGTCTTGACGAAGTTGGCGATGCGGGAGGAAACGGTGCCTCGCGGATTTCCCGGAAATGCGCGATTCATGTTCACCCCGTCCAATGGGGACGTCCGAGTGCTGGCCACGCAGGCACTCTCGCTCAATTGCGGCATCAGCACCACGCGTCCAGCTATCTGTTCAGCGTCCAGGTCGTAGGCCAGCCGCTTCAGACCCACCTGGCCTTCATACTCGTTGCCGTGGGTACCGCCAAAACAGATCACACCATTCGGATTGGGCCCGCGCTTTCCGTTGATAACGGTAAGCGGGACAAGCGAGTATCCCCAGCTTCCATCGAGGTGAAACGCAATCTGATAATGATGCTTCCCCGGCAAATCGAAGTCGATGTCCGCAAAATTGTGGATGACTGGGATCATAAAGGTGCAGCAGGTCCCAGCGTACTGGCGGTTGGCGGCGAGCGTCAAGAGACGGCGCAGTTTTTCGTACAACCATCTGGACGCCTGTGCCAACTTCTTTTCCAAAGTCATTGGTCTTCCAGAGAATCTTTGGCACACTACAACTAGAGCCATGGCCGAGATTCCGAACGCTACCGCCGTTGAGCGCGCGCTTTCTATTCTTGAATTTCTCGACAGTTCGCATCGCGGGCTGAACATTTCAGAGATCAGCCGCAAGCTGACCATACCGAAAAGTTCCGCGCACGTCATCGTGATGACGCTCGAACGCCTTGGATATGTCGAGCGTAAGCCGGACTCCTTGAAATATCATCTGGGCCTGAAGGCGTATGGTCTGGGCCGCGGCATGATGAAGAATCTTTCTATCGCCGACGTCGCCCTTCCGAATTTGCGCGTATTGGTGGATCAGGTTCATTTGCCCGCCCACCTGGCCGTGCCCGACGGTGACCAGGGCGTCTATATTCAGAAAGTAGACTCGCCCAGCATGATCAAGATTGATACCTATGTAGGCCGGCGGATGGACCTGCATTGCACGGGAGTGGGAAAAGTGATTCTGGCCTACGGATCGGGCGAGGTGGTGGAGCACATTCTCGCCAAGCAAGCTTATATCCGCCACACACGCAATACAATCACTTCCTCCCGGTTGCTGCGGCGGGAATTGGAACACATCCGGGAAGTTGGCTACGCAATCGATGACGAGGAAGAGGAGTTGGCCGTTCGCTGCATCGCGGTCCCGGTGTTCCATCCAAGCGGACGCTTTGCGGCGGGATTATCTGTTACCGGCACTACGGCGCAGATTCCGTTGGACTCCATTGAGGCCCTGGCGCAGCGTTTGAAGCGGACCGCCGCGGAGATTCTGCCGCCCGTTCAGCACGAACGGACGTATGACGTTGACCCGAAGCCGTGATGGCAAACGATCGCGGTAGAGTGAGGAAAAACAAATGCGCCTTCTGACGTTGACCGTTGCCGTCGCCCTGACGGGTTTCAGCCTGGGAGCGCAGAATGCCCCTTGGACCATGGATGCGCTCCTCAGCCTTCCATCGTTGGGCGATCCACAAATACGGTCCGATGGAAAGGCCTGCGTCTACGTTCAACAGGGGCGAGTGTATCTAGCGCCGATTGAGGGAGGAACGCCGAAAGAGTTAGCCGCAGGCCGGCGGCCTCGCTGGTCCCCTGATTCGAAGCTGCTGGCGTTCCTCGCGGATCGTAATCACGTAGTACAGATATTCTTGTATGACCCGAAGGACGGGAAGGTGCGCCCGTTCAGCGATTCGCCGTCGTCCGTAAGCTCATTTTCTTGGGCGCCGGATGGCCGCGCTATCGGCTATCTTGCAGCCGATCCCGATCCGGCTCCCGATCCTGAAATCTCCGGAAAGTATAGCCGCTTTTCGCGGTTGTATTGGCAGCCTTTGGAAGGCAGCGCGAAACGCGTCACCAGTGGAAACTTTCATGTCACCTCGTTTGCAATTTCCCCTGCCGGAGACCGCGCGGTTTTTGCCGCTCACCCGACGCCGCTGAATCAGGATTCGCTGCAGTCCGATTTGTACACCGTCGTCTTTAGTACGCTTGCGGTGACCCCGCTTGTGGTGCAGCCCGGCCGCGACGCGGAACCTTCGTATTCGCCCGATGGGAAATGGATCGCATTCCATTCGCAAGGCGGATCGTCCAATTATTTTGAGAAGCGGGAAGTGGCGCTGATTCCTTCCGGCGGCGGCACACCTCGCTATATCACGCGCGGCCACCCGGAGGATGCATTCCGGGGAGGGAACAACTTCACTTGGTCTGCGGATTCCGGGACGTTGATCTACACAGCAGGGAAAGGCGTGCGCGACGTTCTCATTCGCCACGAAATTCAATCGGACCACACAAAGATTCTTGCGGAGGGCATAGCTGGAGCGGCCAGCTTCACGCCGGATCTGTCGCGCGCCGTATTTCTGAAGGTTAACCGCGCACATCCGCCGGAGATTTTCTACTACGAAGGGAAAGAGTCCCGCCAATTAACTCACGTCTTCCAATATCTGGAGAAGTTCCAACCATTTTCCTCAGAGGTTGTGAAGTGGAAGTCGAAGGATGGTTCCGACATGGAAGGTATGTTGTGGCTGCCGGTGGGATATCAGGCAGGCAAGCGCGTTCCGATGTTGACCGAGCTTCACGGCGGTCCAACGGGCGTCACACTGGATGCATTTCCCACGCCGCGCACTTATCCCGTGGAGATGTATTTACAAAACGGAATCGCTGTATTCTCGCCAAATTTTAGAGGATCCGTAAATTACGGCGCAGGCATTCGCATGAAGAATGCGCTGTCGCAGGGCGAAGGCGACTACGATGACGTGATGACGGGAATTGACTCCCTGATCGCCCGCGGCATCGCCGATGCGGATCGCCTCGGCATTATGGGTTGGAGTTATGGCGGCTATCTGACGATATCCACGGTGACGCAGACGAATCGTTTCAAGGCGGCGTCCATCGGGGCGCCCGCGACCGATTGGGCCACTTATTACGGCCAATCCGACGGACCGAAGGAAGTGCTGTGGACCTATTTCGGCGGAACGCCGTGGGAAGTTCCCGAAAGTTACGCCCGGCACTCTCCGCGCGCCAAGCTGAAGAATGTCCGGACGCCCTGCCTGCTGCAAGTCGGCATGCTCGACATTAATCACAACGCCGAGATCTATCGTGCCCTCACTGACAATCACGTGGAGGTGGAATATGATCTCTATCCCAGAGAACCGCACGGCTTCACCGAGCCCAAGCATATTCGCGACGTGATGGAAAAAAATCTGAACTGGTTCCTCAAGCGGCTGTGACATCGACATGACACACCTCGGCAAGATGACATGGCCGGAAGTAAATGAGGCAGTCCGGCAGCAGAAAGTTGTACTGATACCGGCCGGCGCCATGGAGCAGCACGGACCTCACCTGCCCATCGACACGGACATCGTGCTGCCCGTCTCGCTGTGCGAGATGGCAGCAGAAAAAGCCCCGGAGCTGTTCGTGACTACGTTCTGCATTCCCTACGGCTTCAACGAACACAACATGGAGTTTCCCGGCACCATTCACATTGGTTGGGATCACTTCATCAATTACTGTACGGACGTCGCATCCAGCTTTGCCCACATGGGGTTCCGCAATATCCTCTTCGTGAATGGGCACGGATCAAACGCCATTCTGCTCGAAACAGCTTCCCGTCTGGTGACCGTGCGCTCCAAGGCCCAGTGCGCGATGGTCTCGTGGTTTTCATTGGGCACGGAGACCATCAAAGAAGTTCGCGAGTCGCAGATGCCCGGCGGCATGTCGCATGGCTGTGAGCTGGAGACCTCGGTCTACATGCACTTCGCTCCCGGCGATGTGCGAACCAGCGAGATCCGCAAAGAGATCTGGAATTCGAAGAGTAAATATTTCGCCTGGGATCTGATGGCGCCCGCTCCGGTGCGGTTGGTGAATGAGCGGTCGAGAACATCGCACAGCGGAGTGCGTGGCGACCCGACATTGGCAACAGCCGAGAAAGGCAAGCGTATTGCGGAAGCTGTCGTCGACGCGCTCATTCAAGTCGGCACGGACATTAAGGCGCTGGAGGCGGAACTGCTGCCACCCATCAGCCATATCCTCAAACAAGAATGAAGATCACCCGCGTCGAGGCATTCCCGATTCACGCGCCGCGGGCACATCGCTTCGTCGGCGCGCGCGCCGCGCTCACCTTCTCCGACTTCGCGCTGGTGATTGTGGAGACGGACGCCGGCATTACAGGCTACGGCGAGGTTTCCAGCGCACTGTATTATTACCGCCTGGGGCAATCCCACGCACTGGATATCAATGCTTACCTCGGCCCGGCATTGCTGGGTGAAGATCCGCTGCACATTCCCGCCTTGGTCAACCACATGGACGCAGTGCTTAGCGGAGGGCGTCAGGCAAAGTCGGGCGTCGAGATGGCGCTGTGGGATATTGCGGGCAAGGCAGCAGGCTTGCCGGTCTATCGTCTGCTCGGCGGTAAGTCCCGCGACGCCGTGCCACTGAATTGGACCATCGGCCAGCAGGAGCCGCAAGAGATGGCGGACGAGGCCGCACTTTACCTGGAGAAGCATCGCGTCCGCAGTATCCGGCTGAAGATTGGGCGCCCTGGCGACACGGATATGCGGGCATGCGAAGCGGTGCGCAAACGGGTCGGTCCCGGAATCACTATGCGCTTGGACGCCAATGAATACTATCGCTCGCCAAAAGAAGCCATCGCCGCCATTCGACGTCTGGAGTGCTTCGATCTGCAACTTGTGGAACAGCCGCTGGCGGCGCGAGATTTTGCCGGGCACGCCGAGGTGCGCGCCGCGGTAAGTGTGCCCATCGGCCTCGACGAATCCATCCAGTCTCCGCGCGATGCGCTACATGCAGTGGGGACCCGTGCAGGAGACGTCTTCAACGTCTACGTCAGCGAGTCGGGCGGCTTACTTCGATCCCAACAGATTATCGCCATTGCGGAAGCGGCGGGAATCCCGTGCCTCATCGGAACAATGGGAGAGTTGCAACTGGCATCGGCCGCCGCCGTTCACTTGGCGGTCGCATGCGCGAACATACTTCTGACGTGTGATCTGGTGGGCCCGCTGCGCTACAACGAATCCATCATCGAGGAGCCCCTTCGAATCGAAGACGGCCTCTTCTATCCACCCGAAGCGCCCGGCCTGGGAGTAACGCCGAACTGGGATGTCATCAACCGCTGGCGCGTTTAGGACAAGATCTGTTTGATCGGGTCTCCGTAATCCACGTCCAGGCGCTTCTGACCCGGAACGTCCAACCGCCGCGGATCCAGCCCCAGCAGGTGCATAACGGTTGCGTGAATATCCGTGACATAGTGCCTGTCCTCCACCGCGTGGAAGCCCAGTTCATCGGTAGCGCCGTGAATAATGCCACGTTTGATTCCCGCGCCCGCCATCCATGCGGTGAATCCGTAAGGATGGTGATCGCGGCCGCCGCGGACGCCTTCCACTCCCGGCGTACGCCCAAATTCAGTGCCCCATACGACAATCGTTTCGTCCAGCAGGCCGCGCTGTTTCAGATCCTGCAGCAAACCAGCAATCGGCTGGTCCACTTCCTGGCAGAGCTTGCTGTGGTTCTTCTGCAGATCGGAGTGAGCATCCCATTCGTTCTTGCCACCGCCGCCGTGATAAACCTGCACGAATCGTACGCCCTGTTCCACCAGGCGCCGTGCCGAAAGACAACGCTCGCCGAAGGTGCGCGTCTTTTCCCCGTCCAGCCCGTACATCTTGCGGACATGCTCAGGTTCGTCTTTGAAATTGAAGACGGCAGGAACGGTCGTCTGCATCTTATAAGCCAGTTCGTACGACTTGATGCGTGCCGTGAGCGCCGGATCCTCCGGGTATCGCGAACGGGCAACTTCGTCCATTCTGTGGATGAAATCGAATTCGCCTTTCTGCTCTTCTTTGTAAACCTCGCCCGACGGCCGCGCATACGGCAGCGGGTTCGCGGGATCAAGAGAAAATTCGACACCAGCGTGTTGCGGGCCCAGATACGCGGCGCCGGAGCATGCGCTGCCTCCACAGCAGGAATCCACCTGTTCGCCTAACACCACGAACTGCGGCAAGTTGTCGTTCAACGACCCCAGCCCATAATGCACCCAGGAGCCGATAGAGGGGAACAACCCGTCCAGAACCTGACGGCCTGTGTGGAACTGGTATTGCGCACCGTGGTCATTGTCCGTGGTCCACAGGGAACGCACGAACGCGACATCGTCCACTACTTCTCCGAAGTGCGGCCACCAGTCCGTCATCTCGATTCCGAGCTTGCCGTACTTTTTGTACCCCACCTGCATCGGGTAAAGCTGCAGCATCAACTTGCGGACACTCGCCACTGGCTGCCGCACGCCCTTTTTCACCAGCGGGGACGCCAGCACATCCTTGTACGGTGTATCGCCGATGGTCTTGCCGGCATACTTGTTCAATGCGGGCTTCGGATCGAAACTCTCCATGTGGCTGGTGCCGCCCTGCATGAAGAGCCAGATCACATTCTTCGCCTTTGGAGCGAAATGCGGCTTGCCGTCCGGCGGACGCCAGCTTTCAACAGACGGTCCATCCGCGGCCTTCAACAATCCGTCGCGCCGCAGCATCGCGGTAAGCGCAAGGCCGGCGAAACCCATCCCACAATCGACAAGTAAATTGCGGCGGCTGATTCGACCACATGGAGGAGTAAAATTCATTGGATTAACCTCAACGTACAGTAACGAACTCGTTATGATTCAGCAAAGCATGAATCAGGTTTTCGCGAGCGCGTTGTCCGGCATCCGAGGCCGGAGGTACGCGCGTATCCACTACGTCTGAAAATCGTGTCAGACGCTCGGGCTGAGCCAGCAGCGCCGACTGCGAAGCGAGAAACTTGCGCGACTCGGATAGCTCTACCGCGGTGGGAGGAGCGCCCAGAATCGTATCGAAGGCTGCCCGGATAAAATCGTCGTCCTTGGCGTGTTTCCCATTGAGAGACTTCGCCAGCATGCGCGATGCCTCCTGAAAGAAAGTGCTGTTTGCGCTCGCCAGGGCCTGCTGCGGAATAATACTCTCCGGACGGATATAGCAATCATTCGGCATCGGCTGATCGTAAAGCTTCAGGAATTCGGCCTGGCTGTCAGGAGTCTGCCGCAGATAGAGCGAGCGGCGGTGCGAGTCGAAGGCCTGGTTCTCATCAATGTCCGGGCCGCCGGTGGTCAGGTCGAGCAGACCCGCTTGGTACAGGACTGCATCCCGAATCGTCTCCGCCTCCATCCGCCGCGTGTTCATGTGCCAGAAAAACTTGTTTTCGGGGTCAATCTTCTGGTTCGCCTCGGTCAGCGCCGCGCCGGAAGAAGCCATGCGGTACGCCTTCGACGTCAACAGCATTCGATGGAACTTTTTCATGCTCCATCCGTTATCCATGAAATCCACTGCCAGCCAGTCAAGCAGCGTTTGATCCGAAGGCTTCGCGCCATTGCGTCCAAAATTGGTGACTGTTGCCACCAGCGGCTTGCCAAAATGGCGCAGCCACATGTCATTCACCGCCACCCGCGCGGGCAGCGGATTTTCCTTGCTCACCAGCCAGTCCGCGAAGGCAGTGCGGCGACCGCTGCTGGTTTCAGGATAAACTTCCACAGCCGGTGAGTAAGTCAGCGCCGCCTGGCCCAGAGCCTTCGCGGCAGCTTCAAGCTTCGTCTTGGCCGCCCCTGCTTTATCAGACGCAAGCAGATGCTGCGCTTCCACAGTCGCCTCGGAGGCGAACGCCGCCACGTATTTCTGTTCGGCCTTCTGTGCGGTCTCAGCGAGTTTCTCGAGCTTCTCGTTCTCTTCCGGATGCAGGTACTTCTCGCGGTCCGCGGCCACACGAGCTTCCAATGCCGGAACGAACAGCTTCACCGACTCCAGATGCAGCTTGGCCACGGTCAGCCTGTCTTCCGCCCTGCGCAGAGTGACGGCTGGTTCTTCCACAATCTCGTCGATCCACTTGGCCAGCTTCGCCGCCTCCACCGGACTAACCGCGCCGCCTTCTACAGGCATGCGGGGGGTCAGATCGCCGCTGATGTAACGGATCAGCGGACTCTCCGCACTGCGCCCGGGGATAATCGCCGGGCCGTACTTATAGCCGCCTTGTAAGGCACCTGCCTGGCTGGTAAGAATCAATCCGCTGCGGCTGGTGGCTTGCGTGGTGCCTCCATGACACTGACTGCACTTCACCGTGATGATGTGTTGCACATCCTTGAACACAACGGACGGCTTCTTGTCTTTATCAGTCGCTGGCTGATCCTTGTGCGCAGCAACCTCCGTTCGCACCCGGTCCAGTGAGCGAGCCGACGATTCAATCGCAAGCTCAGCATCTTTGATATCCTGTCGCGCCTTCGCCAGCATGTCCTTTCCAACGAAGTCGCGCAGATCTGGAATGTGTTCTTCCGGCGTCAACGTCACCGGCGTGATCTTCAAGTTCCATGCGCCCAAAACCGCCGGAGTTCCAGGGGTGAGCGGTGTCTTGTCCGGATTCGTTTCCTCGCCGCGGATGAAGCGGAACGTGTCCTTGTAGATGGGCGGAAAGTACGGCTCGATGCCGCCTTCGTGCGGCGCCGACTCATAGACGCGGGGGATGCCATCGTCATGCGGATCCTGTTTTCCTGGAATGCGATCCGTGCGCACATCGTAAGGCTCAAAGAACGCGCGCATCCGGTAATATTCTTCCTGGCTGATGGGGTCGTATTTGTGATCGTGGCAGCGAGCGCACTTCAACGTTAGACCCAGCACGCCGAAGCCGATATGTTCCACCGTGTCCTGCAGCCACACATTGCGATTGAAGCGGTAGTAATTGCGGGCCAGGAATCCGGTGGCGCGAACCGTGTTCGGATCGTTTGGCGCAATCTCATCGCCGGCGATCATCTCGCGGATCATCTGGTCGTAGCCCTTGTCCGCATTCAGCGATTCAATAATCCAGTCGCGCCAGTGCCAGATGTGTCGGGCGCTGTTACGTTGATCGTCCAGTCCGCGGCGGCCGTACCAATCGGAATATCGCCAGATATCCATCCAGTGGCGTCCCCAGCGCTCGCCATAGCGCGGGCTCTCCAGCAGGGAATCCACCACGCTCTCGTAAGCGTTCGGCGACTTGTCTTTCAGGAATGCATCTATCTGATCCGGCGTTGGCGGCAGTCCCGTTAAGTCGATGTAGAGGCGTCGAAGCAAGGTACGGCGGTCCGCTTCGGGTGCCGGTTGCAGGCCCTTCTCCTGCCACTTGGCCGCGAGTAGAACATCCACAGGATTCTTGCTCCAAGTAGCGAGCGGCCCGGTGAGTTTGGGCAAAGGCGCACGTACCGGCTTTTGAAAAGCCCAATGGTCGCTCTTGACGGGCCCCTTCGCAACTTCGATCGGCGCATCGTAATGCGCGCCCTCGCGAAGCCACGCCGTCACTTTCGCAATCGATTCATCGGGAAGCTGTGGCTGATTGAGAGGCATTCCGGCGCCCTTCGCGGTGTGCCGCAGGCGCGCAACCAGAACGCTTGACTCCGGGTTATCCAATGCCACGACGGGACCGTGGTCGCCGCCTTCCAGCAGCTTTTCGCGCGACGTCAAGTCGAGACCGCTCGCCTTCCCGGCGCCAGAATGATGGCAACTGACGCACTTCTGTTCCAGCAGCGGCCGGATGGCAGACGTAAAGAGCGACTCGTTTGGCCACTGCGCCCCGCCATCAATCCATGCTGCCACAGTCTTCAGCTCGGACGGCGAAAGCTTCTCTCCCGCCGGCGGCATAAACGGCCGAACCTGTTGGGCGGCAAATTGATAAACCAGGCTCTCACTTGCTTTGCCGGCAACCAGCGCAGGACCGCGTTCGCCGCCGCGCAGGGCCGCATCCCGCGTCGTCAGATCCAGCTTTCCTTGAAGTGTCTTAGAGTTATGGCAGCCGAAACAGCGCGATTTGAGGATCGCCAGGCCATCCGGATTGTTTTCCGCACCAACAAGCAGCGGTACACACACCAAGGCAAGTGCCACAACCCGCGGTTGGTGTTTAAAGCCGGAGAACTGGCCCATAGTTAAGGTTGATCGGTTAATGGCATGTTTGTCAATGGCTTGTCCAGATATGTGGACGTGGTCAAAGGGCGGCACGCTTTGCCGCGATCAGGGCTTAGGAATAGCGTTAAACTTAGAACATGGCGTCGAGCGTGGAGATTGGTACGCTAATCGAGCGGGAATCCGGAATTCGCGGCGGACGGCCCAAAATAACTGGTACCGGACTCACTGTAAGTCGCATCGTTGGATGGTACAAGATGGGCATGAGCCCCGAGGAAATTGCTCTCGAGTACCCGCATTTGACTCTAGCTCAAGTTCACGCAGGTTTGGCGTACTACCATGCCAATCGGGACGAAATTGAGGCCGATATTGCTCAAGAGGAGCAGGCGACCGAACGTTGGGTACAGCAGTCATCAAGGGGTTCGAAGTCCCTATGAGTCAGGTCCGGCTGTATCTCGACGAGGATTCCATGCGCAAATCGATTGTGTTCGGTTTGAGAGCTCGGAATGTGAATGTCTTGACTGCATGGGAAGCCGAAATGATCAACCGCGCCGATGAAGATCACCTCGCAACTGCAGCCGCTTCGGAGCGCGCGTTGTATTCGTTCAATGTCGCCGACTATTGCGTACTACACCAAACCTGGATCGCTCACAAGCGAACTCACGCTGGCATAGTTGTCGCTCCGCAGCAACGCTATTCGACCGGTGAAGAACTTCGAAGGCTGTTGCGGTTGGTCGTCGGTCTTACCGCCGAAGAAATGCGAAATCGCATCGAATTCTTGTCCGCGTGGTCCTGAACACACCGGCGCCATACGGCTGACACCCCCACTTTCCATCCCCAATGATGGACACCCCATTGCGCCGGCGTCGCGAGGTCAACGATAGTGTAGACTAACCGCTTCCATGGGGACCGTCACCGCCAAACCCGAGCGCTCCCACTTCATCGCACCGGAATGGCAGCTCATCGCCTTCCTCTGGTTTTGCTACGTCCTCAATCAGGCCGACCGCCAGGTGGTCTATACCCTCTTCCCCGCCCTGCAGAAAACCTTCGGCTACAGCAACGCAGTCCTCGGCCTAACCGGCGCACTTTTCCTCTGGGTCTTCGGCGTCTTCTCGCCGATCGCGGGCGTCCTGGGCGACCGCTTCTCAAAGACAACCCTGTTGATCTGCAGCCTTACCGGTTGGAGCTTCCTCACCATACTTTCGGGGCTATCGCCGAACGGGTCGTTTCTGTTAGGGTGCCGGGCGCTGCTCGGGGTTGCGGAATCATTTTTCATGCCAGCGGCGTATTCGCTGATCGCTGCCGCCCACGGACCCCGCACGCGCTCCCGCGCAATTGCCGTCTTTGGCACCAGCCAGCTTGTAGGGGTCGCGATGGGTGGGACCATCAGCGCCTTGATCGCCCAAAAATCCGACTGGCGCGTGTCGTTCTGGCTACTCGGCGGAATCGGGATGCTGTTCGCAATCCCTTTGAGCCGCTTCTTCCGCCGCATGCCGCCCGAGTTCGCAAAGATTGAAAGCGGCCCCCGGCCGGACTTCACCAGCTTCTTCGTCTTATTCAAAATTCCAACGCTTCGCATCATTGCCTTCGCGATTGCCGTCGCCACGTTCGGGCTCTTCCTCGTCTACACTTGGCTTCCCACTTTCCTCTTCGATAAGTTTCAAATCGGCCTTGCCCGCGCCGGTCTGGAGGCCAGCGTCTATCCGCAGATCGGAACCGGATGCGGTCTGCTGGTGGGTGGCTGGCTGGCCGATCGCTACAATCCCCAGATCAAAGCGTCGCGGTTTTGGGTCATTTGCACAGCGCTCTTCTGCGGCGCTCCGTGTATGTTCCTGCTTGGATGGACCGGCCACCTCGCCGAAGCGCGTCTGGCTGCCATGGGCGTCGGATTCTTTGCCGGCTTTATCACCGGCAACCAGGCTGCGGCCACCTTTGACGTCGTGCCGTCCAGGTTGCGCGCGTCTGCCATCGGCGTTCTCAACCTGACATCCGCGTTTGTCTCGGGCTTCGCCCCGTTTCTGGGCGGAGTGGCGCGCAGCACCATCGGCGTAGATCGATTGATGTCGTTCACCGCCGGGTTATATCTGTTCACCGGCCTGGTATTGCTGTACGGAATTCTGCGGCATTTCGCGAAGGACAGAATCCATGATTGATGTTCACAGCCACTACTTCTCCTACCCTGGACACTTTTCCGACGACTTTCGCGAGCAGGCGCGTCACGCTCGCGGCGATGGCAAAGAGGTCGATCTCACGGTGCGCTGGGAAGATTATGCGGCCACTGCCGCCCATTGCGAAAAGACCATCGTCTTCGGCGGCAAGGCAAAGCTATCGGGACTCTGGGTGCCGGACGATGAGGTTGCAGCGTATGTGAATGCACACCCCGACCGGCTCATCGGCTTCCTCTCCCTGGATCCCACTCAGCCGGGATGGCAGGACGAGTTGGAACACGGGCATCGCGATCTCAAGATGAAAGGCATCAAGCTGATGCCCATGTACGCGGGCTTCTATCCAAATGCGCGGGAATTCGATCCCATTTGGCAATATGCAACCAAACATGGTCTTCCCGTCCTGCTGCACACGGGCACCACGTTTGTAAGGCAGGCGCCTCTGGATTGCACCATGCCCCGGTTGCTGGACAATGTGGCCACCCGCTTCCCGGACGTCAAAATCATCCTGGCCCATCTGTCGCACCCATACGAAGGCGAGTGCGTTGTTACCATCCGCAAGCATCCCAATGTTTATGCCGACTGCTCAGCGATTCACTACAGGCCGTTCCAGTTTTATCATTCGTTGATGCTGGTTCAGGAGTATGGCGTCTGGCATAAAGTGCTGTTCGGTACGGACTATCCGTTCACTACGGTGGACGCAACGCTGGACGGCATGCGCAAGATGAACGACATGCTGGAAGGAACGGCGCTGCCGCGTCTCAACATGGATAAGATGGAGCAGATGTTCGAGCGGGAGACGCTCAAACTGTTGGGAATCGGGTGATCGGAATGGTTCGGCTCCTCGTCCTGTTCACTGCCTTATCGGCCTCTGCGCAGCAGATGAGGCTGGATCTGGCAGCGAAACAAGGCCCGCTTGAAATGGACCACATGGCCCTCGGTCAAGGTGGTCTCTCCGAACGGCCGATGTGGGACGAACGCGTCAACGAGGTGCGCATGCTGCGCCCGCGGATTATCCGTCTGTTCATTCAGGAGTATTTTGACGTCCTGCCGGAGCCCGGCAAATATCACTGGGACACGCTTGACGCCTCAGTCGACCTCATCCGCAAGGCTGGAGCGACTCCGCTGATGAGTATCAATATCAAGCCCAGGCTTCTATACCCTGTAATCGATGAAAAAATTGTCGACCCGTCCAGTTACCAGCAGTGGGAACAGTTGATCTACGAAATGGTGCGGCACTACAATCAGCGCGGCTCCGGCATCCAGTATTGGGAGGTGGCCAACGAACCGGATATTGGCGAGAACGGAGGCTGTCCCTATCTCTTCACGCCTGAGAATTACACCCGTTATTATCAACACACTGTCGCGGCCATCCGCCGTGCGGACCCCGCCGCCAAAGTTGGCGGCCCGGCACTGGCCAACTCACGATCCCCGATTCTGCCAGCACTTTTGGACTTCGCCGAAAAGAGTAAAATCCCTTTGGATTTTGTCTCCTGGCATATTTACAATAGCGATCCGAACAGGGTCCGGGGAACAATCGATTACGTCCATGACCTTCTGAAGAAACACCCCTCCCTGCACCCGGAAACCATCCTCAACGAGTGGAACATGGCGCTGCGCGACCCGCCCCAGGATCCGCAGTTTCAACCCTGCTACATTGTCGAAACCGTGTATCAGATGAAGGAGGGCGGCCTGGATTATTCGTGTTACTACCACATTCACGACTATCAGATCGATTTCGATTCCTTCGCGCGGTTCATGTCTCCGAGAGGCGTTGCGCTGATGGCCCGGTGGTGGAACCGCAGCACGCAATGGGACGGGCTCTTCGATTACAGCGGCAGAATCAGGCCGTCTTACTATGCCTTCAAACTGCTTTCGCGGCTCACCGGCGACAGGCTCAAGCTGGAATCTGACGGAGGAGCCATCCACGGCCTCGCCACGTATGACGACCGGCTGCTGATGTACAACGTACTGGTCTGGAACTTCTCCAAGGATCCTGCACACGTACAAATGAGCCTGGACCACGTTCCGGCGGAAATGGCGCTGCGCAAGGTAACCCTGGACGCCGCCGCTCCCAGCGATGACGACAACGCCCGGCTCAAACCCACGCCTACGCAGACCATTGCTGCCGGCACGGACGAGGTGCAACTTGATCTCTCGCCTTATGGGGTCGTCTACTTTTCACTGGAGAATCGTAAGTAGACGCCGCTCAGTTCGGGTAAGTACTTCCGCGGACCACACGGATCCGATGATCGGTGAACTGGAAATGCCCGCCCGGAAAATCCACTTTCGGCATGTGGCAACTGACACAATCTTTCTGCCCGGTCTTGCAAGTCTTAGCCGGCTGCGCGCCATGGCAACCCAGGCACTTCTGATCATAAAAAACGGCGCGCTTCACAACCTCTTCGTGGGGATTGTGGCAACCTGTGCAGCCGATACGCGGGTCTGCGATGGCAGTGTTATAGCACTTGCTGGAGGCAAGCCGGTAGGGCTGAAAGCGAACGTTGTTGATGTCGTGCGGACCGTTTGCCTGCACGTCCTGCCACGTCCTGTGGCACGCCCCGCAGAAGTCGGAGAGCTCTTCATTGCTCAGCCCCGAGAGCTTCGCGGGTAAGCTGGCGGGGGACCGCGCATGCTTTTGCGCACCCTCGTGGCAGCGCTCGCATTGGACCCCCGGCGTGGTGCCCGTCGTATGACAACCGAAGCAGCGGGCGCCTTCCAGTTTGTCCACGCGGCGGCCCGCGGCAAGTTCCAGGTCGAACTGAGCCGGATTCCTGTGGCCAATGGTGAGATCAAGGCCGTTCAGCGCCGAGTAGAAGCTTACCTGGCTCTCATACAGCGCCCCTCGATATTCGTACAGGTAAGTCTGCCCCATGGAGCCCACGCCGAAAGCCCAGGTCAGATCCGCCGAAAGCGTCTTTCCCCCGCCGGTCACCGTGTACTTGCTCCGGCGGCCATCGCGGGCGATGACGTAGGTATAGTCCCCACTGGAAAATCGCATCATCGGATTTTTGATCAGAATCTCAGCTTCGGCCGCAGGCGCCGCCGCCCGTGCCATCGCGGTATGCGGCTGAGTCGCGCTCTGCCTCGCGTGACACTGCATGCACGTGGGATCCTGCGGGAATGCAGCAGCGCCGTACAGCGCAACGATCATGGCTGCCGTTCTCGTCTTCAAGGCATCAGTGTACTATCGTGATCTTATGTTGTCTGCGGAACTGGTAAACCAATTTCACCAGGATGGATACTGTGCAATCACAGGAATGCTCAACGGCGGGGAGCTCGACGCTCTCCTCGCGGATCTGCAATCGATCTCCGCCGAAGCAACTGTTGCGAACCACGACGCGTCCCGCATGGAGATGGAACCGGGTCAGCAGCCGGAGGGCACGCGCGTACGGCGGCTATACGAACCCTGCACGCACTATCCTCGCTTTCGCGCGCTTTCCGAATCCGGCGAACTGCTGGAAAGCGTAGCGCAGTTGATCGGGGAAAATGTGCTGTTCCATTACAGCAAGCTGAACATGAAGCCACCGGCGATCGGCTCGGCGGTCGAGTGGCACCAGGATCTCGCCTACTATCCCCTGACAAACAGCGATTCACTGGCGGTCTTGATCTATCTCGATGACGCGGATCAACGGAACGGCTGCCTGCAGGTGATCCCCCGGGTGCATCGGCAAGGGATTCGCCTCCACGCCTCGCAGGGATACTTTCGGGGCCAGATTACGGAACCGGTCGACGATTCCTGTGCGGCCGCAGTCGAAGGCAGTGCGGGCACTGCCATATTCCTGCACGGGATGACGCCTCACGCCTCGGCTCCCAACACTTCGCAACACCCTCGCCGGACTCTGATTCTCAGCTACCGGGCCGCGGATGCATACCCGATCCATGTTGGAGAGACGACGCTGAACGCGGAGCGGTACGTCCGCCTGGTCCGCGGCGAACCTTGTTCCCGCGCGCGACTGGAGGCTGTCGAAATGCCCATTCCGAGGTACGAGACAGTGCCGAAGTCGCTCTATGAATTGCAGCAGCGGTTTCGCGAACAGCAGAGGATTGTGTCTTAACCAGGCATTGGGATCATTTGCCTGCTCCTGCGCGGCGGCCTACTTCGGATCGAAACAAAGCAGCCTGTTGCCGGGAGAACGCAAGCAGCATTCGCCTTCTATCGCTTAAACCGGTTGGAACCCTGGCTTGCATGATGCCCTCATCGGAGTGAACCGGTGATGGCAGCAACAAGTGTCCAATTTCGTGCGCCATCACCAACCCGAGCAAATCGCCGGGATTCGAAGAATCGGCTTCTGCACGCCTCTGGATTTCGTCAGCGAGGACTACGGCCGTACTTTGTTCTTTCGATAGGCAAAAGCCTAATGTCCAGTCCGAAAAAGTATTCGACCCAATCGCCGCACGGGTCCATAGTCTGAGATGGAGATCCGCCGGATTCCATGGCTCACTCCGCTGCTGACCTTGTGCGTCGCCCTTGGGAATAAGCTCCCAGTTGATCGTGACCTTCGCATGACGGAAGATTCCCGAGGCCCGTTCTTCAGCCAGCCTCAGGTCCCAAGGAGCAACATGGGCCAAGTTATGCACCTTCACTGTGATTTGCCCTTCCAGCGGGTGCAACCAAAAGCAAACTACAGACACCGCTCTAACAATCAGCATGGTGCCTCCTCAAATAGGCTGGTTCAGTATCCGCGCATAACCCTCCTTTGTCCTGAGATTACGAAGAGATTTTTCGGAGTAAATTAGAAGGACATCTGGCAATTGCAATGCTCCCGACTAACAAACGCAAACTCGAAGGACGCATCGCTTTAATCACCGGCGCGAGCCGCGGCATCGGCCGTGCTATCGCGCAGGGCTATGCACGCGAAGGCGCTGTGATTGCCATCACAGCCCGGACGGAATCGGACCTGCATTAGCTGGTCGAGGAAGTGGAATCGGCTGGCGGGAAAGCCCTTGCGATCCGCGCGGATCTCGGTGACGGCGCCGCTCCGGGACAAGTCGTCCGGCGGGTGTTGGATGCCTTTGGCACCATCGACATCCTGGTCAACAACGCTGGCATTGGCAGCAGTTCCAGTCCGAACCCAGTCGTTGATTTTGACGACGAGTTCTGGAACAAGACGCTAACTTTGAATTTGACCGCGCCCTACAAACTTTCGAAAGCCGTGCTACCAACCATGCTCCAGAAGAAATGGGGCCGGATCATCAATATCGCTTCCATCAATGGCAAATTGCCGGCGCTGCACGGCGCGGCCTATGCAGCTTCGAAACATGGACTGCTTGGCCTGACGCGCACGCTTGCCCTCGAAGTTGCGAAGGATGGCATTACGGTCAACGCCATCTGTCCAGGCCCGGTGCGGACTGAAATGAACACTCGCCGGATCGAGTACGATTCGAAACGGCTTGGCATATCCACGGCCGAACTGGAAGCCCGCATCACTCCGATTGGGCGTCGGCTGGAACCGGAAGAGATCGTGCCCATGGCCGTGCTGCTGGCGTCTGATGAATCGGCTGCTATTACAGGGCAGTCTTTGAACGTTTGCGGCGGTATCGCTACTTAACCTTGCTGAGCGCCGCGGCCCGGTCCAAAGCTACACGCGAGCCGGCGGCGTCGCCCTTATCGCGAAGAGTCATTCCCAGCGCGTACTGCGCCTGTGCGCTATCGGGAGCGAGTTCAGCCGCGCGTCGAAAAGCCTTTAGCGCATCGTCGATTCGATTCAGGTTTCGCAGGGCAAGCCCAAGGTTGAATATTGCTTCCAGATAATCCGGTTCCAGATCTACAGCGAGCTGCAAGTGCCTGGCGGCATCTTCGAACTTTTCATCTTTCGCGAGCATCGAACCCAGGTTGTTGTGAGCTTCCGCAAGCCATGGATCGAGCTCGAGAGCTCTTTCGAACTCTTGTCTGGCCGCCGGTTCCTGTCCTGTCTGCAGGTACACGGAACCAAGATTGAGGTGCGCGCGGGCGTTGCCCGGTTCGAGTTCGAGCGCGGTCTTAAGCTCCCGCAAACCTGCGTCCATCTCGCCTGTACCCACCAACGCCAGTCCGAAATACATGTGATTTCCCGCTGAAGCATCCAGGCTGACGGCGGATCGAAAAGACTTTGCCGCATCCTGAGCCTTACCAGCTTGCAGTTGGCGAATGCCTTCCCCTTGCAGCGCCTGGGCATCCTGCAGATCCTGGGATCGTTTGCGAAGCGCCACTACGCGCTGCATTTCCTTCTTGCCCTCTTCCTCGTTGTGGCTGCGAGTCAGGGCCTGGGCCAGATTGTAGCGGGTGGCCGCGTCGTCAGGTTCACGGTTCAGGATCTCGCGGCAGCCTGCAATCACCTGTGTCCACTCGCGGCGGGCCATGAGGATGGAGATCAATTGACGGCGTGCCTCCAGAAGATCCGGATTGCTGCGGATTGCCGCCTCGAACTCGGAAACGGCGGCGTTCTCATCGCCCTGCCGTTTGAGAAGAAGCGCGAAGTTCAGATGCACCTTTGCATTCGAAGGGGCGATGCGCAGGGCGCGGTCGAACAAAGGCCTGGCTTCCGCCGCGTTCCTGTCTCCGATGTCGACACCCAGATTCATCAGCGTGTCGACATGCTTTGGATCCAGCGCGAGCGTCTTCCGGTATTCGGGAATGCCGGCGCCCTTGCCGGGGTCTGCGCGGTCCAGGGTGAGCGCAAGATTGTAATGCGCCCGTACCGACGCTGGTGCTACTGCAACGGCTTTGCGCAGCGCCGCCAGAGCCGCCTTCCACTCCTTTCGCTCTGCGTGAGCGATACCAAGGTCCACCAGAATGTCGGAGTTGAGTGGTTCTAGTGTCCGGGCCTTACCCAGCTCCAGAATCTCAGGAGCCCACAGCCCTTTCTCACCGTATTCGAGCGCCTTTTTATAGTGCGCCCGCGCCTGTGTGTTTTTGATCGCGGCGGCGTCCTGTGCGTCCAGGCCAGCGACCAATATGAGAGTCACTAACACAGAAAGCCGCAGCAACATAGGGCCATTCTACGGACTTCGCCATGTTATTTCAATCGTCTGGACGCTAGATGAATTGACTGCGGGAGCAATAGCGGATTTGGAACTTTCGTCCAGCAACATGGACGAGAACCATAAAGACCTTGACTTAACTTTGAGCGGGGGTAATCTGATTCTATTAGCTTCATGTTAAGCCTGCGGTCTCGGAGCTTCCCCTTAGTGCTGGAAGCAATCAAATGGTGATTTGGAGGCAATATGAATAAACTCTTATGTTCTTTGCTTTGGCTTTTTGCTCTCACGGGAGCAATGGCGCAGACAGGTGTCGACGGAACCATCCTCGGCGTTGTCGATGATCCGAATGGGGGTGCGATTGCCGGTGCGACAGTCACAGTCACCAATCTCGACACCGGCATCAAAAAGTCGGATGTCACGCGCTCCGACGGAAGTTTCGAAATAACCGCGCTTCCTTCCGCTCGTTATTCTGTCTCGGTAACGTTTGCAGGATTCAAGACGTGGACGCTCGAGCGAACTGAGCTCACGATCGCCGAGCGCAAGAGAGTATCGCCGATTCTCGAAGTCGGTCAAGTGAGCGAGAAAGTTACGGTTGAGGCAACTGCTGATCTCATCCAAACTGAAAACGCGTCCACCGGCGGCGTGATTCAGCAGAGGACCATTCAGGAACTGCCGCTGAATGGGCGCGACGTAGTCGCGCTGACCGCGCTGGTTCCGGGCGTGCGTTACGGCGGCAAGAGCTTCACCAGTTCCTGCGCGGACGGAAACAACTCCAGCGTCCAGGGGCTGGGACATCGCGACGACCAGACGGAGTTCCGCGTCGACGGTGTGGCTTCCAATGCTGTCTGCGATGAAGGCGGCACGGCGATTCCGAATCCGGACACTATCGCCGAGTTTCGCGTCCAGACCTCAAACTTCAGCGCCGAGAACGGGCGCAACCCGATTCAGATCACGATGGTGACGAAATCGGGGACTAACGAATTTCACGGCACGGCCTGGGAATTCCTGCGCAACGATGCGTTCGACGCGCGAAACACTTTCGCCTCCAGCAACCCGAAACTGCGCCAAAATCAGTTTGGGTTTGCGGGCGGTGGTCCCGTCCTGATTCCACATGTCTACAACGGCCGCAACCGAACCTTCTTCTTCGGGAGCTACGAGGGAACGCGGATCAACAAGGCCCGCATCTACAATTCCTCGACGGTCACGCCCGCGATGCTGACAGGTAATTTCGCCGGTCTGCCGACACTCAGAGATCCCGAGAATGGTGGAGCGCCGTTCCCAGGCAATCAAATTCCTGCCAACCGGATTTCAGGCGCCTCGAAGTATTTCTTCCCCTATATTCTGCTTCCCAACGCCCCTGGCAATGTCTTCAAGGCAAACGCGCCGGTGCCGACGGACGTCAACGAATTCAACCTGCGAATCGATCACCAGATCACCCAGTCACAGCGGATTTACTGGCGCTTCTATCACGTTGACACTCCCCAAACCATCCTTGGCTACCAGCCGAGCATTCAAGCGGCCGCCGATACGCATTCCTACAGCATGGCCCTGAGCTACGACTACACAATCACGCCGAACACTCTGCTGAACCTGAGCATGGGTACCGTGAATGTCGTAAACACGACCAAGCCAGGCTGCGGCACCGGAGGCGGGCCTTGCAGCCAGATCGGCAAAGAGAACCTAACGGCAGCCGCCGGAATTCAAGGATTCCAGACTGCTGGGCGCGAAGAATGGATCGGGCTGCCTGACTCCGTGTCGTTTGCCGGCTATTCCGGATTCTCCTCACGTGGTGGCTGGGGCGACCCGTCGACCTTCAAATCGCAAAGCATCAACGGCAACGCGAGCGTCAACATCATTCGTGGCAAGCACACCATCGTGGCTGGTTTCCAATACGACCATCTCTACCTTCTTGCCGCTCACGGTTCCTGCTGCTCCAAGGGCACGTTCGATTTTAACGGCCAATACACAGGTAACGGATTTGCGGACTACCTGCTTGGACTGACCGACAGCAGTTCGCGCGACTATCCGATTCACTCCTTCGGGATGAAGTCTAATCCTTACGGCGCGTTATTCGTCGATGACTCCTTCAAGATCAGCTCGCGGTTCACGATCGAGCTCGGGTTGCGTTGGGACCACTGGTTCGCCAAATCCTTCATCCGCGGCGCCGGTGGAACGTTCGACCTAAAAACAGGGAAAGCGATTGCGGCTGAAAACAGCCAGGGCAAAGTTGACCTGACTGCCCAGCCGGTGGCACCTTTCCTCGCGGCAGCCACGGCTGGCCTCTGGATCCCCGCCTCGCAGGCTGGTGTTCCGGGCGGGCTGTTTCAACCATCGGGTTATTTTTCTCCCCGTGTCGGAGTCGCGTGGCGACCTCTGAAGAACACGGACTTTGTAGTCCGGGCCGGATACGGAATCTTTACCAGCAGCTATCGCGGCAACATCACCGCGTCTTCGATCATCGCTCCGCCCTACTGGACTTTCGAATCCCAGTCCTGGAGCGCCGCGCAAATGCAGCGGTGGGAAACTGCCTGGCCGGTGAATCCAACCTCGTTCGTCGCCCCGTCCATCGGCGCGGCGGCGTATGACATCAAGCCGACCAAGGACCACGAGTGGAACCTGTCGATGCAAAAGTCCCTGCCGTTCGAGTCCGCCATCACAGTCTCTTACGTCGGCAGCTACGGCGACGGGTTGATCGCGGACAACTCGATCAATAGCGTGGCGCCCGGCTTGTACAAGGATCTGCAAGCCGCCAAGCCATATCCCGCATTCGGAAGCATTGACCTGTATGTGAACAGCGGCAAGAACTGGTACAACTCCGGACAAGTCAAACTGGAGCGCCGCTTCTCGAAAGGCCTGTCGTACATCGTGTCTTATGCGTTCTCCAAGAACATCGCGGAGAACGGCGCCGACAGTATCTGGTCGATTCCGACGCCGTTTGCACCCGCGGGCTACAATCGCGGCATCGCATCCTTCAATCACACGCACATCCTGACAGCGAACGCCATCTGGGAGGTTCCGATCGGCAAAGGTCATGCTTTCGGAGCTAACCTGCATCCGGTCGCTGACGCTTTGGTCGGCGGATGGGAGTTCATTCCCATGTATCTGTATTCCTCCGGCTCGCCGCTTACGTTCGGTGTTCCGGGCGCCACATTAGGAAACGGCTTTGGCACGCGGGCGAACATCGTGGGTAACATCGGGGTCTCCAACCCGGGGCCTGGCGGGTGGTTCAATCCGGCAGCATTCGCCGCTCCTGCTTTGTATCAATACGGAAGCTCGGGTATCGGGATAATGGACGGACCCAGTTCCCACATCTTGAATGCTTCGTTGAACAAGAAATTCGCCGTCGGAGAGAGGCGATATTTCCAATTCCGCTGGGAAGCGTTCAACGCATTTAACCATGTCAATTACGGAAATCCGAACACGACGATCGGACAAGGAACAACAGGGCAGATCTTCTCAGCAGGGGCTGCACGTCAAATGCAGCTTGCTTTGAAGTTCGTGTTTTAAACCTCTTGGGCATCGGTGCGACAATGTTGGCTGAGCGCACCGATGCCTTCCCGTTTTGCGGTCCTCTTATTCCTCCTCTCTCTTTCTTCCACACCGGCATTCAGCCAGCGCAACCTTTACAAAGAAGCCTCTGAAAGCTACAAGCTGAAACAGTACGATAAAGCCCTCTCCCTCACCGAAGAAGCCCTGCAGTCAGAGGGCGACAATCCGGCTTATCTTCACCTCTACGGCGTGATCCTTGCAACGCTGGGGCGCCCTGGGCCCGCAGAAGAGAGCTTCCGTAAGGCTGTAGCATTAGCGCCGGACCAGCCCTTCTTCGCGTACGAACTCGGCGCGCTTCTTCACAACCAGCGCAAGTACGCCGAGGCTGTTCCCGTCCTCGCGCGCGCTGTCGAGCTCGCACCTGAGAACCTATCTGCGCGCATGATGCTGGCGCGATCGTACGTATTCAGCTTCAATGTGTTGAAGCTGCCGAATTTCGTCGAGCTTACATTGGAGCAGCTAAACTACATCGTTAAGAAGAACCCGCAATTTCCGGCGGTTCACCATCATCTTGCGCTAGTCTACGTGAATACCGGAGACTTCACCAAGGCGGCCGAAGAACTGAACACCGAACTGCGGTTGTTCCCCGAGAACGCCCAGGCCAGGCTTGAACTTGGCGAGACGCTGCTGAAGCTCAACGAAAACCAAAAGGCTGCCGGCGAATTGCAAATTGCCGCCAAGCAGGCACCCAAAGTGCCGGCGATTCAATACGCGCTGGGCAAGGCCTACAAGGCTAACGGTTCCACTCCCAAGGCTCTGGAAGCCGTGCAACGGTGCGTCGAACTCGACCCGCAATTCGCCAACTGCCATTACCTTCTTGGCCAACTCTACCGGGAATCGGATCAGCCCGAAAAAGCGAAAGAACAATTCGAGCTATTTAAGCAGCTAAAACCCGCGGGCGCTCCGAACGACTAAATACGCTGCAGTATTTCGCGCAAGCGCCTGCCCACGATTTCGGCCTCGCCGGGCCGCAAGCCTTCGGGCATGAAGACAACTTTTCCCTCGTCGGCGGAGTGCTCAAACACGAAGATTCGCGGTTCGCCATCCTGCAGCGCATTGATTACGGCATTAGCGTCCATTCCGGCGCTTGTGAGATCTATGGAGACGACGGCGTGAGGGCTCAGCCGGCCGTTCGATTGTGGAAAGCGCACGTACGCCTCCACTCCGGGCAAGCCCGTCACCGCCGACACGATACCGTCCATATCAGCCTTCCATCCCGCGAGTTCAGACTCGAGATCGCGCGACGCATACAGCCGGAGAGCAGTAATCAAGCCCGCGATCTCCTCCTTGCCTACCTTGAACCCGCGTCCGATGCCGTGATGCGGCGGACCGGCGAGCTGCCCATCCGCGATGAGCTTGCGCAGGGGCCACGACCGCGGGAACACGTCCATATCCTGATGCTGCAGAGCCGCCGAGAAGATAAGTTCCGCGCGGCCGCAAAGAATGCCGGAGGCCTGGGGTCCACGGATGTGCTTGCCTCCGCTGAAGGCCACCAGATCGGCCCCGGCGGCGATGTAGGCGCGCAGATTCCCGGGAGGAGGCAGGTCTGCCGCCGCATCTACAATGACCGGCTTATGGTGCCGGTGGGCGATGCGAACGAATTCCTCCAGCGGCAGTACCGAGCCTTCGCCGCCGGCCTGGTAGAACAGGGCGGCCGTGTTCTCACCGATTGCCTCTTCAATCTCGTAGGCGAACGTGAAGTAGCTGAATCCTGCCTCGACAAACCGGCCTCCGGCAGCCCGCAGTGCGTGATCGTAATCGTTGCGATGACTGCGGTGCACTACGATTTCCGACGGCATGCCTGTGGTATCGGGAAGGCGGTTCATGCGGGAGACGTCAGAGCCCGCTATGCAAGCGGCGGCCGCCAGCGTCAACGCAGCCGAGGCTCCGCTAGTGACGATTCCCGATTCAGCCCCGGTAGCCTCCGCGATGGCCCGTCCGGCTGCGTCCTGCAATTCATCCATGCGGACGCACTGCCCGGCGGCTTGGCGCATCGCCTCGAGGACCTCCACGGGCAGAGGAGCCCCGCCCACCTTGGTGCTGTAGCTGCGGGCGTTGATGACGGGCCGGACGCCGAGTTCTTCGTAGATCCCCATGATTTCAATTCCCCGCCACGTTGAGCGCCCGCGCAGGATTCTCCACGGTCATTGTGTGTATCTCCGAATCGCTGACTCCGGCCTGCCTCAACAGGGGAAGGAATTTCCGTGGAACATGATCGTAGCCCTTGCCGCCGAAGGCGTGCAGATGGCTTTTCATGCAGATGTCTCCGCTGAGCATGATTTGGGTAAGGTGCCCCTGGTCTACCAGCAGCTTCACATTGGCAGCCCGGACTTCATCGCCGGGGTAGCCGTCTCCGGTGTAACCGGTGTTGTCGATGCTCAAATACACCCCCTCCCGCGCTATAGCCAGCAGACGCGCCGGATCCGGCCGATCGCCGAGGTGACTGATGATGATGCGGCCGGAAGGAACCTGCTCCTCCCGAAGGATTGCGATTTGCTCCAGAGCGAGTTCACCGAAGTGCGTAGTGTGCGTGATGACGCTGACCCCTGTCCGGCGCTGCGCGCGGCCGGATGCGCGGAACACACGCTCCTGGGCCGGCGTGATGAAGTTGCGCTCGGTTCCGATCTCGCCGATGATGCCGCACACCACGTCGGTGCCATCGGTTCCGGTGGTGAGTTCCTTCACGATGACCTCAGCGAGCGCGGCGCTGTCCAATTCGTAGACGCATCGCGGATACACATCTTCGCGATACCATGCGGCACCCATGACGACGTTCACTCCCGCCGCTTCCGAGATACGCCGCAACGCCAGAGGATTGCGGCCAAGACCGCCGCTGGTGACGTCCACCAGCGTCCGGCCACCGGCTTCACGGTAGGCGCTGAGTTCCCTCGCCGCCAGTCCCTCGTCATCCAAAATGCAATCGTAACTGCGCACTATCGGCCAGAGATCGCAGAGCAGGTGTTCGTGTGACAACGTGTATCCGGCGGCCGCAGCCTCGATCGGTCCGCGAACTGTCATGATGGCCATTCGACAAGAATACGGGGGCGGCCAGATATTCGCAATATGATAGTCAGATAGCTGGATGCCATCATGAAAAACCTCTCGGCGGGAATCATCGGTCTCGGCTACACGGGCCGCCTCCACATGGCGGCGTACGAACAGAACGGAGTGCGGGTTACCGGCGTGGCGGACCCCGCTCTGGCTGGTGTTCCGGCCGGCATGCAGCGCTTCACCGACTACCGGTATCTGCTGGAATCCGAGGTTGACATTGTGAGCATCTGCTCGCCCACAGGGATGCATTGTGAACAGGCACTGCTGGCGCTGGCCGCGGGAAAGCACGTCCTGCTGGAGAAGCCGATTGCTACCACGGTGAATGATGCCGAACGCATCACCGCCGCCGAAAGGCAATCGGGCAAACATGTTCTGGTGGGAATGACGCATCGCTTCTATCCGGAGATTCTGGAGGCGAAACGGATTGTGGAAGACGGCGGCATTGGTGAAATTGTCATGGTTCGGGATTGCGTGCTTGAGCATTTTGGCTTTGTGAATTCTCCCCGCTGGTATCTAGATCCGGCCATGGCCGGTGGCGGAACTGTTCTGTCGTCCGGGGTCCATCTAGTGGACCGTGTGCTTTGGTTTCTCGGCGAGATGCCTTCGTCTGTTGGCGGATTTACGAACAACCGCTTTCTAGACCAACGGGTGGAAGACTCCGCGCAGATGACGCTGGGGTTCCCGAGCGGCCGTTGCGCGCAACTGACCTTTGGACTGCTGCCCGAACCGCATCCGCTGGTTTGCGACCTGGAACTGATGGGAACCCGCGGCAGCATTGTGGTTCATACATGGAGCGGGTATGAGCTGCGGTCGAGTGCGGGCGCACGCAACTGCGTGTTCTACACGTCTGAGACGCATCCTGAGAAGGTGCTGGTGGGCATCTCCGCGCAGGTAAGGGAATTGTGCGCGGCGATCGCACAGGACCGGCGGCCGCACCCTTCCAGCGAGGAGAGCACAAACGCGATCCGGGTGATCGAGGCGTTTTACCGCGCTGCGAAAACCGGCACGATGCAGCAGCCCGTAAGCTAAGAAGATGTTCACGCCGTTTGATCTGGTATTCCGCAATGGCCACGTGATCGATCCCGCACAGGATCTGGATGGCATCGCGGACGTTGGCATTCGAGACGGACGGATTGAATCCGTCGGGCCGGCTTTGGACGTCACCGGTTGCGATGATGTGCGGGATGCCGCAGGAACCTACCTGTGCCCCGGACTGGTGGACCTGCATGGCCACTGGTATGAAGGCGGGCTCTACGGAATTAATGCAGAGATCGGCCTGAATCACGGCGTCACTACCGCGGTGGACGCCGGCACATCGGGCTTTGCCAATTTTCCGGAATTTCGCCGGGCCACGATTCAGACCAGCCGCGCGAGGATTCTTGCCTTTGTGCATGTTTCGTTTATGGGACTTCATGGTCCGTTCGCGGAGGAACTTGTCGATCTGCGATATGCGCGGCCGCTGGAGACGGCGATTGTGGCGGCGGAGAACCGCGATGTGGCGGTTGGAGTCAAAGTGCGGTTGGGCGCGATGACGGCGGACCACGGCAATCAGGCTCTGGATCTGGCCATAGAGGCTGCGCGCGAGGCCGGGATGCCGGTGATGGCCCATGTGAGCGCCGGCGCGGACGAACGCTATGTTCTGGACCACCTGCGCCCGGGCGATATTCTGACGCACTGTTTTCACGGGCGCACCAATCGCATGGTGGCCGATACGCCCGATGGGTTCATCCCCGAGTTGAACCTGGCACGGGAGCGCGGCGTCATCTTTGACATCGGGCACGGGTGCGGAAGCTTTGCGTGGGAGACCGCGCAGCGAGCGTTCGAACATCATTTCTGGCCGGACACGATCAGCACGGATCTTCACCGGTACAGCGTGGACAGTCCGTGGCTGGTGACGATGCCGCAGGTGATGTCGAAGTTTTTGTGCCTGGGCATGAGCCTGAAGGACGTGATTGCGAAGTCCACGATTGCGCCGGCCAACGTGTTGGGGCGCGGCGGGGAATTCGGATCGCTGCGTGTTGGATCTGCCGCCGATCTGCTGCAGTTTCGCGTGCGGAATGGTTCTTTTACATTTACCGACACGCATCGATTGCCCCGCATTGGCGAGCGCCTGATTGAACCACTGCTGACGGTTCGTAAGGGTGTTGTCTACGAACCAGGAAGTATCTGCGTGCCGCTGAGACCCGTCTACCCTTGCGATCGCGCGGTGTTTGATAACGCTTGATGCGGGCTGTGAACGGCTTGGGTTGATTCTCGGCCGCGGGTTGCGCGGCTGGCGTGGCGCCGCAGCTTTCGATGCCGGGTGCCGGGGCGGGTGCGACCGGTTCGTTTCGCAATTCTTCGGCAGCCTCTGATTGCAGGCGGGTTTTCTGCATTTTGTCGAGAGCTTTTTGAGCGCGGTCGAAGGCGCGAGTGAAGCTGGTTTCGTAACGCAGGATGAGGTCGAGCGACAGGCCGTTGGCGGTGAGGTAGGAGACTGCAGCGGCGGCACGATCGGACTCTTCGATGGCCGGTTCCCAATGGAGCTTCGCGGATTCCCGCTGGACCATTCGACGATCGAGCGTGACGGTTTCGAGATTGCGGGCGCGCTGCATACGCCAGCGGGCGGCTACCATGTCATGCACCAGGTCGCGCTCGATGGTGTTAGCGGGATCGTAGAATTCGACGTAGTGCTGAAGCAGTTCGTCGAACTCCTCGCGGGATTCGGTGGCGAGGACGATGGATTTGGCTGTGAGGCCATGACGGACGGCGTTCATCGAGGATTTTTGTATTCCTTCCGGGGTTTTCTTTCCGGCTGCGAGGGCTCCGTTGCGGCGTTCGCGTGAGGGCATGGGTATTATCTCCGTGGTGAGGATAGCTTGTGGGTTTGGGGGGCGGAGTGGCGTTTGGCTGTATGTTGCTGAGGTGGTTGTGTTGAAGTTTTGAAAAAAGTTGGGATCCGACCTGGGGGGTCGGCTGCGGGTCTGGGGACCTACCTCCAAAGGCATGGTTCGAGGCTTCATACTCGTAGGATGGACAAGCGCCCTATCATTGATTGCCACACCCATCTGATGTGGTATCCAGACCACCTGAGCGAGCAGTATGCCGACGAAGCGCTGGCTTCGAAGCTGGTGAAACTGAAGCGTAGCGGCGGGCTGGCTTATGCGGCGAATCTGGATAAGCACTGCTACGATGCGAAGCCCGGGCCGCATTGGGAAGCGGCCGCGAAGATGAGCCGCGTGGTGGTGTTTGGGCTGCAGGCGAAGGCGTCCGGAATGTGGGTGCCGAACGAGATTATTGCGGACTATGCGGCTGAGCATCCGGAGAAGATCGAGGGATGGGCGTCAGTAGATCCGACGCAGCCGGACCACCTGGAGCAGCTTGACTATTGCGTGAATACGTTGAAGCTGAGGGGGCTGAAACTGGGTCCGGTATATCAGCACTTCGACCCGCAAGACCGGAAATACTGGCCGCTTTTTCGGAAATGCCAACAGTATGGGTTGCCGATTATGTGGCACCAGGGAACCACTTTTCCGAGTGCCGCCAAATTGAAGTGGGGATTGCCGCTGCAATTGGAAGATGTGGCGATGGACTTTCCGGATTTGAAGATGATCATCGCGCATCTGGGGCATCCTTGGGAGACCGATGTGATGGTGCTGATTCGAAAGTGCCCGAATGTTTATACCGATATCAGTGCGGTGCATTATCGTCCGTGGCGATACTGGCAGGCGCTGGTTACGGCGATGGAGTATGGGGTGGAACATAAGATACTGCCGGGATCGGACTTTCCGTCTGGGACGATGGACAATATTGTGGCGGGGTTGCGGAATGTGAATAAGCCGGTGCAGGGGACGGGGTTGCCGGTGATTCCGGTGGAGGTGCAGGATATGATTTTGTACGAAAATTGGAGGGCTTTCTTTCCGCATTGGGGGTAGATGGCTGTGATTGACGACAAACCAACAGGGGACGCACAGCGCGCAACGCGTCTGAAGCCGAAGCGCGAGGCTGACGCCGGGGGCCTAAAGACGCTTTTGCCGCTGCAGAAGCAGATGGAGATGCGACGCTTTCGCGGAAAGCTGAAATGGAAAGGCGCTCTGGATGCGATAAGGAATGACCGTTGATTCTGGTGGACACCAGCGGCTTGATCGATTCCTTCAATGGGCCTTTACGCCGCAAACCGACAAACTCGACAGGCTGCTTGGTGATGAGCCGCTAGCGGTTGGCGATTGGATTCTGACGGAAGTTTTGCTGGGGTTTGACAACGATCGCGATTTAAAGACCGCACGGAAATTGCTGACTTCCCTGACGGTGGTGGAGATGGGCGGATTGGGGGTAGTGATTGCGGCAGCGGAGAACTTCAGGGCACTGCGGAGCCTCGGCTTGACGGTTCGCAAGACGATTGACACCGTGATTGCGACCCGGTGCATTGAGGATGGATACGATCTGCTGCCGAGTGACCGGGATTTTGAACCGCTCGTGAAACACCTTGGGCTGCGCGTGGTTGGGTGAAGCGGTGTCGCGTTCTGTTCCACCCATTTAGTTATCGGGGGGGGTAATGGCCGTCAGGCTCGAATTTGGCTACCTCACGGGTCGGCAATAGTACCCATAAGCTTGAGGGTACACCGCCCGTGCGAAGCATCGCGAAAGACCTCTGCAATGCTATTCAATGATGAAGCTCTCAATGCACACAACAACTTAAGAGGCAAGGACTAATCTGTAACTAAATTTAGTTGCAATACATCTACATGTTGTAGCACACTGATCAGGCAAGTGATTGTCTAACAGTTGCGAGCATGAGTCAGAACGAGAAGTTACTGAAGAGGTTCCTTGGCAAACCGAAAGATTTCACCTGGAGTGAACTCAGTAGGCTCCTTAGTGGATTCGGGTATGTGGAATCCTCGGCAGGCAAGACAGGGGGATCTCGAAGAAGATTCCTGCATGAAGAATATGGGCCAATCATTCTTCACAAACCGCACCCCGGTAACGAATTGAAGTCGTACCAGGTGGAGCAGATCATAACCTGTTTGAAGGTTGGGGGGATTTTATGAGCAAGGATTTCATGGAGTATGCCGGCTATCAAGGTTCAGTTCACTACAACAATGAAGACGAGGTGTTCTACGGCAAGGTGATGTTCATCCCGGCGTTACTAAGCTACGAAGGAACCGACGTAAAAAGCCTTCGGGATAGCTTCAGGGAGGCCGTAGACGACTATTTGGAATTGTGTAAAGAGATTAGCAAAGAACCGGAAAAGCCGTTTAAGGGTTCATTCAATGTGAGGACAGCCCCAGAGCTTCATCGCCGGATCGCTCTTTACGCGGTTGAACATGATAAAAATCTGAACTCGGTGGTTACGGAAGCCTTAGAGCATTTCCTTGAAGAGAGAAAGCCGCGCTCTGTTCTCGCTGCTTGTGGTGGTCCTCAAGAATAGTGGTGTTCGCAAACAAGCCCGTGCGGACCATTTGTATAAGCGACTCCAAGCCTCTGCCAGGGGCTCGGTAATTGAGTCGAAGGTCGAACTGGACTTTACCCGAATGCGATCATCTGGATTGTTCCAAATAGCGAGAATCCGCCGAAATCCTTTGTCAGGTTGGCCGCCTCACCCATTGGCGCTCCACGCGGTACGAGTTTCCCAGAGGATCTTGTCGGGAGACACGGTTCCATCGAGTTCAACGAGGATATCGCGACTCGGGCCGTCCGTTCGCATGCCTAACTAAGGTGCGACGAGTATTGTTGCCGGATTAAACTCTCATACTTTCGACCGCTTCCCAATTGAGAGTGACGCCAAGCCCCGGACCATCCGGCGGGGTTAGAAATCCGTCGGTAATCGGGATTGGGGTGGCAACGCAGTCTGAACTGTAGCGCAGGGGTCCGAACGTCTCGCAGGCGTAGGGCAGGTTTCGCACGGTGACTCCGAGATGGGCGCAGGCCGCGGTTCCAATTCCCATTTCCGCCTGGCTGCCGAGAATGCAGGGGATGCCCACGGAGGCGGCGAACTGGAAAATTGCAGCGGCGGCTTCGAGGCCGCCGGCTTCCACTACGTAGACGTTGAACACGTCGGCGGCCTGGGCGCGGGCGAGGTCGTAGGCATCGCGCAGCGACTGGCAGCTTTCGTCGGCCATGATGGGCACCGAGGTTCGCTGGCGCAACAGCCGCAGTCCGTCGAGATCGTGGCGAGGCAGCGGTTGTTCGATCCAGGCGATGCGCGCGATGGCGGCGAAAGCCTCAATGGCTCGCGCGGCCTCGGCGACGGATAACCATGCACCGTTGGCATCGAGCCGGAGCGGAATGCCCTGCCCTACGGCGGCGGCCACGGCGCGTACGGCGGCGACATCGTCGTCGAGTGCGCGGCCCACTTTCAGCTTGATGGCGTGAAAGCCGGACTGTATCCCGATGATGGCATCGGCGGCCATCTCTTCGGGTGATTTTTGATAGATGCCCCAGGCGAGGGGGATGCGATCACGCATGCGGCCTCCGAGCAGTTCGAAGACGGGCGCGCTGTAGTGCTTGCCGGCGAGGTCGAGCAGCGCCATCTCGAAGGCGGCGCGGATGTAGGGCGCGCTTAGCTCTCCTGCCAGCAGCCGGTCGATGGTTGCGAGGACGCGCGGACGCGCGAGAGTGTCGAGCCCGATGAGTGCCGGAGCGATCAGGTTGGAGGCGGCGTGGCAAAGAGAGTGGCCGATGCGGGGGAAGGTGATGGAGATCTCACCGAGCCCTTCCAGGCCGGATTCGGTGAGGATGCGGATGATGCCGAACTCGGAGGCGCTGACCGGGTCGTTCTGGTTCAGTCCGGAGCGGACCGCTTCTTTGCGCGGTGCGCGGATTGGGATCACTTCCACTGCGGCGATGGTGGATTTCATGAAAGTCTCCATCATACTGTAGGGATGCAACGAGTCACCCGAGACAAGCTAACGCCCGTATTTGACCGCCGGCTGCCACCGGTTCTGCGAGTGGAACAGGGCGAGGTTTTCCTGGTGGAGACGGAGGATTCGCGCGGGGGACGGACGCGCGTTCCGGAACATACGACGCCGGAGTTTCTGCTGGCGATGCGCAAGCAGGGATATTACGGAAATCCGGTGACGGGCCCGATCTTCGTGGAGGGCGCCGAGGCCGGGGATACGCTGGCTGTCCATATCCTCGAACAGAAATGCGACACGCTTGGGTACATGGGCTACTGGCCGTTTCTATTCCATCTTGAGGATTACTTCCCGCAGCCCAACACGACCCTGGTGGAGATCCGGGACGGGCATGTGATTTTCGCGGAAGATATCCGGATTCCGGTGCGGCCGGTGATCGGGACGATCGGGGTGGTGCCGGCAATGGAGGCGATTTTTTCGGGCAGCATGGGCCGGCATTGCGGCAATGTGGACGTGCAGGAGATCGCCGCCGGCAGTACGATTTACTTGCCTGTGAATGTGGATGGCGCGCTGTTGTGTTTGGGCGATTGCCACGCGATTCAGAGCGACGGCGAGATTGGCAGCGTGGAGATGCGGAGCGAGATCACGCTGCGCTGCGAGGTGATCAAGGGCAGAAGTCCGAACATGGTGTGGCCGCGCGTGGAGACGGCCGATTCGCTGGTGACCATCGGGATCGCGACGCCGCTGGAAGAGGCTGCGCGATTGGCGCTGCGGGAGATGATCTGCTGGATTGGGGAGCTGACCGGCATGAGCAAGCATGAAGCTTATCTGCTGGCGGGTTGCGTGGGCGATTGGCGGCCGGGACAGGTGCAGGTGCCGAATTACTCGATGCGGTGCATTTTTCCGAAGGAATATTTACGGCAGCGGCGCTGAGCTATTTGAGATCGAGGCGGAACTCATAGTCTGAGATCTTTGTGTTTTCACCGCCGGTAGCGGAGGCTCCGAACAAGACCAGCTTGTATATTCCCGGCTGCAGCCCGCGGGCAGGCACCAGGATGGTCACCGGCTGTCCGGGTGGCGGCGGGGGAACGGCTACCGCAAATTGAACGCGGCCGCCGGAATTCTGCAATACGCAGTGATAGGCGGGGAAGCTTGGTCCCGGAGTGATGTCGAATGTAACTCCGAAAAATGGTGTCTCGCGCGGCACTACGATCGCACGCGCTTCACCCCTGGACACGCCGGTGAGGGGAAAGGTGGGAAGCGACCGCGCTTCATTGCCCACCTGCGCCCTTTGCGCCAATTCCGGCATGAGGATGAAACCCTGGTAGAGCGCGAGGACTCCAAGGCTGCACACGGCCAGTGAGGGCGCCCAGGCCCAGGGCTTCCTCCACGATTCCGCGAGAGACGTCCACCACGGCAGGGCGGGCGCGGTGCTGCCTGCTTCCGCACGTTCTTCGCGGAAGACCTGGCGCGCATTGGCAATAAACAACGTCGATGATTCCAGATCGGCGGCGCACTGAGTGCAGACGAAGAAGTGCTCTTCGAAGGCCTTCAATTCGGCGCCGGACAATTCGTGGAGAAGATATCTCTCCACCGCTTGTACGTTTACCGCCTCAGTGTGTTCCATCCCACTCCTCATCTTCCCACCGCAGCTGCAAGCACTGTCCTGAACCGAAGCTTGGCGCGGTGCACGAGAACGCGGAGATAGTCGCGATCGACGCCCATCTCCGTGCAGATCTCGTCCTTATCGGCTTCATCCAGGAAGACGCGGCGGAGCAATCGCCGATCCTTTTCCTCGAGGTCGTTGAGGATCGTTTTCACGAGTTGTTTGGATTCCTGCGTGACGGCGTTCTGTTCGGGATTCAAGCTCTCATCGGCCGGATCCGGGGCCGTTACCGGTATCTGCTCATGGCGCACATGGGATCGAAGAAACTCCAGGCAGACGTTGTTACAGATGCCGATGAGGAATGCGGGCAGGCTGGCCGGATTGTCGAGAGTTTTGCCCGAGCGAAAGTAGGTGAGGACGCGGAGGAACGTCTCCTGCCGGGCGTCTTCGATGAGTTGAGGGGAGCGCAAGCGTGAGGCCAGTTTCAAAGAGAGCGGCCGGCTGAAGGTTCCCGCAAGATACTCTTCCGCCGTCTGGTCCCGGTCTCGCAGCGCGATCAGGAGTTTCTCGTCGAACACCACCTCCGTTCGCCTCCTGGAGTACAGCGTACCAGTGCCGGCCTGCTGGTCCGGTTGGTTTTCTTCCGAATAGAAGGGCGCCGGTTGTTGTTTTCGGGTTACCGTCCGCGCGAAGTCCAGGGGCCAGGATTGCCGGACCGTACAAGCCATTTTTCTATCCTCCGATTTGAGGGAAGCCATAATTCATCCATTCCCCACCCGCAACGCCCGGCGTGTTTTATTATCGTTTCGCCGGCGCCATTCTACTCCGTGGATATAGTGAGGCGCGGCTAGAAATCGTTTCACTTTTGCAAAAGTTATTAGTAAACTCATTGTTTCAAGCGAAGGCGCGTATTTGAAAGGGGGATAGAATGTCACAATCCGCTGCGGACGAGACGAACCCGTTTCTCCGGCGATTTGTTTTCCATGGCAACGCGGCAGCTGCCGGAGTTGTCCTGACAAAGATAGGGAAGATCCCGCAAGACAAGCCGATTCCTGTTCACGGCCAGAGCGCACTGCCTGTTACGGGCGGGCACTCCGAATCGTTTGTCGCGGGCTCGGACCCCTCGTTCGCAGGAATTTTCTCCTACGGAGAATGCCGGACGCAAGTGGACGGCGTGCTCAGGGAGCAAACGGCAACCACCACTCTCCGGGTCTCGCTGGAGAAAATTCGCCTGATCAACCGGCCGTCCGACGATGAAGATCCGCATCCCCGCGATATTGAGTTTGTGGCCAGCGCCCTATCGCTGCAAATGCGGTCCACTCATGGAGCGCAGGGGCAGCCGAGCATCGAGTTTGTAGAAAAACCGAAATTCGAAGGAATGTTTCTCGAGGGCCGGCCGATCCACCTGGAACTGCGGCCGCAGTTTCTGGAACTGACGCGGATGGCGGATCTGGAAAAGCGATTCAAGGAAGACAGGAACTTCTTTTCAGATTGCCGTCTCTGGTTCATGCGTGGGCCGCGGCAACCTAAGCCATCGTTTGGAAAAAACATTCCGCGCGTCAACGGATACGCGGTGTCTTCGATTGTCCGCAGCATCCGGTGGGGCAACGAGGCGATCGAGGGACACATCCTGCGGCGCAAGGGGTTCGGAGCCATCTACTTTGGCGAGGTGCTGATTAACGAATACAACCGGAGGCTGACACTGGTTCGGGTGCAGATGGGTTCGCAAAACGAACTCCGGGGCGCGTTCGTGGAAGGCGATGCCAACGGCAGTTGGTGGCCGCCAAGCTAAACTGCATTCATGAAGCTCGTGCTGGCACTATGCCTTGTGTCCGCAGGCTGCAACCGCCACTCCGGCCCGTCGCCTGAAGTCGAGTTTGAACGAGCCAACGCAGCCTTTCGCCGGGGCGACCTGGCCCAGGCGAGGGACGAGGCGCATTCCGCTGCGCAGCGCTATCCTGCGACGTCCAGCTATCACTGGCGGTTCCGCCTGCTGGAAGCCGAGGCCCTGCTATACAAGGGCGAGCGCCAGGCGGCTGCGGCGATTCTGGCCGAGCATCCTCCCGATGGGGATGCCTTCTTTCAAGTGGACGCGCGCCGCGACATGCTGCAGGGATACATGCTGACAAGGGGATCCCAAGCCGAGGCCGCGAAGTTATTGAATGAGGCGCACCGCAAGGCTTCCTCCCATGGATTCTCCGGCCTGCTGGGGGAAATCGAGGTGCTGCAAGGCATGGGGATGGTTGCGGCGGGTCATCCGGACGAAGCCCGACTGTTGTTCCTGTCCGCGCGAGAGCGGGCGGTGCAGCAGCACGACCCATATCACGAAGCCATTTCTCTTCTCGACCTGGGGATGCTGAGCAAGAGCAAGTCGCGCTTTGATGAAGCTCTCGGCTGGTTTGAGCAGGCATTGGCTCGCGCGAGGGTGTCCGGTTCCGGAACCTTGATTGCGGCCGTTCTCAATAACGCCGCTATGTGCCACACACAATTAGGCAATTTCGCCGAAGCCAATAAACGGCGGCAGGAAGCGGTCGAGCGGCTGGGATCCAGTGAGGTGAAAGCGGTACGGCGCGACATCTTCGGGGAGATGGGGCGCACCTATTCCGGGCAGGGAGATCAGCTTAAGGCGATCGAGTGTTACCGGCAAGCGCTGGCGATCGCGAGGGAATTTCCCGGTTCCGAGGAAGTCCGCAGATTGAATAATAATCTGTCGGCGGCGCTTGCAGCGGCCGGGAACTGGGAGGCGGCCGAACAAGCGAATCTGAAAGAGCTCTCGCTGGCGAAAGACGCGCGGGCCACTGGCTATGCCAGCCTGAACTCGGCGGTGATTGCAGCGGGGCGAGGGCGCATGGACGAGGCCATTGCGAATTACAGGAAGGCGATGCAAGCCGCTCCGGGCGAGCCCGCCGTCCTTTGGCAATCGCATGCAGGGTTGGGCCAGACGTATGCCCAAATGGGGAAGAAGCCGCTGGCAAGAGAAGAATTCGAGACGGCGCTGCAGGTGATTGAACAGAATCGGGCGGAGTTGTCGCGCGATGACTACAAGATTACGTTCTTATCCCGGCTGATCCATTTCTATCAGGAATACGTGGAGGCGCTGGTGGCCAGTGGAGCAACGGAGAAAGCGCTCGAAGTCGCGGATTCCAGCAGGGCTCGAATCCTGATGGAGAAGCTTTCGCTGACCCCGGCGCCCCGATCCCGTTCCGCATCCTATCAGTCATTCGCGAAGCGATCGGGAAGCGTGCTGCTTTTTTACTGGCTTGCACCCACAAATTCTTATCTATGGGTAGTATCAGCGGCAAAGGTGAAATGTTTTCCGCTGCCGCCGGCAGCTGAAATCCAGGCCCTGGTGCAGCAGTATCGCGCGTTCCTCGAAGACGGGGTGCGAGACCCCTTGCAAACGGAGAGCGCGGCGGGGGCGCGGCTGTTTCAGATACTGATTGCTCCAGCGGCTGGACTGATTCCGGCCGGTTCGCGGATTGTGCTGGTGCCTGACGGTCCGCTGCACCTGCTGAATTTTGAAACTCTGCCTGTGTATGGCGCGAAGGCTCACTACTGGATTGAAGACGCAACTGTGACCATTGCTCCTTCGCTGGGCCTGCTGGCCGCGGCGGCGCCTGAGAAGCCCGTACTGCCCGCGTCCTTATTGATTATCGGCGATCCGCTTTATGCAGGAACGCCTTATCCACCGCTGCAGTTTGCCTCGACGGAGATCAACAAACTCCGCGGCCGGTTTCCTGCGGCGAAGAAGACATTCCTTAGCAAAGCCGATGCGACTCCGGACAGCTACCGTGGAGCAGATCCGCAGCAATTCTCGCTGATCCATTTCAGCGCCCATGCCGACGTGAACGCCGGAAGCCCGCTGGACTCCGCGATTATTCTGTCTCCGAAGGCCGCGCGCTTCAAGCTGTACACCCGCGACATCATGGAGCAGCCGCTGCACGCGGACCTGGTGACCATTTCCGCCTGCAAGAGCGCCGGCTCCCGTGCTTATGCCGGCGAAGGCATTGTCGGGCTGGCATGGTCGTTCCTGCGGTCCGGCGCACGCAGTGTCATCGCGGGGCTTTGGGATGTAGACGACAGCTCCAGCGCAGGGATGATGGACGGTCTGTACGGAGCCATCGAATCCGGTCAGAGCCCGGTGGATGCGCTGCGGACGGCAAAGCTGGCGATGATCCACTCGGAAGGGGCATACCGGAAGCCGTATTATTGGGCGCCGTTCCAGGTTTACACGCGATAATGCTGAAGGTCAGATCATGCGCTGACCTGTTTGAGGACAGGAACGAGATTCAGTGAATGCCGGTCCCGTGCGAAGACGGTTGCGCGCGCCCCTGGCTTGTCAAACCGGTAGCTCATGCGCGTTACCGGCCCAACAATGGTTAACGACGTGCGGCCGATATATTCGAATACGACGGTCCTGACCGGCTCCGGTGCGGGTGCCGTGGCGACGGATCTATCGGCTCTTGTCTCTTCTATTCTCGTTCTTCCGCAACAACTCATACTCCACCTCCATTAGTGTTTCGACGGGGTCTTCCAGATAAGCCGGGGCGCGGGGAGCTGTGATCCGCTCCAGCAGAATGGCCGCGCCGGAGAGTGCGGGCCAGATGATAAATACTTCCCGCCACCCTCTTCCAAGCAGCAGGGCGAAGGGAGCCGCGATCCAGAGACTCAAACAGTAAAAGCAATCGAGCAACTCAGCCAGAACCGCTCTCATTCGCGCCGCGCGGCCCATTGGCAGGGCAGAGACGGGCACGGGCCCGGCATGGATGAATCGCCGCAATTTGTAGATGCACTTGAAGGGTCCGTCTTCCGTGCTGAGCAGATGAGTGATCCGCCAGACGGAGAGGACGCAGATGAGGAACCAGCAAAGTACTGTCATGGTAAGAATCGCCTCCCGCCCGGCTGGATAGCCGGGACAGGAGGCCCTCAAATTTCGGCGCTTTCGCGACCGTTATTTCTCCCGCAAGCAGAACCCAACGCCCAGCCGGTTCCGATGCTCGTAGCAATGGCTGTCGACCAGCGCGCGATCCGTTGCCTGCAATTCGATGGTGTAGCCACACGGAGTCATTCCTGTGGTGTCGAGCGTGAATGTACCGCTCGTACCCGTGGTATTTGATCCGTCGTAGACTACCTGGTTCGGCGCCGCGTTGGAGTTGGACAACACGACGACGTTTTCGGGCTGGAGCACCCCGCCCACCGTAATGGGAACCAGCGAGAGAGTCACTTCGTTGAAGAAGTTATCACTCACCGAATAGGTTCCAGTGATTGTGTCCCCTACTTTTACATCCCCGCAGTCGACGATGGAAGTTAGGCCGAGGCTGACCTGAGGCCGATGTTCCAAAGTAACGCCTTCGAAGTGCGGATACCCGTTGTAAATGTGGATATTCTTGCTTTGGGTAACCATGGGAACGTAATCAATGCCATTCCAGACCCAGCCGCGAACTTCGACGAGGTAGTCTCCCTCAGCAAGGCCACCGGCCTCAAAGGCGGCCAGCGTCCGCGGATTCACGGCTTGCAGGTTCGACTCCATGTATCTGTAGTACTCCGTGCCGGCCACTCCACCAATCACGGGACCTGGAGCGGGCAGCACAGTCTGATTGAAAATCACAGGCGGAAATAAGGCGTCGGGCGGGAACAGTGCAATCCCGAATGGGTTGGTGAGCTGGAACGGCGAACTGGAAACGTCCGTTCGAGTGACCCAAACCTGGTAGATGATGGGCTTGCTAAACGGCAGCAAGAGGCCGGTAACGTGATTGAACACGTCGATCTTCGGCGTGAAATCACCGTCCACGATAATCTCTCCGCCGAGCGGGCTGTCGTTACCAACGCAATCGCCGGCGACACCGGTTGGATTGGCGAGCCCGGTTGTGTTGCTGATGCCATTGACGGTCACGCTGCCCAGACGCATGAGGCGAATGTGATTGCCCGGTTCGGCTGCCCCGATTTGCGCCTGCACGTGCGTATTGACGACGTTTCCCCATACTGGCGAGAAGTTGGGTCCGGTGGGCTGAGCCTGCCAGGAAAGAATCGCGCGCAGGGGAACACCGGTTAAATCGTGGCATGCCATTTCCGTCAGATTTGAGATGCGGTAGACGGCATACATCAGCGGATTTCCGGGGCTTACGGCCGCCAGATCATGCACATTGACGGTCGCCGTTCCGAGGTCCTGCCAGGCGCCTGCGATGAAGGCGAAGAAGCTGACATATTCCTTGCTGCCGGCGGTGCACAAGCCTCCGGAGTACCCGGCATTCTGTTTGATCTGGATGACGGCGTCGAGTTCGCGGGTTTGAGGATTGTAGCCGGCACACATCAACTCTTCGAAAGACCGGTCGCCTGACTGTACACTGATGGCCTGAAGAATGGCGCCCAGTTCAGTGCCCGCGGTGAGGGTGGTGAACGCCGCAGCGGGGAGGTTAGCCTGCTGGCGCTGATCACCGCCGTTGCCACGAACCGGGGGACCTGATTTGGGCAGTGGCAGAACGCGTTCCAGCGGCTTTTCGAGCAACTTTAATGCTTCGGTAAAACCAAAACGGTGACTCGGCACCTTGGTGTTCGCGTAATCCGCCTTCAGATCGGCGTACTTCAACGGCTGCTGCACTTTCGCCGACAGTGTTTTTGAGACGTCCACCGTATGAAGCACTTCGGGGTCGATTTTCAGGACGTTCGACGTGATGAGCTCGGCGATAGCAATCTCGAAGAACAAGCGCGGCGCCACCTGCACGCGCGCGTTTTTCACATTGCCCCAAGGCGGCGTGAAGCCGGGATCGTTGGGCGGCGGTTCAATGTTCCACGAAAGAATTGCCCGTACGTTTACGATATTTTCCGTAAAGCAGAACTTGCGGGCTTCGGTGAAGTCGACCGACGCCGAATAGCTTAACGGCAGAGGAGTAGTGAGAAGACTGTGAACCTGGAATGAAGTACTTCCCAGATCGTGCCACCCGTCCGGGTGCTGGACGTAGAAGCGCACGTATTCGATGGTGCCCGCTCCGCAGGCGTCGGTTCCGTAGCCGCTGTGCTGCTTGATGTTGATGACGGCTTCCAGACGCTGCTGCTGGGGGCTGAGGCCGAGACACGTGATTTCCTCATAGGCGGTATCTGATTTCTTCGGTAGGACAATGGGGCCGCCCAGTTTGGGGAAGCTGCCGAAATAGTTCGGGTTGCCAAGGACGAGCGCCTTGAAATTCAAGCGCTCCGGGACGACCTCAGTGATGTCGGCCCGCGGGGTGGAAATCTCCTCCTTGGGGGACGGGTTGTTCTTTTTCTCTGTTGCCATGATGTTTGGGTTACTCGGGTGAGTAATCGCCTCCACTTTTCTTGTTTTGATTGAGAGACCGGCTTCAGAATCTGCCGGACACTTCAAAGTGAATAGCCGGGAGAAATCGTTTCAGACGGAGTGAATAAATACCGTGGTGCGTTTGTTCTTGGATGAGGGAGAAAGAGGAAGGGCAGAAACAGTGGGAGGACGGCCTCCCACTGCGCAATACATTGCAACTCTGGATTATTCTTTCGCGGAGGAATCCGTGGGACAGCAACGATATTCCTGCGATTTTTCCAGCAACTCGATCTGGCGCTTCAGCAGTTGGTTGCGGAGTTCCTGTTCATCGAGATCGAGCTGAATCTTGCGCTGCACTTCGGGCTCGCAAATATCGCACGTGTCCAGGCAGCCCTTAACGATGACGCCGGCGGTGGGCAGGCAGGATTCGCTAATGACCTGGAATTCCTGCTGCGCCTGGGGCGAGACGGGGCCGCCTACCGCGGTGAGCAAGCCGGCGGAGACGAGGTCCTTATCCACCTGATCCAACGCTGCCTTCCGAACCGCGGCCGATAGAGGCTGGGCAGCCTGGAGCGCGGGGCTGAACTGCGCTGAATTCACGCCAAATGTGGCTGACCCGGGGAAGCTGTGCCGGTCGTCTGCGGCAACGCTGTCGCGGCCGATTTGTTCGACGGCCACACGATCCTTCTGAGTCGCCAGCACGCTGGTTGGCACCACCGAGATCTGCCCGCGCGAAACCGTAGGATTCTGCGATACACGGGTGGGCGCAACGGGGTCGTCAATGCGGCGCTCGATCCGTTCCAAGGTGAGGGTGACAATCTGCTTCCTGTTCAGACGATAGAAAAAGAACGTGATTGCCTGGCAGTGGTTCGGATTGGAGAACTCGCGGGAGGAGGATTCAAAGTGATCTTCCGATTCCGTTTGTACGTGCGAGCGCGTAGAGACTTCGCCGATGGATAGCGACGCCGCCGCATGGGTAGCTTGCACGGATTGGTTGGAGGACGCCCTGGCGTGCGAGGAAAGCTGGCGGGCGAAGTCCGACGTGGATGAACCGCTGTGCGAGCCGTTGGCATTGGTATCAGCGCTTGCCGAGAAGAAGCCAAGCGAGCCGCTGGCGTCGCCGTGAAAATCCCATTTGCCCGATTCCGAGTTGGAGCTGTGAGACGTATCGGTAACCGACAAATCGGACATCGAGTTCTGCATGGCCGCCATGAAGTAGCGATCTTCGGAAAGCTGCTCATTGCGATAGCTGACGTTCGTTGCGCTGTCAAAAGTGAAGCGCGTGCGTCGGTCGCTGGTGAACAGCCTCACTTTCTCGCCGGGCAACAGCGTGATGGTGTGAATGGGATCGCCGAGGAACATGGGTCCGGGACAGCGCGTCAATCTGACGTGCAGAATTACCTCCACTGTTACCAGGGTGGGGCGGCCGGCCGGTTCGTTCACCTGCACGCGATGCGGCAGGCGGTAACGAAAATCCAGGACGTCGCAACAGGGATCTTTCGAGAGGATAGGACAGCAGCCGTTATCGTTGTCGGCAGCGTTAGTGTCAGTAGTCAGTTTTGGTGCGTCTTTCATGGGTGAACTCCTTGACGGATTTTTTCCGCAAAGAATAGTGAGGGATCGCCTAGGAACGTTTCACATCTGATTTTTGCGCACCGCCGGCATTTTGCCGGTCAACGCCGGGCCGAGTACCGGTTATATCTCTCTGGCAATGATTCTGTTGCTGATTTTGGCAAAGACAGAAGGCGGCAGTATTCTCCGGTCCACCAGTTCGTTCTTGTTTTTGTAAGGGCGGCCGTTGATCACTCTGCTGCTGAACACTTTACCTATGGCGGGGAGGGTTTCCAATTGGCGCGGCGTCGCTGAGTTGACGTCGATGAGATCAGCCGCAGGGACGGTTTTCGCTCCATGCTTGCCAGCGCCCTTCGGGTCCGATGCCGCAAAGAGCGACACGGCTCTCAGAAAGGCGGGGATCATTTCGGTGGAATTCATTGCATTGCTATTTTCTTCCGATTTTAGATCATTCGCCACACTTATCCTGATACTGCAGTAGTTTGACCTTAATTAATATACAAAGTGTCAAGAGTTTATGAACTTCTCGAATTATGTAGCGTGCGAGGGCGGTGCGTGAGGTGAATGCGACGGACGAGATCGTGCGGGCGCGGTAGCGCCGAGCCTACTTACGGCGGATGCTGTCGTTCCCGTCACTGAGCCAGCCGGCAGTGAAGCGGGCGAGGGTGAGGAAGTTCGGGCGGAACATGTTATCGATTCTCTCTCCGCGCTCGTGAAGGCAATAGATGCTCTTGTCCGCCGCTACGGCGAGATCCGAATAGCCGCTCATGCCCGGGACCAGCACCTTAGATACCGGCCAGGTTGCGCCTTCGTCGTAACTCATCTTGATGGTTAAATTCTTGCGATCGGCGTGGGCCGTCCAGGTAGAAGCTCCTACGACCTCGCGCTTGGATTCACTGGAATAGAGATTGTCTGGGTTCGCAAAGAGGATCCGGTTGCGGGAATCCTGTGGCTTGCGGGTGAGCCGCACGATGCTGCCGAAGCAGACGGGCTCCAGCAAGTCCGGGACGAAGGCCGGCCGGGTCCAACCGTGCGCCCCGTCCTTGCTATACGAGACGGCGCGGCGGTGTTCGGCTGCCTCGCTGCGAATATTCAGCATCACGCGGCCGTCCGCCAATTCCACGGCGACGGCTTCGGACGGGTTCAGCGGCGCGTCCGCTACGATCTCGCCGCGGTTCCAGGTCTTTCCGTGATCGTCACTATAGATACTGGAAACCACGGAGGGACGGTGATTGTGGCCGCCGCCGTTGGAAAGCCAGACAGGTACCAGCAGGCGGCCGCTGCGGAGTTGAATGCCGTGGCCTGGGCCGGTTGCGATTGCGGTCCACTGGTATTGCGGGCGGTATTTCTCAAAGACGGCGGTGATCTCGACAGGCGGTGAGAACGAACTTCCCTGATCGCCGCTGCGCAGGTAGAAGCAGCGCCCGTAGTGAATGCAGTGGAGGAAATGGACATCTCCTGTCTGGGAATCAGGGATCATGACGGGGTTGTTGGCGGCTTTGCCGTCTCCGTTGACGATCACGGCGGGAGGAGTGAAGGTGCGGCCGCCATCGGCGCTTCGGCGCAGCACGACGTCGATGTTGTCCCAATCGTTGCCGTCGGTTTTACGCGCTTCGGCGTATGCCAGAATCACCCCTTTTCCGGTGATCACGATTCCGGGGATGCGGTAGGTGAAGTAGCCGCCCTTATTGCCTTCGAACAAGTCCTGCCGCTCTGGTTCGGCGGCGGCCGCGGCCATTGGCGCGAGGGCAGCAAGAATTAGAACGCTGAGGGTGCGGTTCATCCTGATTGATTCACTCCACATCTATTTACTCCACGAATTTTTGGAATCCGTCCACGGAGAAGGCATCACTGCGCACCCAGTCCATCAGGCGCCGTTCGCGCTTACGGATCTCGTCAATGTGCGCGAGAATCTCTTCCTCGTGGCCGGAGGGCACGCCGAGGACGCCGTTCTCGTCGGCATGCAGGACGTCGCCGGGGCGAATGACGAGGCCGTGGATCTGGACGGGAACGCCGACCCGCGCGATGCGGAAGTTGGCGTGGCTCACCACGGCGCCGCGTGCGAAGTAATGAAAGCCGAGCGCGCGGACTTCCGGGATATCCCGGACGGCGCAATCGCTTACCAGGCCAACCGCGCCCAGGCGTTGGAACACGGAGGCCATGACTTCGCCGCAATGCGCTGCATAGTCGGGATGGCCGCCCACCTCTTGCAGTGCGATCACGGCGGGCTTTGGGGATTGTTGCAGGGCTTTGTACAGTTCGACGAACTGATTCAAGTCGAAGGGTTCGCAATCCGTGATGCTTTCCACCTGGGCGGTGACGGCGTAACCGCACATGCGCCCGAATTCAGGAAACAGGCAGCGGACCTGCAGGGGAGTGAAGCCGTCGCGATGAGGGCGGACCTTCAGCAATTCGATGGCATTGGAGAGGGTGGGTGAATCGACCGTTTTCAGGCGCTCGATCCAGGACATGTTTTGTTGCTGTTCAGAGAGGATCATGGTTTATTTGATTTCCCAGCGCCAGGCTTGTCGCCGTGCATGCCTGATACGTTTTTGCTATCGATCATCTTATATGACAGGAAATCGAATGCGAGCAGCGGCGCGCTGACCTGATGGGGTGAAGCGTGGAGTTGCCGGATAGTTCGTAGATGCCGCGATGAACGGCGAGGCCGTGCCGCCGGTTGCGTAAATATGTATAATTCTCACGAAACATAAAACTTTAAGCTCGAATCTAACTAGCCAGCTTCGGTGGAGGATTTCCATGTCACGAATTTTCTCGCCTCAGAGTTTGATCATTTGCCTGATTTCGGCCGCGGCCTGTTACGCGCAGCTGGATACGGGCAGCATCCTGGGAACCATCTTTGACTCCAGCGGTTCCGTTATTCCCAACGCAACGATCGTGGTGGAAAATCAGGCCACGGGCGCGAGGTCTGATTTAGTAACTAATGCCGAGGGCAGTTTTGTCGCTCCCGTTTTGCCGATTGGAGCTTACCGCATTACTGCATCGGCGCCAGGATTTCGATCGCAGGTTTTGGAGAATAATCGCCTGCGAGTGTCAGACCGGCTGCGTGTCGAAATTACGCTGCAGCCGGGGGCAGTTGGAGACAAAGTCACGGTTACCTCAGACGCGCCGCTGGTGGAGGCTTCTTCGACCACACTGGGGGGCCTGATCAGCAGCAACCAGATCAGCGCGCTGCCGCTGAACGGGCGCGCACTGACACAATTGCTGGCTGTGATTCCAGGCGCCAGCATGCTGGCTGGATCGACGCAGCAGAGTGTGAACGGATCCAGCACGTTCCGCGGTGAGGGCGGAGTGCGCTTTCTCCTGGATGGCGCCGACGCCAGCCGCGTGGACTTCGATATCCTCGACAACACCTATGGATCGAGTAAGGGGCGCATCAACCGGGCGAGCGTCGATTCGGTGGCGGAGGTTCGCGTTTACGCAAGTTCGTTTTCGGCTGAATATGGACAAGCCCTGGGCGGCGTGGTCAACCTGATCACGAAGTCGGGCACGAACAGCTTTCACGGGAGCGTGTTCGAGTATTTCAGGAACGACAAGCTGGACACGCGGAATTACTTCAATACGGGCAACAAGCCGCCCTTCCGGCTGAATCAGTTTGGCGGATCGCTGGGCGGACCTATTCTTAAGGACAGGCTCTTCTTTTTCGCCAACTATGAAGGCATTCGTCAGAGGCAGGGAATCATCCAAAATACGTTTGTGCCGACGGCGGCATTCCGGCAGACCGTGCCTGCGGCGCTACAGCCCGTGCTGGATTTGCTGCCGCTGCCGAATGGTCCGGTTTCCGCCGCGGAACCACGGCTGGGCCAGTTCATAAGAGGCGTGTCTAATCCGCTGACGGAGGATACGGGTGCGATCAAGGTGGACTACAGAATTACGGACCGGGACAATTTATCCGGGCGGTATAACATCAATGAGTCGCTGACGCAGAATTATTTCGGCGTGGCGCGAGGGCAGGTGCAGACCGCACCGTCCAAGCTGCAACTGGGCAAAGTAACGTACACGCGCACGTTCTCGCCGACGATTCTGAACGAGGCTGGGTTTGCGGTGAACCGGGTGCACATCGATCCGCGTTCCGCGGACTCTGCCGAGATTCAAAGCTTCCCGATCACGGCGCTGGGCAGCGGGTCGGCGGGAGTGGGTCCGGGACTGTTTGATCTGAATGTCGCCAACAATTCCTTTACGACGCTCGACACCTTGAACTGGGTGAAGGGCCGGCACCAGTTGAAATTTGGATTTCAGATTATTCGCAACCAGGACAATAAGGCGCTACTTTTCCAGCGGACGGTCACCTATCAAAATCTGACGGACTTCGCGAAGAACAGTCCCTTCACCGTGGGAACGCTGGGACAGCCACGGCGCGGCATGCGGAACACGTACGAAAACTTTTTTGTGCAGGACGATATTCTGGTGAATCGCAAACTGACGATCAACGCCGGCCTGCGATATCAGTACGACTCGTCACCCTATGAGACGAGCGGTGTGATGGCCAACTTCAATCCGGTGACTGGCGCGCTGGATCCGGTGGGAACTTCGCTGGTGAATGCTCCCAGCAAGAATTTTGCGCCGCGGCTGGGCATCGCCTATTCTCCCTTCGGCCCATCGGGAACGGTGATTCGCACCGGGTTCGGAATGTTCTACGGAACACTGAACGCGGCGCTGGCGCAGAACGTGCCAAACAACGTGCTGCAGCAGGGTGGAAGCATCAGCCGGCAGGAGAGACCGGATCTGGTGGGATTCCCGTTTCCGCCCATCTCGTTTGCCGCTGTGGCAAACTACACGGCACTGCCGAAGGACTGGAAGACGGCGTATACCGAGCAGTGGAATTTCAATGTGCAACAACCGCTGGGCAAAGACTCCATGCTGCAGGTTGGGTACGTGGGCAATCGCGGCGTACACCTGACCGGCGGATACAATTTGAACCGGCTGTTTCCGGGCACTTCGAACAAGCCGTATCCGAGTTTCGGGAGCATCAATATGACCCGGACCGACCTCATCTCCAATTACAATTCCCTGCAGACCAGTTTCCGGCGCAGGTTTGCGCGCGGGTTGACGTTCAATGCGAACTATACGTGGTCGCATTCTCTGGACGAAGGCGGCATTGCGTTCGGCACAGCCGCGCAGGACGACCATAACCCGCGCGATGCTTATGGCAACGCCGATTACGATGCCCGGCACGTGCTGGAATTCGACTACACCTACGAGCTTCCGTCACCCACCCGGGCTTTGCCGCTGCTGTTTGGCGGATGGCGGGTCAATGGACTGACACAGATGCGCAGCGGTCTTTCGACCAATGTGACGTGCGGATGCGACTCCATGTTGATCGGTTCGGCCTCGTCCCGACCGGACCTGGTGCCCGGCGTTCCGTTGCGTCCGGCGAATGTGGATATTCCGAATGCCCAATTCAATATCCAGGCTTTCCGGGCCCCTGCACCTGGAACCTGGGGCAATGCGGCGCGGAACATTCTGAAAGGCCCGGCGGCGTTCAACTGGGACTTCTCGCTGTTCAAAGACTTCAAAGTCCGGGAGCGGCAGACGGTGGAATTTCGTGCGGAGATGTTCAACCTGTTCAACACGCCGCAGTTCGGTTTGCCGGGCGGGAACTTGAGCGCTCCGGCTAACTTTGGCCGTAGCACTTCGACGCTGAATACGTCTGCCGGGTTTGGCACAAACAGGCAAGTCCAGTTTGCCTTGCGCTATCAGTTCTGATGCGGTCTTGCATGAGGATTCGAAACACTCGCTGGTTCGCGGCATGGGTTGCCTTGTGTGTGTATGGACAGGAGGCGCCGAGCAAGTATGAGCTTGCGGCGGACCAGCGGACCGGAACGATCAAGCGGATCTATGTGCTGTGTCATAGCCACCTGGATATCGGGTTCACACGTCCGCCGGACGAGGTGGCGCGCGATTACAAAGACAATATCGACGCTGCTATCCGGTTGACGCGCGAGAACAAGGATTTTCGATGGACGATTGAATCCGCGTGGATGCTGGAGGAGTGGCTGCGGCGGACCGACGACGAGGCCCTGATTGCCGAGCTCGGCAGCATGCTGCGGGATGGCCGGATGGGGCTCGGAGCGGCTTTCGCCAACATGCACAGCGGATTGATGGGTGCTGAGGAATCGAATCGACTGATGTATCTGGGGGCGAAATTCCGGCGGAAGTTCGGTTTGAAAACCACTGTCGCGTTTCAAGATGATGTTCCGGGCTTCACATGGGCTTATCCCAGAATCCTGGCGGGCAGCGGCGTGACGCGCCTGGTGACGGGACTAAACCTGTTTATCGGCGGCGGCAATAGTCTTGGCGTGTCACAGAATCCGTTCTACTGGACCGGACCCGATGGAAGCCGCGTGCTGACGTACTTCACCTACGATTCCTACATGGAAGGCTACCGGTGGAAGCTCAGCGGCCGCTTTCCTCTGGAGGACTTGGAGAAAGCAGTGCCGCGCCGGCTGGCCTGGCTGGAGAAGAACGGCTACAAGTACGACACGTATCTTCTGATGGACTCCGCAGGGGACAACTCGCACCCCGAGGTGTCGTTCCGAGCTTTGCAGCGTATCCGCGAATGGAACAGTAAACATCCTGAGCTGCCCATGAAGATGGTGACAGCCGATGAATTCTTCGACTATCTGCAGAGTAAGTACGGCAGCGATTTTTCGTCGGCGGCGGGCGACGCGGCAGGCCATTGGGAAACCGTAAAGCTGCGGGTTCCCGAGGTGGCGTCGAAGATGCGGCAGGTCTCGAACGATCTTCCCGCTGCGGAGGCCGCTGCGACCCTTGCCTCATTGTTGAGCAAAGATGGCTTTCCCAAATTCGATATCGCTGAAGCCTGGTATTCCCTGCTGACTTTTCATGAACACACGGCGGATGCCGGCGGCGGCTGGCCCGGCTACTTCAGCAAAGCGGATGCGGACGCGAGCAACACGGCACACTATGCGGCCGCGATGAACGGATACTCCGATACCGAACAAGTATTCCGTAAGGCGCTGGCGCGACTGGGCAGTGACAGCGTGGGAATCTCTCACGGACCGGAAAGCGCGGACACGGCCGTGGTGATGGTGTACAACGGGCTCTCGTGGCGGAGGGACGGGCCGGTGGTGATTGAGGGTTTGCCGGCCTCGCTGCGGGAGGTACCGATTGAAATTGTCGATCGCGTCAGCGGTGTAAGCATGCCGTGGGAAGCCGTGCCGGGGACGAAGCGTCACATCCTTTTCTTTGCCAAGGACGTTCCGGCCGTTGGGTATCGCACGTACCTGGTGAAGAAGGCGAGCCGGCCGCCGCTGGAGAGCGCTACGCCGTTCCGGTTGACGGTGACATGGAATCCCGATGAGTCTATCAGTTCCATTTTGGAGACAGGGATGGACCGGGATCTGGTGCGATCGAGTTTGGAACGCCCGTTTGGATCGCTGTACGTGGCGCGCGGGCGGGACGCTTTCGCGATGGAGAAGATGGGCCGGGCGGAGATAGAAAACGCGGAGGGTCCGGTTGCCCGCAGGATTCGTTTGATCCGGAAAGATTCGATGCTGCCCTTAACGGAGGTGCTGCTCTATCGAGGCAGCTCCTATGCAGATTTGCGCTTCGATGTGGATCTGGATCGTCTGCGAGACTCGCCGACGGGCGTACGATACGCGCTTGCCCTGCCTCTTCCACCGGCCAAGCAGAGGTACCTGGATGGTGCGGGCTTCGTCCTGCGGGTTCCACAGGATTTTTTGCCCGGAGGCAAGGCTCCTCAATTCACGCCCGTGCAGTTTGTCCACGACCAGGCCGCTTCCGGGTTGGGTGTGACCTTATCTCCGCGGGATACAGCCCTGCTTCGCCCGGATGATCTTTACTTGTTGGCGGCTGAGGATTACCACGCGGCCACTCGCGAGGAAGGACGATTGCGGTTGTATCGCACGGAACCGCGAAGTTCGTCCGTGCAATCGTTCCGGTTTCGCATCGGCTCGCAGGGCGAGGACAAGGCGCAGTGGAAGCGTTTCGGGGCGGAAAACAATCTTCCTTTGCGTGCGCAGGTTCTGCATTCCGGCACTCCTGAGGTTCCAGAGCGCGGCTTCTTCGAGGTCAGCGATGGCCGTGTGCAGATGCTCGCTTTCAAGCCTGCCGAGGCCAGGCCGGGCTGGTTTGTGATCAGGCTGCAGGAGAATTCGGGGACTGCCGTGACTGGCTGCAAATTGACTACGCCGCTGCCTGTTCTGGAGTCTGTCCGCGCCAATCTGGTAGAGGATCCGGAAGGCGGAAAGGTGGACCTCTCGAACTTATCTCTGAGTCCATGGCAGACGCTTACCGTGCTGGTGCGGCTTAGCAAGCCGTGAGTCTTGCGCCGGGCGAGCATGGTAAATTTGGGTTCGCTCGTTAGGAGGAGACATGGACCTCAGCAGAAGAACCTTCGTTGGAGCCTTGGGTGCCACGAACCTGGCCCTCACGGCCGCCGCGCAGAATCCCGCTCCGCAGACAAGTGGAAAGCAGGTTCGAATCGGAATTGTGGGCGGTGGGTTTGGGGCTAGTTTTCAGTGGCACTTGCATCCCGAATGCAAGGTGGAAGCAGTTTGCGACATCCGGCCCGATCGCCTGCAAAAGCTGGGGGAAGTTTACAGGTGCGGCAACCAGTTCAACAATTTCAACCAGATGTTGAAGAATGCGCAACTGGACGCGGTGGCCATTTTCACTCCGGCGCCGCTGCATGTCGCGATGGCGACGCAGGCGATGAAAGCGGGCAAGCACGTCATCAGCGCGGTGCCTGCCGGATGGTCTGAGGAAGATTTGGAACGGCTGCTGGAGACCGTGAAATCAACCGGACAGAAGTACATGATGGCGGAAACCAGCTATTACCGGCCGGAAGTGATTACGTGCCGGGAAATGGCCGGCCGCAAAGAGTTCGGGACCATCTTCTATTCCGAAGCGGAGTACCACCACGAAGGCCTCATGGCGTTGATGTACGATGAGCGCGGCCTTCCCACGTGGCGTTACGGTCTGCCTCCGATGTTTTATCCGACGCACTGTACCGGCATCATCATCCCAGTGACCGGAGAACGGCTGACGGAAGTGCAGGCCATGGGCTGGGGCGATAATCACGAGATTCTACAGAGCAACCTGTACAAGAATCCCTTCTGGAATTCCACTGCCTTCTTCAAGACGTCGGGTGGGCACTCCGCGCGCGTTTCCGTGTTCTGGCATGTGGCAACGAAAGAGGTGGAGCGCGGTGCGTTTTACGGAGACCGCGCCAGTTACATCATGGCCCGCCCGGAAGGCTCGCCGAATACCATCGTTCGCATCGGTAAAGAAGGGCAGACGCAGTTGGACGACAACGGGTATCCGGAAGGTAAGGTGGAGAGCAAAGCGTTTCAGCAGCCGGACCATTGGGAAACGTTGCCTGCGTCGCTCAGAGTGAAATCGGGACACGGCGGCTCGCACACTTTTCTTGTGCATGAGTTCATCCGCTCCATCATTGAGAACCGCCATCCCGCGGTCAATGTCTGGGAGGCTATCGCCTATACTCTGCCCGGATTGGTTGCACATCAGTCGGCACTGCGCGGCGGCGAAAGTTTGAAGATCAAGGATTACGGCCGGGCGTCCTGAGGGAGCGCCAAAGGGACCAGCTTCCAGCCTTCCGTTCCAAAGCGGATATCGCGTTCCACGAACTCCCAGATGACCAGTTTCTTGCCTTCGAGGAGGCGCGGGCGGCGCGCGAGGTCCTGGCGGACCAGCGTCGAGGCGCCGCCATCGTTGATGATTGCCGCAAGCGGCATGCGCAGTTCAAGGGCGAGGTGCGCGAGAAATCCTGAGGACTTCGGCTCGTCGGTCTGATAGATCCGCGAGAAGCTGTCGCCTAGGACGAGCACTTCGGAGGTAGGGTCATCCTTGAGGCCCACCACTTGTGATGCCTGCACTTCTTCGCCAGGATAGAGCGCGGCAATTGGCGGCGACTGGATCATCTTTACGATGTCGCCCACGCGATGCGCGGAAACCGGCCTCACATCGTAGTGCGTGCTGCCGCCAGGAATGCCCATCTCCTTGGCCCGGCTTGCTACGATGCTGGCGGCCGCCTCTGCTGCTTGCGGGGTCCAGTGCGTGTCCTGGCTTAAGTAGAGCGGCGTCTGATTGGCCTGGCGAAGTTGGTCGAAGGCGCGGAACAGGTCGATTGTGTCGACGCCGGCAGCTTGCAGCCGCGCAATCAGATCTAAGCTGCCGGACCGGATAGGTTTTGCTCCAAGTTTTTCGGGATAGATGGAGGGCTTGCCGGGAATTGGCACGACGATCAGCTTCGTGCCCTGGCGGGCGAGCTGCTGTTGAAAGTCGAGGATGGCGGGATAGGGATCCTCATTGGCCGCCTCGAGCAGGTAGCGGACATCCGGCCGATAGAATAGCCAGCCGTCTTGTCCCATCAGAGCTTTTTCGCCTGCATAGTTGAGCAGCCGGAACCAGGCGTACTGAATCCAGGGGCGGGTGGCTTTCGCGATCACGGATGCTTCCTCCATGGAGTGTTCCCACGCGCGAAGCCTGCTGCTGACCGGAGGGGTAAGGAAGAGTTCAAGAAACTGGGGACGGCCCCCGCGTGCTGTTTCCACCGCGGCCTGCCAAAGCGATGGAACCCAGATCACCAGCAGAAAGAATCCCGCGAAAGTCAACTGAGCGGCGCGCGGCATGGTCAAAACTGGAAGTACAGAAACGGATTGAACGTCTGCGTGAACATTGCACCAATCGAGAAAAGGAGGAGCGGCGCCAGGGCGACGGCTTTGGGCCATGTGAGGCGCGCTGTCCACTGGTGAACCTCAATCGGCTGGAAGGAAATCAGGGCACAGAGAAGCAGGATGAACAGGTAATACGGGGTGTAGATCTCAGCACCGAGCAGCGCCGCGGCGCCGGAGGGCTTCGCTGCCCCAAACATAGTACGCAGAAACGTTCCCGCCTCCGTGATGGAGCCGGCGCGGAACAGCACCCACGAAAGAAGCACCAGGACGTACGTCGCCGCTACGCGAAGGGGCTGTGGAAGAAACTCATAGGGACTCTTCTTTCCAATCCACCTTTCAAAGACCAGAAGGCCGCCGTGCCACGCTCCCCAAGCGACGTACGTCCAGTTCGCCCCGTGCCAAAGGCCGCCGAACAACATGACCAGGGCAAGGTTCACGTAGGTGCGCCGCGGTCCCTTGCGGTTTCCGCCGAGAGGGAGATACAGATAGTCGCGCAGCCACGTGGATAACGAGATGTGCCAGCGGCGCCAGAAATCGGTGATGCTTTCGGCGAGATAGGGAGAACGGAAATTCTCCGGAATGACAAATCCGAACATGCGGCCCAAGCCGATGGCCATGTCGGAATATCCGGAGAAATCGAAGTAGATCTGAAAAGAATACGCGATCACGCCGGCCCAGGCGTCAATGGCGTACGGCGTGGATGAATCGAACACTGCGTTCGCGACGGAACCCATCGGATTGGCGAGGAGGATTTTCTTGGCGAATCCCAGTGCGAAGATGGCGACTCCTGCGGTGAATTTTTCGAGCGAATGCACTCTGTGGCGGATCTGTTCCGCCAGAACGTTGTAGCGCACAATGGGACCCGCCACCAAGTGCGGAAACAAGCTGACGAAACACGAAATGTCTGAAAAGCGCCGGGCCCGCGGCGCTTCCCCGCGGTACACGTCGATGGTATAGCTCATGCTCTCGAACGTGTAGAAAGAAATTCCGATAGGCAGCACAATCCGCATCATGGGAAGAGAGCCCGCGCCGAATACGCTCAGCAACTGGTTCATGTTGCCGGCGGCGAACGTGTAGTATTTGAAGAACGCCAGAAGGGCGAGATCACCGCAGATGGCAGTGACCAAGGCTGTCTTCCGTGTACGTGCGCTTGCGCCGGGACTGCCGATGAGGCGCCCGCAAACGAAATCCAGCACCGTGGAAAACAACATCAGCAGGACGAACCACGGCTCCCACCAACCGTAAAACACGTAACTGGCGCAGGTGAGGAATCCGTTGCGGTAGCGCGGCAGCAGGTAGTACAACAAAAGAACGATGGGGAGAAAATAAAAGAGAAAAACCTGGGACGTGAAGACCACGCTACTTCGATCCTGGATTCGTCCACACCGCCCAATACCGGACGCCCTTTTCGTTGAAGTATTTGTCGACTACGCCGCCCATCCAGGACTGATCGACCGAGGGGTCCAGAGCCATGCGGTGGATATCGCCGGCATGAAAGGCTGATACGTGGCCACCCACCTTGCCGGATACGTCGTCCTGCACAGCGTCGCGGGGCTTCAACGGGTTGTAGTGCGCCACGAGAATTTCCCCCAGCGGCACGCTGCCCCGGTGGACCTTGAGCACGCGGTATTTCATGATGTAAGCGTAGTTGTACAGGTCGTTGGGTGGAAACGCGCCGGGAACCTCGACTAACTGCGCAGTTACTTCTACGGACCCGAGCGTTGTTACTTCTTTATCGACCTCATTGTCCGGCGCGTGACTGCATCCGGCGAAGCACAGTGCGGCGAGAAGTACCGTCAATCGGGCTGTAATCACTTACCACCGGGGATCGAAGCGGATGTCCAATGCGGCTCCCAGCCGAGTTGCAGCGTAAGGAACGGTCCCGTCTTCGCTTGTGGGTACAATCTCCGCAAGTAGGCGCTCTCGCCGTTGATGATGGGCGCGTCGGATAGCCGCATGATCCCGATGGTGGACGTTTCCACGTCTCCGTCCTTGCGCGATCGCGTGAACGCTACATACTTACTGTCGGGCGAGATGTCGCCGCCATAGATGTGCCGTGCATCTTCGCCAAACACCAGTGTGCGATTCTGTCCATCGCCGTTGCTCATCCAAAGCTGCGTCCAGCCATAACCGGCTTTCTGCCCGACGTCCTGCGCCGCCTTTCCTCCATCGGCCGCTTCCTGATCGGCGGGGCGGGAGGAATAGACCAACCGTTTCGCATCGGGAAACCAGTCCGGCGTGCAGTTTTGAAACTTTGCCACTGGATTCACCTCGCCCGTTTCCGCGTTCATGCGTACGACGGTCCAGTTTTCTCCAAAGCGATTGGCCGGTCCGGTGAACCACTTGCCATCGGGGGACCAGTATAGTTGCTGGTAGATTCCGTTGCGGTCCATCTTGCGGACCACGGCCTTCGTGGCAAGGTCCCTGATCTCAATGCCGGCGCGGGTGAGGCACGCTACCTGCTTGCCGTCGGGGCTCCAGGTGGCCCACGGGAACTCCCCCGGCTCCCCATACGCAGCGGGGTTTGTTCCGTCGGCATTCGCGATGATCAATTGTCCCGCAGCGCCCCAGGAGTCATGGTGGATTTTCGTACCCGCCAAGGTGCGCCGCCACAGCAGGCGCTTGCCATCCGGCGAGAACCGGCCGCCAAGCTCATTGGTTCCCGGGGTGTTGGTGATGTTTCGAATGTGCGTGCCGTCTGGCCGCGAGAGAAACAGGTCCCAATCGCCCTTGGGCGTGTGCGCGCTATACACTATCCACCCGTTGCGCGCGACCTCCTTCTGCAGACGTGCAGTGGCGGGGTCGCCCGCCGCCATCGTCATCTCGACGCAAAGTAGGAATGGAAAGATGAGGCGCATGCCGAATCACAATGATGCCTCACGCGCGTAGAGCGCTGCAAGCGGCTGTTTGAGACCGTCCGCACGCCGCATGTGCCGTAAATATTTAATTTACGCTTTCATTTAATATACTTCCGCTGTATACTTATCGAAACAGCGGGGGAATCTACATGATTCAGCCGACAAAAGAAGCCGAACGGGCGATTCTTTTCATACCTTCTCAGGGTCTTCAACGGGCTGCCGGGATCGTTACGACAGGCTCTCATTTCCGGTCAATCTTCCGGAACCCGCAGCGGCCCAGCTACGCTTTTTCCGGCCGTTCCACGTCATTTCCCGATCCGCAGCATGATGCTCGCATGGCCGACGCGGCCGTAATCAGCACTGGCCTTGTCCGCCAATTCGTAAGATCAGCCGGCGATTAGGCGACGCTTTCGCATCCTACTCGCCAGTTTCGTACTGAATCGAACAGGAGCCTTTGACATGAATGACAATTTTTCGCGCAAATGTTTGGGGATCGTCTCCCTGCTGCTCTTAAATTTGCCCCTGCTGTCCCAAACTCTGGACACGGGAATTCTCGGTACGGTAAGCGACCCCGGCGGCGCAGTCATCGCCGGCGCCACCGTTACCATCAACAGCCCGTCGACGGGCTTATCGCGCAACGTGAAAACTGCCCAGGACGGTAAATATGAAGTGCGGTACCTGGTGCCGGGCCAGTACACGGTGGAGGCGCAAGCGGCCGGGTTCCGAACCGAACGGACCAACAGCGTGACGATACAGCTCAATCAACAGGCGCGGATTGATTTTGCCATGCAGCTGGGAGAGACGCAGCAGACGGTGGAGATTACAAGCGCCTCGCCGTTACTGCAGACGGAGAATGCCACACTGGGCGGCGTGGTGACCACGGAGCGCATCGTGAATCTTCCGCTGAACGGCCGCAGCTTCGTTCAACTGTCGGTGCTGACGCCCGGGGTGCGTGTGACGGAGCCTTCGCAGTTCACCTCCAGCACGAACGGTTCGCGCATCATCGCCAACGGCGCCCGCGATTCCTGGATGCAGGTGAACATAGACGGAATCACGATGGTGAACAATCGCAGCAACTATGTGACGCTGTATCCCATCATTGATTCCCTGCAGGAGTTCAAGGTACAGAGCGGCAACTACACCGCGGAATATGGCGGCAACGCGGGGGCCAATGTGAACTTGCAACTGCGCTCGGGGACCAACCAGTTTCATGGGACAGCCTATGAGTTCCTGCGAAACAATGCACTGGATGCGCGCAGCTATTTCCGGCCCGCTCCGTTCCAGAAAGACATTTTGCGGAGGAACCAGTTTGGTGGCGTTGTCTCTGGCCCGATCCGGAAAGACAGGACGTTTTTCCTGCTCGGCTATGAAGCCATCCGCTCCGTTCAGCAGAGTGCGGCGAGCAACATTGTGCTCACCGCCGCGCAAAGGGCGGGGAATTTTTCGGCTACTACCGCGCCCGTTAATGATCCGTTAAGCGGCACACCGTTCCCTGGAAACATCATCCCCGCCAATCGGCTGAATCCGGTCTCGGTGTCGCTGGTGAACAAATACATGCCGCTGCCGAACACGTCCGCCGTCGTGAATTATTCGGGTGTTACGCAGGGTCATCTGGCGACGGATCAGGGTGTGGCGCGGGTGGATCAATACTTCAGCCAGACTGACCAGGTATTCGTTCACTACATTCGATCCCGCAGAGATTTTCCCAATTACGAGCTGAATCCGAATTTCTACTTCAACGGTACGTTTCCCAATTCCAGTCTCTCCGCACAATACGTGCATACTTTCAGCCCTACGCTATTGAACGAAGTTCGATTCGGTTTCAACCTGGCGAACGTTTCCGTGTTGAGCCCGCGCGCGAACACCGATTTCACTATCGCTTCGCTGGGAATCAACGGACTGAATGTCGGAGGCCCAAGCGGGCGGCCACTGCGGAAGGATGAACAGGGATTTCCGGTACTGAACATCAGCGGATACATGGGGCTTGGCGACGACCAGGCAGCCTCAAACCTGGACAACAGCCGCACTTACCAGGTTGTGGACAACCTCACGTGGATCCGCGGATCGCATTCGCTGAAGATCGGCGGGGACCTCCGCCGCGTGCTGGATGACGCCACGACCAACAATTGGCCATTCGGCAACATGGCGTTCACAGGTGACCTTTCCGGCAACTCGGCCGCGGATTTCATGCTGGGCTTTCCACGGACCACACTGACACCGGAAGGAGTTCCGGTGTCCAAAATCCGGCAGTGGCGCTATGGGGCTTATGTGCAGGATGACTGGAAAGCCACGTCCCGGCTGACTCTGAACCTCGGCCTGCGCTACGACTTCTATGGGCAACCGCACGAAGTGAACGGAGTGACGCGTACACTGCGGTTCGATCTTGGGCCGGACCCGGTGCTCTATCCTGAGCCAGGCAAAGTGGCCGATATTTACAAGAACGAATATCTGTACTTCAGCCCGCGTTTTGGTTTTGCCTGGCGGTTGCCTAAAAATACGGTAGCCCGCGGGGGTTACGGCATCTTTTACAGCGCCGCGCAGTTCGACAACATGAATATTCTGCAGCTGAATCCGCCGACCGCCGGCAGCCTGACGGTCACCAATCCTACAGTCAATCCGGTGGCGACGATCGATAACCCGGTTCCGGCTTCTTTATACCCCGGCAGCCCGATTTTCAACGTCGTCTCGATCCCGCAGGATCGAAAGCGGCACAACGCTTACATGCAGAATTTCAATTTTCAGTTGTCGCATCAATTCACGTCGAGCGACGTGCTGGAGGCCGGATGGGTGGGCAGCAAAGGGACCCATGTGGATACCAGCCTCAATAATTTCAACCAGCCCGATCCGGGGCCCGGCGCGATCCAGGCACGGCGGCCTTACCCACAATATGCGCGGATCCGCATGATCTCGCCGGACACGAATACGGTGTATCACTCGCTGCAAGCCCGGTTCGAGCACCGTTTCTCAAAAGGGTTGAGCGCGACCGGCGCCTACACGTGGTCGCACCTGATCGACGATGCGGGCGAGACGATCAACGCCGGCGGATGCCAATGCCAGAACCCCCGCAACCGCGGCAGTGCGGAGCGGGCCACCAGCATTCTGGATCAGCGGCATCGGGCGACCATCGGCTTCCTGTATGAAATTCCGTTTACGAAGGGCTTTACAGGTGTCCCTGGGGCGATCCTGGGCGGCTGGCAGACGGGCGGAATCCTTACGTTCGCCAGCGGTCTCCCCTTCAACGTTCTGCAGAGTGGAGACAGCCAAAATAACGACGGTCTGTGGGAGCGGCCGAACCTGGTGCTCGGGCAGAGCGTGTCGCCGGCAAACCAAACGCTGGACCAGTGGTTCAATACGGCTGCGTTTTCCCGCTCCGTTATGATGTATGGCAATTCGCCGCGGAATCCGTTTGTGGGACCGGGGATTTCTACGTGGGATTTGTCGGCCTCGAAGTCGTTTAAGATGCCGCGGCTGGAATCGCACTCGCTGATGTTCCGCTCGGAATTCTTCAACGCGTTTAATACACCGCAGTTTTCGAATCCTGGTGGGACTCTGGGGAACGGGACTTTCGGCCGGGTTACGAGTACGTCGGTTCCGAACAGGCAGATTCAGTTTGCGCTGAAGTATATGTTTTAGGGAGCGGGCGCTGCCCCCGGCACGCAACGGCAACGACGCCATTTGCGTGCCGGGCGCCCGGTTCTTGTCTACTGCTTCTTGTGTGCCGCGCGGCTACAGGCGGTGTCGGCGCCTGTGGGGTCAATTGCGGAACTGCCTTCCTCTATATAGACGATCTTCCCTTCCTTATCCACCACGAACGTCGCGCGATTGGCAACGCCGGCCTGGGGTATGAGAATGCCATAAGCGGTGGCCACTTTGCGATCGAAGAAATCGCTCAGTAATGGGAATGAAGCGCCAACCTTGGCGGCGAATTCTTTTTGGGAGGGAGTGTTATCGGTGCTAATGCCAAAAACTTTGGTGTCGTTGCCTTCAAATTTTGCAATACCAGCCTGGTATGCGGTGATTTCGCGATTTCAGCCACCGGTGAAGGCAGCGGGAAAGAACGCCAGCACGACGGTATTCTTTCCTCGGAAACTGGAGAGGGTTACCTTTCCACCCTGGGTGGAAGGTAAGGTGAAGTCAGGCGCCATATCGCCTTCCTTGAGATTCGTATGCGGCGGCTGGGTGTTCTGAGCAAACAGGCTCATAGCGAACAAACTACCCGCGATGACAAGAAGCTTTCTCATGGCATCTATTCTACAGTTATTGCCGGATCATGGCGGTTAGCCGGCGAAGAATTCGGCCAGCACCGGAGCCAGGGCTTTCGGGCTCACCATGTGCGTTTGGCCCTCCAGCGTGCGGAACTTCGCATTCGGCAGGATCCCGGCGAGGGCTTTCATGGCGTGACGAATCCAGGCGGGGCTCTTGCCGCCGTCCAGCACCAGCGTCGATGTTGTGACGCCGGCCCATTTCCCGGCCGGTAAGGCGCTGCCCCGCTGGTAATCCTGCACCAGTGTGATGTCGTAGGGAAGCGTATGCGCCACGGCCTTCAGCTTCGACCACGCCGGAAGAAAGCGCATCAAAGCGACGACTATCGCCGGAACGCCCACCAGCTTCATGAAGAGTTTGACAGCATCGCCTCGCCGTCCGGTGGATAGCGCCTCGTTCAGCCGTTTCATGAAATCCGGCGGAATGGGAGGGCGGCTGTCGTCGACAATGAACGGCGCCTCGTAAAGGGCCAGTTTGTGGATTGCCAGGCCGCGCCTGGCGGCTTCGAGGGCGAGGGCCGCGCCGGAGGAAATGCCATAGACGCAGGCCGATCCGCCGGCTTCGCGGATGAGCGCTTCGATGTCCTCCACTTCCCGCTCGACGGCGTAAGGCACTGCGTTGCCGCTGTCACCCCGTCCCCGGCGGTCGTAGATGAACACTGTGAACTGCGAAGCGAGGCGCTCCGCCAGCGGCCGGGCGGGTCCGGATTGGCGAGAGCAGAGGGCGCCGTCCACCAGAATCAGCGCGGGTCCGGTGCCTGAGCGCTCGAACGCGATGGGCGTGCCGTCTTTGGAGTGTAGCTGTTTCACTGAAAGTCTCCCGACTCGTAGAAAGGCCGGATTTCGAGTACGGCGTTTCCGTCGATGGCCGGCCAGCGTTTCACCCATGCGATGGCCTCTTCCCTGGATTTCACGTCGATCATGGTGAAGCCCGCGATCAGTTCCTTTGTTTCGACGAAAGGCCCGTCGGTGACAAGCGGTTTCCCCCCGGCGAAACTGACCCGCGCGCCCTCGCTGCTGGGCTTCAGTCCCTCGGCCTGCAGCAGGGCTCCCGCCGCTGCCAGTTCGCCGTTGTACTTCATCATGGCGGCCATCATTTCCGGTGCGGGCAGAGCGCCGGCTTCCGTCTCCTTGTCCGCCTTTCTAATGATCATGAATCGCATTGCCGTGTCTCCTTGCTGCAGGTAAGTCGAACGGCGTGAGCGAAGATCGACAGGTGCCGCGACTTTCTTCAGGCGGTGTAAGGCAGCTGACTTCCTCAATCCTGGCGTTCCCCGTACTATATTGATAATACAAGTAAACATTGATGCCCTTGAAAGGGTTATGGTACTCTCGTAAGGGACGGTTTTCCTCTCCTCCTCACGACTTAAGCCGCCACCCGAAAGCTCCCAATGAATCTGCGCTCTCTTTTCAGTCTGTTCTCTTCCGACCTCGCTATCGATCTCGGTACCGCGAATACTCTCGTCTTTGCCAAGGGCAAAGGAATCGTTGTAAACGAACCATCGATCGTAGCCATCAACAAGAATAACGGCGAGATTGAAGCGGTCGGAAAAGAAGCGAAGGAAATGCTCGGACGCACCCCGGGCAACATCGTCGCCATCAGGCCCATGAAAGACGGTGTCATTGCCGATTTCAAAGTCACCGAGCGCATGTTGAATTACTTTATTCATAAGGCGCATGGACGCAAGATGCTGGTGCATCCGCGCATTGTGATCGGCGTCCCGAGTGAGATTACGCAGGTGGAAAAGCGGGCGGTGATCGATTCGGCTTACCGCGCCAAGGCGAGCGAGGTATTCCTGGTGGAGCAGGCGATGGTAGCGGCCATCGGCGCCGGGCTTCCCATTACCGAGCCTTCCGGAAACATGGTGGTGGATATTGGAGGGGGCACGACCGACGTCGCGGTGGTTTCCCTGTCGGGCATTGTTTACTCGCGTTCGGTGCGTGTGGCGGGCAATGAGATGGACGACGCCATCATGCAGTACCTGAAACGGAAGTACAACCTGCTGATAGGGGAGCGCACGGCAGAGGCGATCAAAATTCAGCTTGGTTCCGCCTATCCCCTGGATCGTCCTCTGACGATGGAGATTAAGGGGCGCAATCTGATTGAAGGCGTGCCGAAGACGATTACGATCGATGACGCGGAAATTCGCGAGTCACTCTCGGAGTGTATTGCGACGATCATGAATGCCATTCGCGTCGCCCTGGAACGGACGCCGCCGGAGCTTAGCGCGGATATCAGCGATAAAGGCATCGTGCTTACCGGCGGAGGTGCGATGATCAAGAATCTGGACCGGCGCATCCGGGAAGAGACGGGGTTGCCTGTTTCCATCGCCGAGGATCCACTGGCCTCTGTCGTGCTGGGCACAGGGAAGATGCTGACCGACTTCAAACTGCTGCGGCGCATCGCGATCGAATAAGAAGGATTATGCGGGTTTCCGAACTATGGAATTTCTGCTCAACCGTTACCGAAATCTGACCGTCCTGCTAGTCGTCATTGCGGCGCAATTGCTGCTGTTGGCTTATCAGGTAAAGAGCGGTCAGGATGTGCGTCTGGTTCGCGTCTGGGCGGTCACCGCAGTCACCCCACTGGCACGGATTCTCGAAGTTGTACGCCGCAATACAATTGGCTTAGCCGAAGACTACTTCGATCTGATTCATGTCCGCGACGAGAATAATCGCGTGAAGAAGGAAGCGGACCGGCTGAAGATGGAGAACCAGTTTTTGAAGACGGAGCTCTCCACGGCGGACCGTGCGCAGGCGCTCACCGCGTTCCAATCGAGGACGCCTTCGCGGACGATTGCCGCGCGGATTATCGGCAACGGCACGGGAATGAATTCGAAAGACGTCCTGATCGACCGCGGGTCGGGCAGCGGCGTGATGCGGGGGATGGCGGTGGTTACCCCGGATGGGATTGTAGGCCGGGTGCTGGCCTCCTATCCAACGGCATCGCAGGTGCTGCTGATTACAGACCCTACGTTTGCGGCCGGCGTCATCTCCGAGAAGAACCGTGTGCACGGGACGTTGAAGGGCATCGGGCAGAGCAAGTGCATCATCGACTACGTGCAGAACGAGGAAAAGGTGGACGTCGGGGAGGTGTTTTATACTTCCGGCGACGACCGCGTGTTTCCTAAGGGCCTTCCGGTGGGGATCACCACCGTCGTCCGGCCGGGCAAGACGTTCAAAGAGATTTACGTTGTGCCCTCCGGAACGCAGAACGGTCTGGAAGAAGTCCTGGTGGTGGTTGAGGGGATTCACCAGGAAATTCCGGACGCGCAGGCGGTTCCGTCGACCGACGTGTACATCATGCCGGCGCCTCCGGGCGACAAGTCATCGAATGCCCCCACGACGGATCAGCCGGGCTCCACTTTGACGACCGATGCTGACCGGCTGCGCGAGAAATACAAGAAGATCGGAGCAGCGCAGGGCCACAAGTTTGGAGAGGGCCTGCCGGGCGCCAAACCGGCGAACTTCAATCTGGATCCGGACACGGTGAAGCCCCCGGCGCCGCCGAAAGCTCCTGGGACGGATGCAGCAGGACGGCCCGCCGCGCCTAGTGCTCCGGTATCGAAGCCGCCTGTGCTAACGAACACGGCTCCGCCGGGGGCAACGCGTCCGCCGCCTGCCGGGAATGCGGCGGCTGCGGCTGCGCCCAAGCCCGACGCGGCGAAAACCGCGGGAGCGAGTGTTGCTGCTCCCGGCCTGGTACCGGGCGGGGTGAGTCCGCAAACCGCCAGTCCCGTGAGCGGCAGTACGCTGAATGTTGCGCCAAAAACGGTTGTACCGAAAATCGTGAAGCCCGCCGCCGCAACCACACAAATATCGCCGAATCTATGAACGAATTCAGCGATCGTTTACTGACGGAGGTGCCCCGGAAAGCGCGCAAATTCAAGTTCCGGCCGGCCACTATCTTCCTGGTACCGCTCGCCGCCATTCTTTTCCAGGTGTACCTGCCGCGATTCTTCCAGTATCTGAGCTATCTGGAGCTGCCGCTGCTGGTTACCGTGTACTTTGCCCTGATGCGCAGGCAGCCGATCGCGGGGGTATTTTTCGGGGCTGGGATCGGGCTGGCGCAGGATTCGCTTTCCCCGAATCAGCCGCTGGGCATGTTTGGCATCGTGAAGACGCTGGTAGGGTATTTTGCCGCGTCGGTCAGCATGCGGTTTGATGTGGACAACCCGCTGATCCAGTTTGTGCTGGCGTTCTTTTTTTTCTTCTTCCACCAGTTCTTTTATTGGGTATTGTCGCGAGCCTTGCTGGGGCTGCAATTGGACTTCGATCCGAGACAGACCTTCGTGTTGGGATTGTTGAACGCCGCGGTTGCCGTACCTTTGTTCATGCTTTTGGATAAGATGAAAGAGTAACTCCTTGTTTAAAATTTTCCGGAAACAACATAACGACGAGGATGTGCCGGCTTCTCCGCTGCTGCGCGACGATACCAAGTTTGCGGCCGGCAAGATCGCTGTCTTTCAATATGTGACCGTCGGGATTTTCCTCTTCCTTGTTTCCGGCTTCTGGAACCTGCAAGTGCAGAACTCGGAAGGGTATAGCGAGGCGGCTGAACGGAACCGCATCAAGTCCCTTCCCCTGCTGGCTCCGCGCGGCAAGATTCTGGACCGTGACGGCCGGGTAATTGTTGACAATCACTCCACGTTCAGCCTGATTTTATCGCGCGAAAACCTGAAGACCGAACACCTGCATGCGATCGCGGACGGATTGCATCTGGACTACGACGACCTGACCGCGCGGCTGCGGCGCTTCCGCAACCGCCCCTCTTACGAGCCGATCATCATCAAGGAAGAACTGACGGCGGGAGAGCTGGCGTTTGTGGAATCGCATCGGGATCCGGAGACTTTCCCGGAAATGGAGCTGATTCACGCACAGCGCAGGCTCTATCCCAAAGACGGACTGGCGGCGCACGTGATCGGGTACGTGGGCGAAGTCAGCGAGAACGAATTGAACACCGCCGAGTTCATCAAATACGATCAGGGCGATGTGGTGGGCAAGCAGGGCATTGAGCGGCAGTACAACGACATTCTGATGGGGGTCGACGGCCAGCGGCAGGTGGTAGTGGACAACCGCGGGAAAGAGCGGAACCTGATCGGCATGAAGGAAGCGGTGGCGGGCAAGAGCCTGAAACTGACGCTCGACCTGGATCTGCAGGCGGTGGCGGAACTAACGATGGAAGGCCGCCGGGGCGCGGTGGTAGCGCTGGATCCGCGCACGGGCGAAGTGCTGGCGATGGTGAGCCGCCCGGCATACGATCCGAACCGCTTTGCCGGCCGCATCCGCACAGCCGACTGGCAGGAGATTTTGAATAACCCGGACAAGCCGATGCTGGACCGGGTAATTCAGGCGCAACTTGCACCGGGCTCGACCTTCAAGCCGCTAATGGCGCTGGCGGCACTGGAAACGGGTGTGGTGGATGAGAATTTTACGGTCCACTGCAGCGGCGGGGCATCGTTCTACGGGCGGTATTTCCGCTGCCACCTGAAGGGCGGGCACGGAACGGTAAACCTGCATAAAGCGATCATGCAGTCTTGCGATGTCTATTTCTACACCGTCGGAAACAAGATGGGAATCGACAACATTGCCAAGTACGCGGAGATGGCGGGACTCGGGCAGAAGACCGGAATCGATCTGCCGCACGAGTCAGAGGGAGTGGTTCCTTCGTCGAAGTGGAAGATCCGGAATTTCCGCCAGAAGTGGTATGCCGGAGAAACGATCTCGGTATCGATTGGACAAGGCGCACTGACGGTCAGCCCGCTGCAACTGGCCAGGGCGATCGGCGGTATTGCTACGGGTGGAGTATGGCAGAGGCCGCACTTGATTATGGATCCTTCGCGCGGAGATTCCGGAAGCCGCGGCGCAGTCAACCTGGACAATATCGTCAAGGTGATCGACGGGATGTACGGCGTGGTGAATGAAGGTGGAACCGGCGGGCGTGCCAGGATTCCCGGGCTGGATGTATGTGGCAAAACCGGAACGGCGCAGCTGGCGTCGAACGAATTATTGAAGGGATCGGCGGCGGGACGGGCAATGAAAGACAACGCGTGGTTTGTGGGATTTGCACCGCGCCAGAGTCCGGAAATCGTGGTGGTGGCGCTATTTGAAGCAGGGGAACACGGCAACCTGGCTGCTCCTATCGTGGCTGACGTGATTAAGGCATACTTCGACAAGAGGCTGCGCACCTCGCCGCAACAGATGCTGACGCAACTTCCGATGTTCGGCCCACTGATTACCGGACACAATGTGGTTCCGCCGCAGCCAGTGGATCCATTCTTTATGAAGGTTCCGGTCACGCAGTCACAGGAAGAAGAATGAACGGTTACCGCTCGTTCCGCGATCTGGATTGGCCCTTGCTGCTGATCACGCTCTCCATCTGCGCGCTAGGGGTGCTGCAGATCTACAGCGCCACGCACGAAACCATCTGGAAAGACGCCTGGTGGAAGCAGATTGTGTGGATTGCGGCCGGGATCGTGCTGATGTGGGTGGCGACGCACATCGATTATCACACGCTGCTTGGCCAGGTGTATGTGCTGTATGGGCTGTCGATCGTGACGCTGATCGCGGTGTTTCTGGTGGGGACCAAGGTGTTTGGTTCGCGGCGCTGGATTCCGGTGGGCGGGGGGTTCAAGCTGCAGGTCTCCGAATTTGTAAAGTTGGTCATCATCCTATTGGTCGCGCGGTTTATGACCGAATTAAAGAGAGACGACCTTGATTGGCGCGATTTGTTGAAGATTGCCGGTCTGGTGGGCGTGCCGATGCTGTTGGTGATGAAACAACCCGATTTGGGGACCGCGCTGACCTATGTACCGGTTTTGGCGGGCGGGATCTTACTGGCGGGACTGCGATGGCAGTACCTGGCGGTTTTGGGCTTGGCGCTGGCGTTGACGCTTCCAGTGGCATGGCATTTCCTGCAGGATTATCAGAAGGCCCGGTTGACGACTTTTATCGACCCGGCGAAAGACCCGCGAGGACAGGGTTACCAGGTGATTCAGTCGAAAATCGCCGTCGGCGCGGGAGGGATGTGGGGCAAAGGAGTGACGCGGGGGACGCAGACTCAGTTGCAGTTTCTGCCGGTGCCGCACACCGACTTCATCTTCTCGGCTTTTAGTGAGGAGCATGGGTTCGTTGGAGTTGTTGTAGTATTAGGATTGTATTTCCTGTTACTGATGCAGATCGTGCAGAATGCGCAGACCGCCCCGGACCGGGCCGGAATGTATATCTGTATGGGGGTCTGCACGCTGTTGTTGTTTCACGTTCTGGTGAACGTTGGGATGGTCGTGGGCCGGA
>JBDUEM010000002.1:0-84735 GCA_040002435.1 Bryobacteraceae bacterium
GAGCCCCAGTTCCACCACCGAAAGGTACGAGGTGGTGACCTCCAGGTAGTCGGAAAGACCCAGCCGCGCAAGCTGCAATTCCGCATGGTTCAACTCCTCAAAGCTGGAACGGAAATGCACCACAAGGAGATCGCCTTTGTGACCTATGAGCGAAAACAGGGCACTCTTTTCCTGTTCCATTGCCGAAAGGGCGGCGGCGGCTTCCGCTATCAATTCCTGACGCGCCGCGTCCGGAAGAGCCTTCCACGCAGCCCACTTTACACGCATCATCTGATGAAGAACGCTGGCGCCTTCCAGCGTAAGAGGGACGGGCGGCACGGCCGCGGCGGTAACTTCAGTTGCCTGCATGCTATTCACCCTTTCCAGTGGACCATGGCGGAATCACGTTGTTCATCCTGGCATGGGCGATCGATTGGCCCAGGTGCTCACACAGCACAGAACGCTTGGTGGCCCTCTTGCCACCGAAGAATTTTACTTCCCTATCCAGAACCGCATCCGGCATGCTTAGCGCGGTGTTGCTGGCGTTCTCAACTGAGGTCGTGAGCAGATCGAGGATTTCCTTCTTGGACTTGATTTTCGTTTCCGCGTCGCGCTCCAGACCAGCGGGAGGCTTGATGCCCAGGAAGACGGGAATCCCGGAGTTGGCGCTTGCCAGGTGCAGATAGGCCTGGCCGACCGAGTGGTTCCCTTCGTTTGGCCGCCACTCATATTTCCCTTCCGGAATGACTCCGGCGAGGCCGACGATCTCGCGCCGTAAGGCGGTTTGTCGCATAGTTCAGTTTTACCGCAGAATGGGCCGCCTGCGATATCATCCCATCGAATGCCCCTCAGCCGACGTGAACTTCTCGCTGCTACCTTGCTGCTGCCCGCCGCCGCGAAAGCCGCGCCTCCGCCCGGAAAGGTGAAGATTACGAAGTTTGAAATTCATAAAGTAACGGTTCGCTGGCGGGACCTGGTTTTCCTGGAAATTCACACGGACGCCGGCCTCATCGGGCTGGGCGAGGCCACACTCGAAACCCGCGCCGAGGTAGTGGAGCAAGGGTTGCGGTGGCTGGAAGAAAGCATGCGCGGGCTGGATCCGGCCGGACCCGAAGATCATTGGAACAGGAACTACTATCAGCTCTCCCGTTGGCGGAACGGACCCGTCACCATGTCGGCGCTTTCGGCGGTCGATATCGCTTTATGGGATATCGAGGCTAAACGTCTGGGCGTGCCCGTATGGAGGCTGCTGGGTGGTCCGGTGCAGAAGAATCTGCGCGCCTACTTCACTCATTGGAGCGCCAGTTTCAGTCCGCGAACTCCCGAGGGTTTTAGGGATTTCGCGCAGAAGACGCAGGCAGGCGGATGGACCGCGGTGAAATGGACGCTGCCGCTGGAGGGAAACGAGTCTGAACGCATCCGTGCAACCCTGAACGAATTAGAGGCGGTTCGCAAGGCAGTAGGCGACAAGCTGGACATCGGCCTGGAGGCAGCAGAGACATTCAGCCCGCGGTCCGCGTTGCGGTTCGCGAAGGCGCTGGAACCCTACCATCCGCTGTTTCTGGAAGAACCGACACTTCGTGAGAATCCAGCCGGATTGGGCGAGTTGGCAGCGAAGAGTCCGGTGCCGATTGCCACGGGCGAGGGACTGCTGTCGCGCTTCGAATTCCGTCCGCTGCTGGAGGCCCGTGGCGCTGCCATCATCCAGCCGGACGTGATGCATGCGGGCGGGATCACGGAGATCCGCAAGATTGCAAACCTGGCGGAGACATACGGCGTGGAAATTGCGCCGCACCAATGCAGCGGGCCCGTGGCGCACGTGGCGTCGCTTGCGGCCATGTCAGTCTGCCGCAGCTTCCTGATGCAGGAATGGGAAGCTGAGGACGACAAGATTTTTCAAGAGTTGACTAACGGGACCTATCCGACACAAAGAGGCGGGACTATCCAGCTGCCGGAGGGACCTGGCTTAGGAATTACCGTAGACTTCGCGGCGTTTAAAAAACGCTTCCCGTTTCGAGGCCTGAACCGCAGAGCTACGTTGAAGTCGTAGTCTACGGGTTTACTTCGACGACTTCATCAAACACTTTGGGATCAATCGAGATGCCGCTGACTCGCAGGCGCTCCAGAATCTTTGGTGAGTGACCGCTCGAGCGGAAGCGGCCCTGCACTTTCCCGGCATCGTTTACTCCGGTGCGCTCAAACACGAAGATGTCCTGGACATCCACGCGGTCGTCCTTGACTCCGAGCACCTCGGAAATGTTCATGATCTTGCGGCTGCCGTCCTGCAGCCGCGACACCTGCACTACGAGCTTGACGGCGCTGGCGAGCTGCTGCAGAATTACGCGCGTGGGAATTTCCAGGTCGGCCATCAGGATCATGGATTCCAGCCGGGAGAAGGCATCCTTGGGATTGTTGGCGTGGACGGTTGTCATAGAGCCCTCGACGCCGGTGTTCATCGCTTGCAGCATGTCCAGCGCTTCCGCGCCGCGGCACTCACCAACGATGATGCGGTCGGGACGCATGCGGAGCGCGGTGCGCACCAGTTGACGCTGATTGATGCCGCCTTCCTTGTTGAGATTGGGCGGACGGGTTTCAAACTTCACTACGTGCCTTTGTTGCAACTGCAATTCGGCGGTGTCTTCGATGGTGACGATGCGCTCTTCCTCGGGGATGAACCGCGAGAGGGCGTTCAGGGTGGTGGTCTTACCGGAGCCGGTTCCGCCTGAGATCAGAATAGTTGCCTTCGACTGCACGCAGGCGGCGAGAAATTTCAACATTCCCGACATGATGGTTCTGTTCTGAATCATCTCGTCGGAAGTGATGACGTGGCGTCCAAAGCGGCGGATGCTAAGCGATGGGCCGTCGAGGGCAAGCGGCGGAATGATGGCGTTCACGCGGGATCCGTCAGGCAGGCGGGCGTCGACGATGGGCTGCGCTTCATCGATGCGGCGGCCTACTTGTGACACGATCTTCTCGATGATGTGCAGCAAGTGGGCGTTGTCTTTGAATCGCACCTGCGTTTGGACCAGCTTGCCATTTCGTTCGATGTAGACCTTGTCGAAGCGGTTGACGAGGATGTCGGAGATGGATGGTTCTTTCAACAACGGCTCCAGCGGACCGAGTCCGAGCACTTCGTCGAGAATCTCCTCGATGATCTTGTTCTGCTCGGCGGTGGTCATGGGAACACGCTCGTCTTCTAAGATGCGTTCGACGACACGTCCAATCTCGGCACGGAGACGGTCCTTGGGGATCGAAGAAACCCGCTCCATATTGAGCGCGCCGATCAGCTTTTTGTGAATTTCGGACTTCAGTTCGAAGTAGCGATCGGCAGCGGCGCCTGGACCACGGTTTGGCTGCGGACGGAAAGTTGTTCCCACTTGTCGCTCCTGTGTGTCTTCAATGTAGCGCACCGATGGAGCCGGACCAGTGTTCCCGGTGGCGCCCACCGTCATTTATGCTTAACAGTGCATGATGCAGACCAGATTGCTTTCGATATTTTCGGCCGTAGTGGCGATGTCTTCTATCGGCTATGCGGAACAGTTCGTTCTTTTCGACGTCACTTTTACCTACACGAAGGCGGACGCCGACAACTCCACGCCGAATAAGTCGCATTACTACGTCAAAGGTAATCTGATCAACCCAGACCGCCCGAAGGACTGGACCGCTCCTGTGGACTATCGAAATGGGACAGTTCACATTCGCACCGAGGTGATCGAGAAACCGGCGGGCGGCGAGCCTACTACCTGGACCCTTTGCTACATTCCGAACAAGGGACAAGGGAACGGGTATGGATGCACAGGCACGGTTCTTTACAAAGAAAAGGGCGTCTACGAACAGGACGTGCCGATGACTTCGTGGTGGCAGAATGACGCCATAGTCTGGCCGGAAGGAATCAAGCAGATGGACCTGGTGATCAAGGACAACAGCGGGGGCGCCGGACATGCGCACAAAAGGCCGGATTCGGAGAAGTTTTTCCCGACCAAGATGCGGATCACCATGGTCCAGGTGTCCGCTGGATCCACCTACGATCCGACTCTTGTTCGCGTTCCATAGCCAAGCAGAGCCGCCATTCCCATCAGCGCGATGGGTTGAGCCACCTCTCTCATGAGGAAGACGCTCCACTGAGGCAGAGGTACGATCACAGCCACCGCCGTGAGGGCAAACAGCAGCCCGCTCAGGCGGCGGCTTTGTTCGGGCACAGAGGAAGAAACCGCCCGGTTAATGGTCCAGAGGCTCAGAGGGATGAAGACCAACATCGCCCCACCGGTAAAGATCAGAAATGCCGTGGGACTACTGATGTCCATTGCAAGCTCTTCCGGCAGCCAGCTTCGCCGGTCAGAGTAGGCGCTGAAGGCGAGGTCAAACGGATACGGTGCGGTCAGCAGCAACGGCCATGAGCGTTTGAGCGGCCCGGCAGCGAGCACAAACGGGCTGAATCGAAACACGCTGGTGAGAATCAACGCCAGCAGCGAGTCGAACGAGAGCAGCCATCGGGAAACGGCATAACAGACCAATCCGGCCAGCGCAAATTGCACCGTTCTACGGGTCCAGAGAGGTTCGGCCGGAGCCGCAAAGAGGCCCACGTTGGTCAGGGAAACAGATAGCCACCGAGCGAAAAATAGAATTCCGAAGAATTGATCAAGACGGTACCGGTGACCAGCATCTTCACGCGAACGGCAGATAGGGGAATGTCCACGTCAATAGACACCGGACCGGACCGCGTGCTCAGTTCCAGAGGGAGATCCAGTTTGACGGGAGCTACGGTGCCGGTCCCGGTCACCGTCTCGAACTGCAGATCTTTCACCTTCCAAGTTGCCACCATATCGGGATTACCGAACGCCTTCACTTCCAAGGTCGACTTGGCAGGGGGGCGCCTCAGATCCACCTGCAGGCGCGCACTGGCCGCGCATTCTTCCGGACCGGGGTTAGTTCCGGGAGGGGGGCAGTACGCAGGCACCCATTCCACGGCGTCGGCGAGGGGCACTGAAGAGGAAACCGGGGGATAGGAAATTTGTTTCAGCGATGGGGCGAAGAAGATTCCGGATTGAGTCAGGAACACGGTCTCGGGCAGAGTCTTCTTCAACTTCCCTGCATCGATTTTGAAGATCCGTCCGGAGTCGGCTGCGAAAACTACACCCGCTTCATCCTTGACGATGCCGTATGGCGCGGCTAGCGGGTCCATTCCGTCGTCGAGAGGAACGGTTGCGATCAAGCCGGAGTCGGCGGCGATAGTCCGCACCCGTGCACTCTTTGCTTCCGCGATCACCAGGTTCCCGGTTTCGTCCGCGGTAAAACCAAGTGGAGTATTCAGTTGTGCGCTGGTTGCCACAGCTCCGTCGCCATCGGAACCGGAAGTCCCATTGCCCGCCACGGTCGTGATAGCTCCCGTGCCCGCGTCCACTTTGCGCAGGCGCGCATTCCCTGTGTCGGCGATGTACAGATTGCCCGACGAGTCGAGAAAGAGGCCCCAGGGAGCGTTTAGCTGCGCCTGGGTCGCGGCCACGTCGTCGCCGTTGAAACCTGCTTCGCCTGTTCCGGCATAGAGGCTCAGCTCTCCGGCGGAATTCAACTTGTAGACTTTGTTCTGGCCGGCAATGGCGATAAAGCTGTCGCCCTTCGCGTCTACGGCAAAGCCCGTCGTTCGGTTTGGATTCGGGTCTGCAACTGGCTCAGGCTGCGTTTGCGATTCCGCGCTACACGCGCAAATCAACAGGACCGCAGGAATGCAGATTGACCGGAAAGGAAGATAGCCCAAAATCTACTTTAATACTTTCCCAAGCGGGGCGAAACGGGCGCGCTAACGAGAATCGAGCTGGACGGTCCCCTACGGACTAGGAATCCGCGGGACAGACCAATCGCAGCCGCGACTTGTCAGCATGCCCCATAGGATTGACCGCCTCGTAAACCACCTGAGATTCCTCTTCTACCACCGGACGGAGACGGTTGTATTTCTTCAGCGACTCTGTGAGCCGTTCCAGAATGATGCGCTCTGTATCTGCTTGAAAGGTAAGGCGATGGCTGTCCGAACAGAATGGCGATCCGCGTTGAAGCAGGCTTTGTACAAGGGGTACACGATTTCTACAGAATAAGCACTTCATATTTAGCCCACCAAGGGAAGATTAGGACGTAACCTAAGTTGAACACACTAGACGCTGCCAAAGAATAGGCAAAACGGTTCAAATCCGCCGGCGGTAGTTGCAGTACTGGGGAATCAGGACTCTTGGCAGGCTATTGAACCGTTTTTCACAGAACTCTTACAATGGCGCAACCACTTACGCGATGTGCCTCCCTATCATCGGGTTATGTGGAGCCAACAGCAGACCGATGAAGAAGTTGACAGGCAGAAGGCGCATCACCGGATTGCGCGCGGCGTTGTAGTGGCATGTCCGATTGTTCTCGCGCTGCTGCAGCTTCTACCCGGCCCATCGACGGCAAATCCTCCCCCGGATAAACGAGGAAGCCTGGAAGCCAATTTCGCGGTACCGCCGCCGGTTTCGGCCATGATCGAAAGGTCGTGCTCGAATTGCCACTCCAATGAAACACATTGGCCCTGGTATGCGCGGATGGCGCCGGCCTCGTGGATCATGGCCAAGGATGTGAACGAGGCGAGACGAGCGATGAATCTTTCGCGTTGGTCCACCCAGAACGGCCGCCGTCCGGACCTTGCTATCGCGACGCTCACCGCCGCATGCGAGGATTTGCGTACCGGGCGCATGCCGAAATGGAACTACCGACTACTGCATCCGGAAGCTACGGTTTCAAAAACGGAAGCAGATCAATTCTGCGGCTGGGCGACATCCGAGGTTCGGGCCCTGTTGCGCAAAAAGCAACAGATGCGGGCCAGGGACACCAAACTGCTGAGTGCGATCTACAAGTAAACATTCCTATAGCGAGAGGCGGAGGCAAAAGCAGGCGCCGGCTCCAGGAAGCGGGTCTACCCACAGATCTCCCCCGTGATCCAGCACCGTTTGACGGGCGAGCGCCAGTCCAATCCCCAGCCCGTTCTTCTTGCCGGCGCTGACAAAGGGCTGGAACAAGCGTGATCGGATCTCTTCGGCGATTCCGGGGCCGGTATCCTCCACGCGAATGAGCACCGTGCCGGAGGCCTCCGCGGCGGAAACATGAATGGATCCGCCGGAGGGCATGGCCTCCAGAGCGTTGCTGAAGAGGTTGAAAAAAACGCGCTCCATCCGTGCCCGTTCGAGTGGCAGTTCCAGGGCGTCCGGAACTTCAAACAGCATATGGACCGCCTGCGATTCCGCCGCAGGGGCAACCTCTTCATAGGCCGCGGAGATCACGTCGCGCAGCCGGCACACCTCGGTGCCCTTGGTTTTGCCGCGCGATACGTTTACCAGATCCTGCAGAAGCTCCTGAATGCGGCGCGAGGCCCGATAGATATTGAGCGCCAGACGCTTCACCTGCATTGGCGGCAGGTCGCCATCCACCAGCATTTCAGAACCGCCATAAATGGCCGCCAGCGGATTCCGCAAGTCGTGTGCAATGGATGTGGAGAGGCGTCCGATGGTGGCAATACGCTCATGGCGGATCAATTCGTCCCGTGCTTCCCGGATGGATGTGCTCATCGCATTGAACCGCGCGGCCAGGCGGCCGAGTTCATCCTGACTTTCCACGGGAACGCGGGAATCGTAATTCTGCCGGGCGATGTCAGCCGCCGCCCGATCGAGCCGCTTGATCGGTTCCACAATGCCCTTGGCGAGAAAATAGCTTACGGCCAGCCCGGCGGCGAGTGTGAGCAGGCAGATGCTGAGCACATCCCGCTCCAGGGAATCCAGGTTCTTTTGCGCCGCAGCGAAAGAACGCACAATGCGAATTTCGCCCATTGACTGTCCCATCACATCCATTAAGGGAGCAGCTAAAACAGCATAAGCGACGCCCCGTGCCGTGACCCGGTTCATGCGGTCGCCATTCGACGGCGGCGACTCCAGTTCCCTGGTGGTCTGCGGGTCCAGAGTTGAAACAATCACACGGCCGTTTGAGACAAAGATAAAATCGCTCCCGCCAGTACTGGCCTTCAACCGTTGAGCAACCGCTGGATCAATCACGTAGCCCGCCAGCAGAACATTCAGTAAGGCGGGCTCGTGGGCAGACTGGACGTAGACGGGCGTAACGACCACCTGGTACAGCCGTCCGCTCTGCAGCAGAAATCCGGTAGCCTGGCGGGGAAACTTCGCCGCCGCCGACTGGACGATGGACAAATCCTGCAGGAATGCCGTCTCCGTGTCGCCGCCAAGGGAGGCGATGACGCGGCCGTGGGGATCCGTCACGACGAAGATGGCGTTCTCCTCCGAGACTTTCGACCAGATCTCACCTGCCGTGTCCTGAATCGTGGCGCGATCACCCGTGCTGAACGCCGCCCGAACATCGGACATGGTGCTGAGAAGCAAGCTGATGGAAGAGAGCATCTGCGCACGCGATCGCCACAGCGATTCATAAGCCTGGAGGCTGGTCTGCACTTCCTGCTCAAGGCTCACCGCGGTGATGTGAACCACGTGCTGCTGGACCAGGCTTCCGGTCACCAGCAACAAGACGGCCAGCGTCAGGGAAGTGGAGATGAGGATCTTCCACAACAGCGAGATTCGGGCCAGGCGCTGGCGGATCACTTTCTCGTACCGGGGTAAGTCAGGCCGTCTTCCGTCGCTGCGGGATACTCGCGTCCAAACTTGTTCTTGTGCGGCATCATGAGGTAGCCGCTCTCGGAGATCTTGATCAGCGCAAGAGTAGTTTCCGGGGCCAACACCACGGTGCGCCGCGCCAGCTTGTCGAGGGTTTCCTGTGTGGCCCGTTCGTGGAAGACACGCAGTTGATAGTCTCCCGGCGGCACGTTCTCAATCTGGAAAGCTCCATCCTTCCCGGAGATGGCGAAGTAAGGGCCATCCACTACCACAATGATGGCGCTCATCATCGGGTGAATATTGCAGAACACCCTCGCCACTCCGGGGCGGTCGAACTTCACCGACCTGGTGCTGCCGGGCGGATAAAGACCAATATCGAAGAGCTTGCCGTCGAAATTGGAAAAGGCATTGTGGAAGATAGGATCAAAGTTCGGGAAATCGACTCTCGTTCCCGATGCCACGGCGAGAATGTGCGGAGAGAACCGCTTCCCGCTTTGCACCATGCGGGCGTGGCCGGGGGTGGGTGGAAGCGAGATGGCCGGCTGCAGCCAGACCACAACACCGGAATAGTTATGCGATTTCACTACCGCCGAGTCTGTCGAATCGCGGAGTTCCACGCGGCCGGAGACGGTGGCCGGAAGCGCTGGAAGCGCCAGTGCCGCGAGAAGCAACGTACACCGGGCGCCTGACCGGGCGCTAGAAAAGATATGCCAGGGCGAGGTCATAGTGATTGTTCAATCGCTTCCCGATCCCCAGGTAGGTGGTGCGAACCTGGGATGCTTCAAAACCGAGGAAAACGTTCGGGGCGAGGCGGTACTGCAGGTTGGCCGCGGATTCCAGATTCTTTCCGATGGAACCGGAGCGGAGATCCACGTTGCGGCCATCGTGCTGTCCATTAATCACACTAAACGTAAGCCGGTTTGTTGGGGAATAGGAAAGCTGGGCCCAACCGCCGGAGCCATGAACCGGAATGACATTTCGTTGCCCCAGAATCGTAAATCCCTGCCGCAGCGAACCCATGTTGTCCGGATTTTCCCCGGTAAAGAACATGCCTACCAACTTCCATTTCAGCAGAGGTTGAAGGGACCAGTCGAGCGTGAACAGCCTGGAAGGCACACTGGTCGCTGCAACGTGCGTCGTGCTGGTGTGAAAGCCGGGTGCAATTTCGATTCTGCCCCCGTTCTCGAACTGCCTCCACACTTCAAAACGTCCCTGCAGGGCGGGACGGGACCGTTCCAGCGACGAGGCAAACTGGGCCGGGACATCCGTCGAGGTTTCCGATGTCTGATATACGCTCACCTGCGCCCGCAAGCCGGCATTGGTGCCCAGCGCGGCACGCTGCTCAAAGCGGACTTGCGGCTGCCAGAGCCAAAGGTTGCCGGCACTGGTGAAGGAAGATACGCCTACCTGGGAAAGTGAATTTGGTTCGCGCAGGGAGATCAGTGGCTTGTCCTGGCCTACGGTGAGCGTCTGGTTCTTCCAATCGAGTGAAATGTTCGCCACGCGCAATCGCAGCAGATGATTGAGGCTGGCGGATGAACCCTGGAAAAAATCCATCAACACTGTTCCGCGGACCGTGGCGCCGAGTGCCTGGGGTCCTTCATACTTCAGCCCGATCATTGTCTGGCGAAAGGTGGCGCCGCTGGTGGAGGGCCCCGGCGAGAGCGCGGCGACGGTGGGGTTCTCCAGCCCATTGTTATTGCGGCCTGTAATGAAGGCGTTGAACAGCGCCATGCCGGTGATACTGAGCGGAAATCTCTGCGAGGCTTCTACCTTGGTCTGGGATTGCTCCTCTGTGCGCTTTTCCTGCACCTCGACCCGTTCTTCCAGGGAGGGCGCCGGCGGCGGACGAGTGGCGGCGATCTGCTGCCGCAGTTCCTTCACTTCCTCCATCAGCATCCGGTTCTGCTGTTCCAGCCGTTCCAATCTTTGCAGAATTTGCGCTTGGTCCGGGCCGGCTTGCGCCAGTAAAATCGAAGGCAATAAAAACAGCGGCAATCTATGCATTGAGAAGTCTCTCGAGCGTGGTGCGCACTTCCGCCGGCGAGTACGGTTTCGGCAAGTAGGCATCCGCACCGAGCAAGCGTAGGCGGGCTGGCGTGTTCAAGTCTGAATCGCCGCTGATGACCAGGATGGGGAGATGCAGGTGGCGGGGCAACGAACGAACCCGGGCAATCAAATCGAATCCGTCAATCCGCGGCATATGAAGATCGGTGACCATGGCAGCGACGTTCGCATTCTGGTTATCCAGCAGGGTCAGCGCCTCCTGGGCCGTAGTTGCTACGCGCAGTTCTATACCGGGTAAGGATAACAGTGCCACTTCCAGGAGGGTAGCGCAGTATTCAGTATCCTCGACAATGAGAACAATCCTCGACATCCAAAGCACCTCAAGGCAGAAAGCGATAGCCCACGCCGTGGACCGTGAGGAAGTGGCGGGGACAATCCGGCTCAGGCTCCAGTTTTTGACGCAGACGCACCACGTGGGCGTCTACCGTGCGGGTATTGGGGAAAGATTCATAACCCCAGACGGAGTTGAGAATCATATCCCTGGTGAGCGGCCGGTCGGGATTCTGCAGGAAAAAGGTGAGCAGATTGTATTCGGCGGGGGTCAGCTTTAACTCCGAGCCTTTGCGCGAGACGACGCGCCGCTGCAGATCCACTTGCGTGTCGGCGAACGAAAGGACCTGATGCGCCTCCGGGGAGACACGCCGCAGCACGGCGCGGATCCGCGCCAGCAGTTCCCGGGTCCCGAACGGCTTCACCACATAGTCGTCTGCCCCCATTTCGAGCAGCAGTACTTTGTCGATCTCATCGCCGGCCGCACTCAGCACAATGATCGGCGTCGAGTCCCGGGCGGAGCGAATCGCCTTACAGACATCCACGCCGCTCTTGCCGGGAAGGCGCAGGTCTACCAGGATCAAGCTGGGTTTGGCCGTGAGCGCCTTCTCGAGGCCGACATTTCCGTCAGCCGCGGCAAGGGTCCGGAAGCCTTCCTGTTCCAGCAAAACAATGATGGTATCGCGAAGGTTGTCGTCATCATCGATGACAAGGATAGTGTGCATCTCGTGTATTCGAGATTCTAACCAACCCCAGCCCGTATTGCTAACTGACCCTGTTTGCTCTTTGTGATTAGATTCGGTCGTGACGCACCTTTGATTACATTGTAAAAAATGGAAAGGCGGCGCCTGTGAACGATTTGTAAATAGATTGTGCAATTTTTCGTCAATTCACGGTGAACGTCGCGGACTTTGACGAATCGCCCGCCGCGGCGGTGATGGTAACAAGCCGCTGCGACGCCACGGGGCTGGTGCGGATTTGGAAGGTAGCGGAACTCTGGCCCGAAGGCACGGTGACAAACATGTCTACGCTTGCCGCAATCACGGTATCTGAACTAAGCGAAACCCTGACGCCCGATGGTCCGGCGGGTCGAGCCAGTGTGATGGTTCCGGTGGCCGGCGTACCGCCCTTCACCGTCGCCGGCGAGATCAGCAGGTTGGTGATGGTTCCTTGCAGACCGGAGCTTACGGTGAGCGATTTACTTTGAGACAAGCCGCGATAGGTGGCTGTGATGGAGACAATTCGGTCCGAGACCGGCGGTGTCGTCTGGATTGTGAACTGCACGGAGAGCTGATTGGGCAGAATGATCACAGTTCCCGGCGGACGCGCTGTCGTGATGTCGCTGCTCTGCAGTTGAACACTTGCGCCGACGGTGGGAGCAGCGTCATTCAGCACTACTTTTCCGGCGGCGTCGCTGCCCCCGGTGATGGTGTCGGGCGTCAGCGTCAGCAGGAAAAGCGGATTGAGGGTGACGGCAACCGTTTTTGCAATTCCTTCGAGAGAAGCGGTGATTGTGGCGGCTGTCGGATCATTGACGGCCGTTGTGGTCGCGATGAAAGTGGCCGTGGCCTGTCCAAACGGAATGGTCACCGTCGCGGGCACCTGTAATGCCGCGTTGTCACTTTGCAGCGCAACAGTCACGCCCGGGCTGGTGGTATTCGCGCTCAGGGTCACGGTAGCGGTTACCGGCGCCCCACTGCTGGCGCTCATGGGATTGACAGAAATACTGGAGAGGGAAGGAGCATCCGTCCGGTTGACGCGAAGAGTGGCCGTACGGGAAACGCCAGAAGCCGAAGCCGTGATCTGAACGTCCACAGGCGATGTGGGGGAGGTGGTTTGGATGGGCACCGTGGCGGAGAGTTGCCTTGCCGGTATGGTGACAAGAATGGGAATTCCCACAATTCCAACATTCGTTGAAGAAAGCTGCACAACGATGCCTCCGGCCGGCGCGGGTGCATTGAGCGATACGGTAGCGGAGACCGGCTCTCCGGCCGCAACCGCGGAACTGGAGAGAGTCAAAGCGCCCAAGGCGATCTGATTGGCGGGCAGGCTCGACACGGTGAAATCCACTGGGTTTGACGCGGCGGTATCGGCGGTGACCGAGAAATGAACGACGCCGAGGCCGTCCGCTTCCGGCGGAACTACCACGTTCACCTGATCCAGACCGAAAAAACCTGGCGCAGCGCCGGCAAACTCGACAGCGAGATCGAGCGACGTTCCGGAATCGGTTTGGCCCTGCGCTTTCACTCGCGAGGCAAGGCGGATGCCCGTCCCATAGACGGCCAAACGGGTTCGTTTGTCGTCTCCAGTGTTCTGGGGAGTGACTACGAGGAACGGATCCGCGGCGTAGGTAACGGCGTTGAGAATGGACCCGGGTCCGGTTCCGGCGCCGTTGCTTGAAAATAGCGATGGCGCCGCCTTGCGGATATCGGCAGTGCCCTGGACGGTGATAAACGGCGAAACGGCGCGCACGTCAGCGGTCCCGGGCAGGATTCCGTCGGGAATCACGAGGTTAATCTGACGGGGTGAAACGTAAATCAATGCCGCGGCTTGCCCATTGAATGTGACCGAAGTACCTGCAATTTGCGTGGGCAGCTGGCCTGAACTATCGAGCCCGGCCGACTCTGTCACGGTGGATAACGAACTCCCGAAGACCGTCGCGAGAGAACCGGGAGACATAATGGCCTGATAGTTCGCCGCCGAAACTACCGCGATCTGATTTTGGGCACTCGCGGGAAGCCAACAAAGGATGGCAAACAGGATGACCTTGGCCATACGGGTAATGACGAAGCAGCGGGGCGATTAGACGACCTGGCTGAACCGCGCCATTTGCTCTACTTTCTCTCGCGCGCGGCCGGAATCAATGGATTCGGCTGCGAGTTCCACTCCCTCCACGAAGTTGGCGGCCTTGCCCGCGGCGACGAGCGCCGCAGAGGCGTTCACCAGAACAATGTCCCGCTTCGGCCCGGCTTCGCCATCCAGAATGGCTCGCGCAATGGCGAGGTTTTCGTCGAGTCCGCCGCCACGAAGATCGGCCATCTTCGCGGTCTTCACACCAAAGTCTTGCGGTGTCAGGGTGTGGTGGGCGATGGCTCCCCGCTGAATCTCCAGAACCAGCGATTCGCCGGTGGTGCTGATCTCATCGAGGCCTCCGGAGCCGTGGACTACGAATCCGCGCTGCAATCCGAGCGACGCCAGTGCTTCCGCCATCAACTCGGCGGCCGCCGTGGACGGCGCGCCCACCAGTTGCACCGTGGCTCCGGCAGGGTTTGTCAGCGGGCCTAAGAGGTTGAACGCAGTGCGCATCTTCAATTCCGAGCGTGCCGCCTGCGCGTACTTCATTGCCGGATGCATAGCGGGTGCATAAAGAAAACCGATTCCCACTTCGCGAATAGATTCGGCCGTCCGTTCCGGCGTCAGCGCGATATTGATTCCCAGACCTTCGAAGATGTCGGCACTGCCGCAAAGGCTCGCCAGGGAGCGATTGCCATGTTTGGCCACTTTGACGCCGGCTCCGGAAACCACGAAAGCCGTAACGGTGGAGATGTTGAAAGTATTCTGTCCGTCGCCGCCGGTTCCGCAGGTGTCGATCAGGGCTTCGCCGTTCAGTTTTGGCATAACGCTGGCCGAACGCTCCCGCATGGCTCGGGCGAAGCCCAAAATTTCGTCCGGTGTCTCTCCTTTCATGCGCAACGCGATGAGAAATGCCGCAATTTGTGCCGTGGTGGCCTGGCCGCTGAGGATCAGCTCCATGGCTTGCTGGGCGTCGAGCGCAGTGAGATTTTCGCGGCTGGCGGCCCTGTGCAGGAAGGCGAGAAACGGCATGATATAGTATGGGTTTTGGCTTTCAGTGCGATACTAACATACCTGCCTGAAGCCACCTTATCCGATGAAAATCCATGAATACCAGGCCAAGGCAATACTGGCCAAATACGGAGTCCCCGTGCCGCGGGGAGAAGTGGTTTTTACGGCGGAAGAAGCGGAAGCCGCGGCTAAGAAATTAGGCGGTGGAGTGGTGGTGAAGGCCCAAATCCACGCCGGCGGACGCGGGAAAGGCGGCGGTGTGAAGCTGGCCAAGGATGCGGCGGAAGCCGCCGAGGTAGCCAAGAAGATCCTCGGCATGACGCTCATCACACACCAGACCGGGCCGGAAGGCCGGCTGGTGCAGCGCGTCCTGGTAGAGGAGACGCTGCCGATTGCGAAAGAGCTTTACGTCGGAATTGTGCTGGACCGCGCCATAGGCAAGACGGTCTTCATGGCCTCTTCCGAAGGCGGCATGGACATCGAAGAAGTGGCCGCGCACACCCCGGAAAAGATTCTAAAGGAAACCATTGAGCCGGGCTATGGCCTGGCAGCCTGGCAGGCGCGGAAGATGGCCTTTGGCATTGGCGTTCCCGCAGCCAGCGTGAATGCCGCCGCGGCATGCATGATGGCGCTGGCGAAAGCGAACGAAGCGATGGACGCATCGCTGGCGGAAATCAATCCCCTCATTTTGACGGCGGACGGAAAAGTGGTGGCTCTCGACGCGAAATTCAGCATTGACGACAATGCCATGTTCCGCCACAAGGATCTGATCGATCTGCGCGATCTGAACGAAGAGGATCCGCTCGAAGTGGAGGCCTCGCGCTTCGGGTTGAACTACATCAAGCTGGATGGAAACGTCGCCTGCATGGTGAACGGCGCGGGATTAGCCATGGCGACCATGGACATCATCAAGTACGCGGGCGGAAGTCCGGCGAACTTCCTGGACGTGGGAGGCGGAGCGAGTGCGGAACAGGTGAAGAATGCCTTCCGGATTCTGCTCTCCGATAAGAGCGTGAAGGCGGTTCTGATTAACATTTTCGGCGGCATCCTGCGTTGCGACACGCTGGCAACCGGCGTGGTGAACGCGGCTCGCGAATTGAACATTCAGGTCCCGATCGTGGTCCGGATGGAAGGGACAAACGTGGAACTGGGGCAACAGATTCTGGCCGAATCGGGATTTAATTTCACCGTGGCGGACGGCATGAAAGACGCGGCGGAGAAGGTAGTGAGGCTCGCACAATGAGCGTTCTGGTCAATGAGAATACGCGCCTGCTGGTGCAGGGGTTCACGGGGAAAGAAGGCACGTTCCATGCGACGCAGGCCCTGGCTTACGGCACCAAGGTAGTGGGTGGAATTACGCCGGGCAAGGGCGGCACGAGACATTTGGACCTGCCCGTGTTCGATACCGTGGCCGATGCCGTGAAGGAGACCGGAGCGAACGCCACCGTAATTTTCGTGCCGCCTCCGTTTGCCGCGGACGCCATCATGGAAGCTACTGACGCGGGCCTGGAGCTTGTGGTTTGCATTACCGAGGGAATTCCGGCGCTGGATATGGTGAAGGCCTGGCAATTCCTGCAGGGCAAGCCGACGCGCCTGGTAGGACCGAATTGCCCCGGTGTCATTTCGCCAGGGAAATGCAAGATCGGCATCATGCCGGCGCACATCCACTTGCCGGGTCATGTCGGCGTCGTTTCGCGGTCCGGGACGCTCACCTACGAGGCAGTGGGGCAGTTGACCAAGCTCGGCATCGGCCAGTCTACTTGCATCGGCATCGGCGGGGATCCTATTATCGGGACCACGTTCATCGACGCGATCCGGCTGTTCAATGAAGATCCGGATACACACGCCATCATCATGATTGGTGAGATTGGCGGCAATGCCGAAGAGACCGCGGCCGCCTACATCAAGGAACACGTCAAGAAGCCGGTGGTGGGATTCATCGCGGGCCAGACTGCCCCGCCCGGCCGGCGCATGGGACATGCCGGAGCGATTATTTCCGGGGGTTCCGGGAAAGCATCCGACAAGATTGCCGCGATGGAGGCTGCGGGTATTTCCGTGTGCGCTTCGCCGGCCGAAATGGGAGAGAAACTAAAAAGCCGTTTATGAGTGAACGTACATTTGCAATTATCAAGCCGGATGCCGTAGCCGCCGGAAATACCGGGGCGATTCTGGCTCTGATTGAGAAGAACGGATTCAAGATCCTGGGACTGAAGAGAATTCGCCTTTCGCAAGCGCAGGCGGAAAGCTTCTATGGGGTACACCGGGAGCGGGGATTCTTCAGCAGCCTGGTCACGTTCATGACCGAAGGGCCGGTGGTTGTGCTTGCCCTGGAGCGGGAAGATGCCGTGGCGAAGTGGCGGGAGTTGATGGGAGCCACCAACCCTGCGAACGCCGCGGAAGGGACGATACGGAAACTGTTTGCTTCCAGCATTGAGCGAAACGCAGCCCATGGATCCGACGCCGCTGAGACAGCGGCGGTCGAGATACCGTTCTTCTTCAGCGGCGCCGAGCTGCTGTAGCGCTATTGCGGAAGCCGGACGGCCTGGCGTCCAACCAACTGCCAGCCCTGCGGTCCCTTCAGCCAGACGTGCAGGATGTCGAGATTGGCGGTGGTGCTCTTGCCTGCCGCGTTGTTGGTGATGTCCACTTTGCCCTTCACCAGGGCCGTATTGCCGTAAACCCGGACCGTGTTGGCGGTGAACGTAATCGCCTCCACGGTTGAGGGGCCGGTTGTCACTGATTTGATGACATCGGCCTTTGTCTCATTCTTGCCGCTGGAATGCGTGTAGCTGAGATCGGGATGCAAAAGCTTTTCCAGTGCCGCTTTGTCCTTCTTCATCGTCGCCTGCTTCCAGGCGTCCATTGCCGCCAAAACGTCCTTTTCACCTTTCGAGTCGGAACCGGCGGCGGAAAGCACCGACGCGGAGAGGAGGAGCCACATCCATTTCTTCATAGGCCAATATCATATAGCACTTATTTCGGGACCGCCATACCGGTACGGAGCATGTGGATTCGGAACCAGGCAATCACCGCGCTATCCCGCTGTTCGCGGTTCCTGGTCAACACATGGCCATCATCGTCGTAGACCACCAACTGATAAGGCCGGTGTAATTCCTGCAGCTTCCCCGCCATTTGAATGGACTGCAGCGGATTGACCGATTGATCAGCGGCTCCGTGCTGAATCAGAATGGGAATCGATATTTTCTCCGGCCATCGTCTAGCGGACCTGCGCTGCAGTGCTTCGTCCGGCTTCTCCCGGGCCCATAGCTTATCGGTTAACTGCTTCAATTGCGGCTGACCATCCAGCAGGGCCGCCTGGTCGGTGTAGGCCCCCACAACCGCGGCGGCGCGCGCGGGAAAGCCTTCGCGAATAGCTTGGTAGGTCATCATTCCGCCGCGTGATTCGCCGTAGAGAAACAGATTCGACGTGTCGGCGTAGTCCAGTTGGGCAGCGAGCCGCGAAGCCGACAGCACGTCCTGCAAATCGGCGCCGCCGACCTCATCCTCTCCCGGCGCACCTTCACTTCCCCGCAGCATGGGCGCGACGATCACGAATCCGGCTGCGGCCAGCCGATGAAACATGGTGGCATAGAGTGAAATGTTCGTATCGCGATAACCGCCCCGATTGAAAATGATCACGGGATACTTTGATTCCGCTTTTTCCACCGGATGGTACAGGTAGGCGACCACCTGCAGGCCGCCGCTGGAGTAGACTAGACGTTCCAGGGCGAACCGCTTGTCGGCCAGCACGCCGGATTGCTCCTTTTCGGTGGCATAGCGCTGGATTCCCGGTATCTGCGAGTATGGGGCAAACTGGTGCGCGCTGCGCTTCAGAATTGTTCCATCGCTTTGGGACAGGACCAGTTGCGCCGCCAGGAAAAAGATCATGCAGTGGATGACGTGCGAGACTGCGATTTGTTGCACGGTGTAAACTGCTATCCATGAAATACACCCGCCGAGACCTGAGTCTGTTATTGCCTGCGCTGGCAGCCGCGAGCGGAAACGCCGCTGAACTAGCCACATTGCCGTCTAAGGCCTTCGTGTTCGAAGATCTTCCGGTTAAGAAAAATGGCGAGAACCGCTCACGCGCCATGTTCAATGGGTTGACGCATAGCGGTTTTCCAGTAGAGATGCACCAGACGGAGCTGGCGCCGGGCGATGCTCCGCATCCTCCGCATCATCATGTTCACGAGGAAATGATGATGGTCCGCGAAGGAACCATGGAAGTCACGATCTCCGGCAAGGTTTCGACGCTGGGACCGGGATCAGTGGCATATGTCTCGTCCAACGAGGAGCACGGGTGGCGAAACGTAGGCAAGACGCGAGCGCACTACTTTGTGGTTGCGTTAGGGCAAAACAGACCGTAAGAAACCGAATGCCGGTTTTGAACCTCTAACAAGTGAGGGATTCCATGCGAACCGTGTTTGTAACGTTTGTGACGCTTGCGGCGCTCGGCATCAGTGGATGCAACAACACTGTCGAGCGGTCGGAGAGAGTACCTGTTAACGACACCGACACCGCTTCCCAGAAAGCCGGTAAAGTGGCGCACGACATCGTCAAGGAAACCGACGAAGCTGCCAGAAAAGCGGGACGCGAGATAAAGAAAGCGGCAGCAGGTATGAAAGAAGGGTGGAAGGAAGCCGAGCGCGAAGACCCCTTAAAGAAAAAGCATTAACGCTTTACCTGCGCTGCAATCGCCTTGCGTGTTTGCTCTAAGGTGCCGCGTAGCGATTCAGCGGGAACACTTTGAACGATAGGTGCGAACAGACGACCACCTCCAAGGGGAACGTCTCGTGTCAGAGTGATCGCCTCACATTCGATGTAAACTCCGTGATCGCGTTCCTCAAAAAACCAATACACGTTCAGTCTCCAGAGGAGCCCCCTGTCGTTTCCCTCCGGTAGTTCATGTTCCTTCGGGGATCCGGGATCGGCGACCTCCGTAATTCTGGTGCTATAGGCCGTGCTGTAGGCGCGGCTGGCGTCCAGCGAAACGAAACGGATGTCCTGATCGGTGTTCAGCACGTCCGAAAGAAAGAACTTCGTTTTCACGATTCTCATGTATACGGCAAAGCTGTTTCCCTGATGGGAACGGATCTTTGCATCGGCGACTTCCGGATAAATTTCCTTGTGCCGCTGGTAGTCCTGAGTGACTTTGAGGGCATCGGCCAGGGTGCCGCCGGGTATGAAGGCGGCTCCAATAAAATCGTGGATCAGGCCGCCCTTCACGGTGACTGTGCCTTTGTCGATGGCGGGCTCCACCACAACAAGACCCTGGGCAATTTTTTGGTGACGCTGCGCGGCTTGATCGGACCAGAGGAATTTATCGCCGTGATGACGCGGCGCCAGGCGCGCTTCCACACTGGCGACGTGGCTGTTAAAAGCCTCGACCGTTTCCTTCTTTAGTTCCAGCCCCCAAACAGTAGACGGACCTGCCGACACAGCTATCGCGATCCCGAAAGTCATCGCGAGGTGTCGGCCATAGGTATAGCATTTCCGCCTCAGTGTTTAAAGATCCTTGTAATAGCTTCTCATGGACCGCAAGCGCTACGGTACGCAGGGAACGTCCGCGGGCTTGGTAAACGCGGCTTCGCGAAGCTTTGCGCCATCGTCGAAGCGCATCTGCACTTCCAAAGGTCCGCGGTCGCACTCGAATTTCACCCGAACACTCGTCTTCCCGTCGCCGCCGATCGTTTCTCCAGCGCGACAGCTTCCATAGGAATTTCGTAGCGCTTCCATCTGTCGCGGCAGTTGCGGAATTGACAGCGCCTGCAGCCGCTTTGGTTGCGGGTTGCCAACTAAGGCGGCCAATTCATCGACGGCGGCCTTTGTTCTGGAATCGAGATTCACAGCGGGAGCGAACCGCAGGAACTGCAGTCGCGGCGGAATGGTGGGCGCAAGTGTGAAGGAAGCCTCCACGGTGCCACGGTCGCAGCCCATGCGAAACTTGCCGCGTAACAGGTTCTCTGGCTTGACATCGCCAATCTGGGCGCACTGACCTACCTCTGCCTTGATTTTGTCGATCTCCTGCCGCCGCCGCGCAGCCGATGTATCGGGAAAGAAATTGTCCGCCGCCAGGGCTTCGGCATCGCTGTCGTCCCACTTGTTCCACAAGCGTACGATGGAATCGCGCGTGGAGATGAGAACCGGGGACGGCGGAAGCTGGCGCGGTTGCAGCGCACCGGTTTTCCGCAACGCATCATAGGCGTCGCTCATTGGCGGCGCGGGTCCGGTGTAGGTCAGGTTAGCCATCGCGAACATGCCCACGCCATAGTCCGGCAGCCACATCATATAACTGCCGAAGCCGGGCAACCCGCCGCCGTGTCCAACGATGTGTTCGAAGCGGCAATCGGCTGAGATTCGCAGGCCATAGCCATAGCTGTTCACAGTTGCCTGTAAAGGCGCGTCCGGAGTGGTACGGTTTGCAGTCAGGCTGTAGAAACGCGCCGGACGCTGCATTTCACGCTGCGAACTGCGCCGCACGGGACCGCTCTGGGCATCATCGCGCGGGGGAAAGGCGGACAGCTGGTACGCCACATACTTTGCCAGATCCCTGGCTGTTGTTACCAACCCACCCATCGCGCCGAATGTTCCGTGAGCCAGTGACGGCTCTTCCAGATATTCGTCGCCGATCTTCTTATAGCCCATGGCCCGGGAAGGGGCCGGAAGCGATCCGGGCTCGAGCGACGACGATCGCATTCCGATGGGCGCCAGGATCTGCTTTTCGAGGTACTCGCGATAGGGCATCCCGGAAGCCTTCGTGACAATCCGCCCCAACAGCGCGAAGCCATAGTTTGAGTATTCGTACGCCGTGTCCGGCGTGGTGGAAAACGGAAGCCCCGCCTGCAACCAGCGCGTCAGGCCTTCTTCACTGATGGCAAGCTGGCGGTCGCCCCACGGATTGTCCTCCGGGAAACCGGCTCCATGCGTCAACAATTCGCGGATCCTGATGGGCAACGTGTCCTGCGTAGGATACTTCCACGCCGCCAGTTCGGGAATCCATTTCGAAGCCGGGTCGTCGAGGGAAAGCTTTCCCGCGTCGCGCAGTTTCAAAATCGCCAGCACAGTGAAACTCTTGGTCATCGATGCGATCCGGAACGCGGTATCGGGTGTCACGGGATCCTTCGTTTTCCGGTCGCGCATGCCGAAGGTCTTCACCAGTGCGAGTTCGCCGTCGATCACGACTCCGAACACCATTCCGGGAATGCCTTTCTGTTGCTGAAACTGATCGAAGATCTTTTCTATTTCCGGAAATGCGGTCGCGAGCTTAGACCGGCGGCCCGGATCAGTGAAACGCGGGACGGGTAAATTGTCGGAGGCAAACACGGGCGAGAGGACTGCAAGAAGCGCTACGGCAGCCGAGAGTTTCATAGGCAATCCATTTATTGAAGCATGGTATCGAAGTATGCCGGGATCGGCTGCATAATTGGCTGCATAATTGAATGATGCGCAGATTGACCCTTGCCGCAGTGGTGTGTTTGTCCTCTCTTGCTGCCGCTGAAGGTACCGCTGTCCGGCTGATTACTCTGGCCGAGCTCGCCAGGAGCTTGCCAAAAGAACCGGTCGTCGTAGTTTTCGATGTGGACGATACGGCGCTTTTTACCAGCGCCGGATTTCAATGGGGATCGCGAACGTATGGACCCGATATCGTTTCCGCGGGAGTACCCATCCGCGAGGAGGATTTGAAAACGGCGGAGGAGAAGCGCAAGTATCGCGAGTTCTGGACAAAGATGAACAACGAACTCGACCAATATAGTGTCAGGAAATGGATCGCGGGCGAACTCATCGCGATTCACAAATCGAGAGGAGACAAGATCTACTTCGTCACCAAGCGGATCTTCACGGGCAGTGAAAATCTGACCGAAACGCTGAAGAAGACCTTCGATCTTCCTGAATTACCCCAGGTGATCTTCACCAACCGGCAATCGAAGACAGCAGCCTTCCGCAAGATCGCCGCCGTCCTCAGCTACGGAGATTCCGATGGCGACATCCGCGAATCGATTCAGGCGGGCGCGCGGCCTATTCGGGTGCTGCGCGCGCGAACGTCAGTAAATCAGGACCCGACACACAATGGCGCGTTCGGTGAGGAAGTGCTGGTTAATTCGGAATTCGACTAGCCTGGCAGTCCGGCCAGATAGCGTAGCGCCGTGATGCTGGGGAGGAAGAAGTAGGCCCCGGCCCTGGTCGTGATAAATGTCCCCATCCCGCGCACCACCGTCTGCGGCTTCGTGGGCCCGGGAATGCGAAAGCGGCCGCCTGGGGCGGGTTGATTGCCGAGAATGGGATCTTTATCGGCGCCCAGCCCCGCGAAGTCGCCGTCGTTGACCCAATCCTTCATCAGAAACTCGAACTGATCGCGCAAATCGCCGCAAATGAACAGTCCCAGCAGGCCGCGTTCAATGCCGTCCTGCGGATTCTGAGGATCGTACGGCGCTCCGTAGGGCAGCCCGCGGCGCATAATGCGATGCGTCTCCCCTCCGCTTCCGGCCACCGCCGAACGGCGTGGGTTCGTTCGCCGGATATGAGAACCGAGCGGACACTTCCGGCCGGCCGGATCATCCGAGTGGTCGAAATGGTTCCATTGATCGAACGGCACGGCCGCCTGCTGCGTGGCCTCGGAAGCCAGCGACAGCGGCACGCCACTGCGCCAGCGACCAACCAGTTTGGCCGCGATTAGTTCCCGGTCCAGTCCGGTTTGTTTGGCGGCATCGTCGAGAAAGTTCTCAAAGCCGAAACAGTCCTGTTGAAGAATACGGAATGCCGCGAAGCTGCCGTTCCTGCCGAGTGCATCGGGTGCCGGCATCGGATAGAAATGACCCGGATGGGCGCTCTCGTATCCGAGTACGAAGGCTCCCGGCGGTACGAGGTCCATCGGATCGGAAAATTCAGGCGTGTCCTGCTTCTGCGCGGGCACTCCGGCAACGCGGGGCTGGGAAATCCCATCCACGAAACCGAAGTGGGCGCGGTGGTCCGCCGGTGCGTAACCGTCGCGGCAGAAAACCTCGGTAGCCGCACCGGAGCACGCGCTCCGAATTTGAGCTGTGACGGTCTCCAGAATCTCGTGCGACTGCCCCGTCAAACTGAGCAGGATATGTACCTGCGTCGACCGGAAGGGATCAATCCAGTTTGCAGGATCGTTCACGCCCGTATCGCCTACCGCCGCTGCACGGCCAGCGGCGCCGAGCAGGAATTCCGGCGGAAAGGAATTGAGCGTCTCGTCCGGAATTCGCAGGGCCTTCAACCCGTCCGCGGTTAACCCGATATTGAGGCAATACTCGGGCTTCGCGTCCCAGCATTCGGCTGTGCGAACAGGGAGTGACGCCAGCAAAGTTTTCACGCGCGCCGCATCGTCAATTCGCAAGATGAGCGTGCGAAGAAACGGCATTTTATAGCTGCGCAATACCACGCCCTGAATATCGGCGAGATCGAGCGGCATCAGCTATTCGGCGTCGGCTGCCTGGGCGAGAATCGTTTTCACGCCGAGGGTGGGATAGGCGCTATAGAAAGTGCCAAGGCATCGCAGATCATTTTTCCGCACGTAATCGAGAAAGGCGGCGCGGTTTTTCTGAACCGGGAGAGCCGGCGCATCCGCCATGTGAGCCAGCAACGCATTGAAGATGTCCCCGATAGCGTCGATGAAGTCGTTGATGTAATCCTCGAAGCTATCGTCATAGCTGGTGATGACAGCCAGCTTCGTGTTGTTGTCCATGAAGACGAAGCGGGCGAAGTGAACTTTCGCCAGTTTGTCCAGTGCCACATCGATGGGATTCTTGTCCCTCGGCATCGATAGGAATTTGTTGAGCATCGCGCTCAAAGCGGCAAAATCCGCCGGTGACTTAACCGTCATGATGAGGGTGAGCGGATTTTGCTTGATGGCCGGCGCCGCGGCCGGAGTCGACTTGGATTCGGATGGTGACATTTTGAAACTCCTCCAGATGACTACGCGGAAAATCGGACGATTTATTATGCCACGATGCCCGAACTGAAGCCAATTAGTGGTAAGTGCAGGTGATATACTTACGATGCCAGAGGTAACATCTCCGGCGGATCAACGTTACCAGCAAGTAGGAAGAGGTAGGTGCGAATGCATTCTGCAGTGCGAAGCCTGATTTTTGCCTTGTCCGCGGCCGGGTTGCTGCTGGCGGCAAACCCTTCGACTGCGAAACCCAGAATTGCCGGGAAGACGCCTGCTGCCGCACCTGCCGTGTTCGCCGGTACCGCCGCGAATTTCGATAGCACTGTCAAGCCGATCCTGTCGCAGACCTGTATGCCCTGCCACAACGACCGCATGGCCTCGGGCGGATTGGATCTGGCTGGCTTTGCCAACATCGGCTCCATCGGCGAACAGCGAGAGGGCTGGGAGAAAATTCTTCAAAAGATCCGTTCCGGCGAAATGCCGCCGAAGGGGATCCCCAAGCCACCGGCATCCCAAGTGGACGCGATGTCGAAGTTCGTGCAGGCGGAGTTTGAGTGGGCCGACCGCAATGTGAAGCCCGATCCGGGCCGCGTGACGGCGCACCGGCTGAACCGCAACGAATATTCCAATACCATCCGGGACGTACTGGCCGTGGACTTCCGCGCCGAGAAAGACTTCCCTTCCGACGATTCGGGCTACGGATTCGACAACATCGGCGATGTGCTCACCATCTCGCCCGTACTCATGGAAAAGTACCTCAACGCCGCCGAGCGGATTGCGGCGCGTGCGATAGGCGCCGATCCTTTACCAAAGCCGCTGGAGGCGCAGTACCACGCCAAGGACAAGACCATCCGCCGTCCGGACGTCAGCACGATTGAAGCGACCCATCGCGTGGAGTGGGACGGTGAATATACCGTGCGCATCGGACTGCCTGGTGAGCGTTCTGCCGACGCTAAGCCGGTAACCATGAATTTCTACATGGACGGGAAGCTGCTGCAGTCCCGGCAGGTGGAAACCAAGCCTTCGAAGCTGGTTTACTTCAATCCCTATTCAGACGAAGAGTTGCATCTGGCGCTGCCTGAAGGCGATCACGTGTTCCGCGCCGCTTTCGTAAATGACGATTTCGTCAAGGGACTCAGCGAAAAGGACGCCTACAGCTCCAAGAAGAATAAATACCTGGATTCGATCACATTTGTCGGCCCGTTTGCCTCGAAGACGGAAAAGGCGAGCCGCAAGAAGATTCTGATTTGCGATCCGAATTCGGGCCCGTCTTGCGTGGAGAAGATCGTCGCGACAGTTGCCCGCCGGGCGTATCGCAGACCGGTGACCAAAGCCGAAGTAGCCTCACTTCTCAAATTTGTGGCGATGGCGATGGCGGAGAAGCAAACGACGGAACAGGGGATTCAACTGGCGCTGCAGGCCGTTCTGGTGTCACCTCATTTTCTGTTCCGGATCGAGCGCGATGCCGACGCTAACGATCCGTCGAAGGTCCATAAGATTTCCGAAATCGAGCTGGCTTCGCGCCTCAGCTACTTCCTTTGGAGTTCGACGCCGGACGACGAACTGCTGGGCCTGGCCGAAGCTGGCAAACTGCGCGCACCGGGCGTCCTGGATGCGCAGGTGAAGCGAATGCTGGCGGACGAACGAGCCGCTGCGTTCGCCTCCAACTTCGCCGGCCAGTGGCTGGAGACGCGGAACCTGGACAGCGTGAAGCCCGACCCGCAGAAGTTCCCGGAGTGGGGCGCCGACTTGCGCGACGCGATGAAGGCGGAGACCCGCATGTTTTTCGAGTGGGTTCTGCGCGAGAATCGTCCTCTGTCTGACTTCCTTGACGCGAAATATACCTTTCTGAATGACCGCTTGGCGAAGCACTATGGAATTGCCGGCGTGGCCGGTCCGGAGTTCCGGCGCGTGGAATTGACTACGGATCAGCGCGGCGGCATCCTGAGCCAGGCTGCGGTGCTGACGGTTTCCAGTTATCCAACCAGAACCTCGCCGGTCATCCGCGGCAAGTATGTGCTGCAGAATATTCTTGGCACTCCGCCTCCCCCGCCGCCGCCGGATGTTCCGGCACTGGATGAAAAGGCCGTAGGCAGCACCGGATCACTGCGGCAGCAGCTTGGCGTTCATCGCGCGAATGCAGTGTGCGCTTCCTGCCACAACAAGATGGATGTGCTGGGGTTCGGCCTGGAGAACTATGATGCCATCGGCCGCTGGCGCACCATGGACGGCAAATTTCCGATCGACGCAAGCGGAACCTTTCCGAATGGGAAGTCCTTCACCACGCCGGCGCAGATGTCGGAACTGCTGAAGGGCGATCTGCCTGAATTCTCACGCTGCCTGACTGAGAAAATGTTGACCTATGCGCTGGGCCGCGGCGTGGAACGCTACGATCGAAAAACCCTGAATGATATTAACGCGAAACTGGTTGCCGACAACTACCGTTTCCAAACGCTTTTGAATGAAATTGTCCGGAGTCTTCCGTTCCAATCACGGCGCGGCGAGACTCCGAAGAAGGAGCTCGCACAGCGATGATCACCGGGAAGGCACTGGCACGACGAACTTTTCTACGGGGTATTGGGACGACGATCGCACTCCCGTTTCTGGATGCGATGACACCGGCGATGGCGGCGACTACGGCGAAAGCTCCCGTCCGGATGGGCTTTGTCTACGTTCCGAACGGCATGGATGTCCGGAACTGGAACCTCGATTACGAGGGCAAGCTGGGTGAATTGTCGCGCATCATGAAGCCGCTGGAGCCCTTTAAGGATGACATCCTGGTGCTGGGCAATCTGACGCACAACAACGGCCGTGCGCTGCTGGACGGCCCGGGCGATCACGGCCGCTGCTGTGGAGCCTACCTGACCGGAATGCAGCCGCGGAAGACGATGGTGGATATCAAGGCCGGCATTTCCTGCGATCAGATTGTCGCCAACCATATCGGTAACAAGACGCGATTCCCTTCCCTCGAACTTGGCCTCGAAGATGCGCGCCAGGCCGGAGACTGCGATTCCGGTTATTCCTGCGCTTACACTAACAACCTGGCATGGCGCAGTGAGACGCAGCCGCTGCCGCCGGTTCTCGATCCCCGCGCTTTATTTGAGCGGCTGTTCGGAAACGGTGTCGCTCTCAGCCCGGAGGCTCGCGCGCTGCAGAGCAAATACCGGCGCAGCATTCTGGACTTCGTCACGGGTGATACGAAGAAGCTGGAAACAAACCTCGGTCCGACAGACAAGCGCAAGCTGGAAGAGTACCTTTCGTCCGTCCGTGAAATTGAGCGTCAGCTCGAAAAGGCCGAGAAGGACAACGCGCAGATCGACCCGAAGATGCCCAAGCCGTACGGTGTCCCCGCCGACTTTGCGGAGCACTTCAAGCTGATGACCGACATGTTGACCATCGCGCTGCAGGCTGACCTGACCCGCGTCTTCACATTCCTGGTCACTCGCGAAGGCACTTCCCGGGCCTACAGAGAACTGGGGATTCCAGACGGCCATCATCCGCTGACGCACCATCAGAACAAGCCCGAACTGATGGAGAAGGTGTCGCAGATCAACACCTATCACGTCAAGCAATTCGCCGGCTGGATTGAGAAGTTGAAATCGATTCAGGAAGGCGACGGATCGCTCTTTGACAATTCGATGATAGTCTACGGCGCCGGCCTGACAGACGGCAACAAGCACAACCACGAGGATCTGCCGACGGTTCTGGTGGGCCATGGCGGGAACAACTTCATTAAGACCGGCCGCCGCATCGTGTATCGCAAGGAAACGCCGATGTCGAATCTATTCCTCTCCATGATGGACCGGATGGATGTCCATAGTGAAAACTTTGGCGACTCCACGGGAAGATTGGACGGGCTGGATCTCAGCTAAGCCGCCCGGTAAATCACTATGCAGTTTCCAGGACAAGGAAAGCCCCCCGTCGGGATCCTCTTCGATTCTGATATGGGTTCCAGCATTGACGGCGCGCTGGCGCTGGCCCTGCTCTATGGATTCGACGGCAAGAACGAAGCGCGCGTGATTTCGGTGAGCGTGAGCCGCGCGAACCTGAGTTCGGCGGCCTTCTGCGAAGCGGTAGGCCGCTTCTACGCAGGCGCCGTGAACGGCGGGTTCGGCGGAGTGGGACGCACGCTGCCCGTGGGTCTGGCCGACTACGGAAAAGAAAGGGAAGAAACGCCGATGCTCTCCGTTCCGCTGGCGAAGATGACGCCCGACGGAAAACCTCTCTACGCACACGGCATCCACAAGCTCAACGACACGGCGGAAGTTCCAGCCCTCATCCGTAACGCGTTCACTTCGCAGTACGACCAGAACTCGATTGCCATTCTGGCCGGACCGGCGACAAATTACGCGAAAGCACTGGACGTGGCCGGCTTCAAGGAACTGGCAGCGCGTAAGTGCCGCTTCCTGGCGATGACCGGCGGCGCTTTCCCGGACGGCCGGCCCGAGTACAACATTCAGACCGATATCCCCGCGGCTCGAAAGCTATTCGCAGAATGGCCGACTCCGATTGTTGTCTCTGGTTCTGAAATCGGCGAGGCGCTGGCGTTTCCCGCCGCCAGCATCGAACGGGACTTTGCGTGGTCTCCGGCGCACCCTGTTGTTGACGCCTACAAGGCGTACCGGCCGATGCCGTATGATGCTCCTTCAGGCGACATGAGCGCAGTGCTGTACGCGGTGCATTCGCAGGAAGGCTACTTCAAGCTATCCGAGCCGGGGACGATCACCGTGCTGGACGACGGGCGGACAAAGTTCACGCCCTCGGCGCAGGGCAAACATCGTTATCTGATTTTGGACCCGGCACAGAAAGACCGCATCATCAAAATCTACACCGAGATCGCCAGTGCGAAACCAGTTCCTCGGGTCCCGCGGTTCCGGCTGAAAGAATTGAAAGAGAAAGAGGAAAAGGAAAAGCTCCTGAAAGAGAAGGAAATTCCCGTTCCACCTTCGGAAGTGAAACCTCCGGCGGCGCCCTAACCGAAGCGGCGGGCCTTTTTCGGACGGTGGATCACAAGGCGTCTCTCGCGGAGATCAGGAGAAGGCGCAGTGTTGCGCAAGTCCAGAGTAGTGGCAGCAATACCAAAAAAGAATTCCGTTTCTTATAATGCTGCCTGGAGTATCAGGAAATATGGGAGAACCAAAAGCAGGATTGGGAAGTCTGCTTCAAGCAGGCTTCCCAACGAGAGACAGACTTTAGTTGGAGATCGAAACTTCCTCTGCCTGTAGGCCTTTGGGGCCTTTCTTGACTACGAACTGAACGTGAGCGCCCTCATCGAGACTACGGTAGCCGGACGACTCAATCGCAGAAAAATGGACGAACACATCTTCCCCGTTCTCTCGCTGAATAAAGCCAAAACCCTTGGCTGCATTGAACCACTTAACAACACCTTTTTCTTTCATTGTAACTTCCTTCTTAAGCTATTCGAACCCCTGGTTTCAACCCTAATCAGCCGTTACAAAACATGGCGGCCGACCGTGTCGCTACCACTGTCACGCTAATCTAAATCGATTGCAAGAGAGTCAAACGCTCTTTGACTATAGCACGAGTACAATGGCAAATCCATTCTTTTCTTGGCGACTTATGCTAATGAGTCGCTTGAGCTTAGGTGGCTTTGGGCGGGTTCTCTCAGGCACCTGACTTGCGGCCTTCGAGGCCGTAACGGGTGGGGGCGAGCGAGAAGAATTCGATAAAGCGCTTCTTGGGTTCACCTACGCTTTCGGTCTTGTAATTCAGCATACTTTCCGCGAGGGCGTTACACTGGCGTCCGAGTTCGGAGGCTAAATCGATGGGGCGTCCGTCGGAGAGAGCCCGTGTGACCCCTTGATAGTCATTCGGGAAGGTCATCTGAATCGGCAATCCCAACAGGTTCTCGATCTGCGACGCTGAAATGACCGGTCTCTTGTGGCAGCGATTGAGAAGGACACTCACCCGCTCGCCTAAGCCAAGCGATTGTAAATATTGGTACTTTTCCTTCGCCAGGTGCAGAGAAGGGATTTCCGGCGTACAGACCAGGAAGATGCGTTTGGATTCATGCATCAGCTCGGTGGAATACCGCTCGAGGTTCCCAGACAAGTCGGCACAGATGACGCGGTAGTTTCGGCGGATAAACTGGAGCAGGTTTCGCATTTGGGCCGGCTCCATTCGAAAGTTCGGATTCATCCGGCCGGCGTGCAGGATATCGAGCGACCCCACGGGGGTAACTAACTGCGGCCAAAACTGTTCATCTATGTCTTCGGAGCGTTCCGCCGCGTCGATTACGGAATAGGTGTTTTCCAACTTCAGCATGAACCGGATCATGCCGGAGCTGAGGTCAAAATCGCCCAGGAAAGTACGTGTTTTCTCGATCTTAGACAATGCGATTGCCGTATTGAGAGCGAGAGTGGAAGTACCCACGCCCGCCTTGGAAGGAAGGAAGGAATACAGCAGATCAGTGGATTCGACGGCCAGCGGCTTTTTTTCCAACACTTCCTGCACGCGGCGTAGGGCGTCTAACAATAGGGTGCGATCAAACGGCGGAGTCAGAAATTCGCGCACACCGGATCGCATGATTTCCAACAGCACTTGGGGCTCGCTGGTGCGTCCGATCGCGATGATCTGAATCCCCGGGCTACATTTTTCCAATTCTGCGTTAGTGGCAATCGCTTCTTTGAGCGACTCCACGCTGACAAAGACCAGATCCGGACCCTGAGCCCGCAAGAAGCGGGAGAGTTGCACCGGTGTGGGGTAGTGGTCGAACGGCCGGAGCAGCGTCAGGCCTCCAATTGGCTCCAGAGCTGCGTCTGTCAACGTCATGAGCTCTCGATTCGGACAGATGATTACACCACGTAGCATATTAGTAGTACATTCTCCACCAGTAGTCTAAGATCATTCGAAGCGTCAAACAATCGCCCCGTAGTCCTGTTTGCGAGAGAATAGTACTAAAACAAGCAGGGTTACACCGGCCCCGTACCAACCTCGACAAAAATCTTATCGGCAAGTTAACATCCGACGAACAACCGAAAAATGTGTGAGTTAAGACGAACGCAACCTACCAAGACCGATAGCAATCGTACTCCCTCTGCCAACGGATCGGCAGTTGCCTGCAGTCCGCGCATGTAGTATGGGTGCGATTCGATTGGGAAAATTCTCAGCCTATCCCATCCTTGCGACGGGAAATAGTCCTCGAATTCTATGGAAGCTGTTGGTTCTGAATGGAATATTCTGGTGAGCCGGGCGGGACTCGAACCCGCGACCACTGCATTAAAAGTGCGGTGCTCTACCAACTGAGCTACCGGCCCGCTTTGCGAGGAATTACGCCTCTAAACGCTCCTTAGAGGATAACATGACGGCTCGCATCCGCCCACCCGCGGATGCCTCTGTGTTAAGTTCTCACTATGGCAAAAGAAATTATCGAAGTGGATTGCCCCTGCTGCCGCACCACCCTCAAGATCGACACCGTGACGGCTGTCGTTATCAGTCATAAACAACCCGAGAAGCCGCCTGCGATTGAGGACCTGGCCTCGGCTGTGGCGAACCTGAAAGGGGAAGCGGCGCGGCGCGAAGAGGTGTTTCAAAAGTCGTTCGCCGACCATAACAACCGCAAGAATGTTCTTGACCGGAAGTTTGACGAACTGCTGAAACAGGCCAAATCCGACCCCGATACAGCTCCGCCGAAGCGGAACTTCGACTTTGATTAGACGATCTGCTGGATCACGTTTCCGTGCACTTCGGTAAGGCGCTCGCGGCGCCCCTGGTGCATGAAGCTGAGGGCGTCCTGATTCAGTCCCAACTGGTGCAGGACGGTGGTGTGAATGTCGCGGAAATGATGCGGCTGGTCGATCGCGCGAAGACCGATGTCGTCTGTGGCGCCCACCACTTGCCCGCCTTTGATACCGCCGCCGGCCATCCACATCGTGAAGCCGATGCTGAGATGGTCTCGCCCCTTGCCACCCTGTGCTTCCGGGGACCTTCCGAATTCCCCGCCCCAAAGCACGAGCGTAGTATCCAGCAACCCGCGGCGTTTCAAATCTTTCAGCAGCGCGGCGATGGGTTGGTCCACCTGCGCCGCCATGCGATTGTGGTTCTCTTCAATATCGTCGTGAGCATCCCATTGCGTGGCCGCGCCCCCGCCTGACACCACGCAAATGAAGCGGGTTCCTTTCTCTACCATCCGGCGGGCCAGCAAGAGACGCCGGCCGTAGTCGTCGGTAGGCTTTTTGCCGACTCCGTAGAGGTCCAGAGTTTCCTGAGGTTCGCTCTTCAGGTCGAACACCGCAGGAGCTTCGGTTTGCATCTTGAACGCCATGTCGTATGCATTGACACGAGCGGCCAGTTCATTATCGTCGGGAAGAAGCGTGGCTTCGTTCAGATTGCGGATCAGCTTGAGGGTCTGCCGGCGGGTATCCAGCGTCACGTTCTTGGGCAGATCCAGATTCAAAACCGGCTTGGTGCCGGAGCGGAGCATGGTCGGCTGGTAGATAGAAGGCAGGAACCCGTTCGAATACATGGGCATTCCAGCCTCAATCGCGCCGCTCGGGTCGGGGATGACAACATAGCCGGGCAGCGATTCGCTTTCCGAGCCGAGGCCATACATCACCCACGCCCCCATGCCCGGAAAACCGGGAATAACGCGGCCAGTCATCACCTGATACTGCGCGGCCGAGTGCACCACGGCATCGCCCTGGCAGGAGCGGATGACCGCCATGTCATCGATGCATTCGGCGGTATGCGGAAACAAGTCCGAGACTTCAATTCCCGACTTGCCATATCTCTTAAACGTACGCTTTGTGCCGAGCAGCAACGGAGTGCCCTTGATGAACTGATACTTCGCCTCACCAAAGGCCGCTGGGCGCTTCTGTCCGCTGAGCTTATTCAGCAGCGGCTTGGGGTCGAAGGTCTCCAGGTGGCTGGGCCCGCCGGCCATGAAAAGAAAAATGACCGACTTCGCCTTCGCAGGCTCCGGCGGCGTCTTGGGAGCAAGCGGATTCAGACCCTCCGCCTGCAGCATCGAGGTATAAGCCAGTGCACCGAAGCCGCCGAAGGCCTCGCAGAGAAACTCGCGCCTGTTGCGGGTGTAGCGAACGTGTTCAGACATAGTTAATCCACATACAAAAAGCTGTTGAGGTTGAACAAAGCCAGCGCGAACTCGCGCAGTGGCTCCTTCTGAAGAAATGCCACGGCGATCTGTTTCTCTTTTCGCGTTGGCAGGCGTCCGGTCCCGAGCCGGTATGCAAAGTCTACTTCTTTCGCCTTGTCCTTGCCGGCTTCGCGCAGCAGACGTTCCGCAAGGGCATTGGCCATGCGGTTCGATGTATCGCCATTGAGCAGTTCCAAAGCTTGCGGCGGATGCGTGCTCGATTCCCGCCGGGCGCAGCTGATCTGGCGGTCCGGCGCATCGAAGACATCCATAAAGGGCAGCTTGAAATTTCGTTTGGCGAACAAATAGATGCTGCGGCGGTTGTGCTCTTCTTTGTCGGCTGTGACAGCCCATTGTGCCGGCTTGTACATGACGTTCAGAAGATCGGGATCGATAGGGATAATCACGCTGGGGCCGCCCTGCTTGGGGTTTAACTTCCCGGCGATGGCCAAAGCCGAGTCGCGAATTTCCTCCGCCTCCAGCCGCCGGCGGGAAAACTTCCAAAGAAGCGCGTTGTCGGGATCCTTCTCGACTGTGGGTGTCTGCGACGACTGCTGATAGGTGCTGCTGAGCAGAATCATGCGGTGCATCGCCTTGAACTTCCAACCACCTTCGATCAGTTGATTCGCCAGATAGTCCAGCAGTTCGGGATGCGAGGGGCGGGTTCCCATGCGGCCGAAATCGTTGGGTGTCGCAACGATGCCGCGTCCAAAATGATACTGCCAGATGCGGTTCGCCATGACGCGGGCCGGCAGGGGGTTCTGCGGATCCAGAATCCAGTTTGCAAGTACCTCGCGCGGAGCCTTGGTGTCAGCTGGAAGTTCAGGGCTGCCATCCGGCAGAAGAATGCCGAGAGGCCGCATCCCCACCTGAGGCCCGCGATTTTGCGTGTCTCCCCGCGCCAGGACGTAGACAGGTGACACTTTTTCGGGATCATCGGCAACGCTGAAAAGAACCGGCAGGGGCGGCGGACCTTTGGCCTCCAGTTCATCCACCTTCTTCTGCACTACTTCCAGCGCGTCGCCGGTCAGCCCCTTCATCGTGGCTTTCAACGCCTTGACGGGCACCTCTGCGGCGTCATTCTTTTCCTTCCAGGCCGCCTGTTCGGCGGGGGTCGAAAGCGGCACATCGTTCTCATGCGTCGCCGCGAAGAAGGCCTGCATGCGGTAATAATCGGTGTGGCGAATGGGATCGAACTTGTGGTCGTGGCACCGCGCGCAGCCAAGGGTTACGCCCAGAAAGGCAGATCCGATGACATTTGTCATCTCTACCAGTTCTTCGTTTCGATTGAAGGCGGCGTCCTGGTTTCCACCGTTCTTGCGCAGCCCGCCGAGGCGCTGGAAGCCGGCCGCGATACGCATTACCTCGTTCTTGGGATTGATCTCGTCTCCGGCCAATTGCTCACGGATAAATTCGTCGTATGGTTTGTCGCTGTTGAACGACTGGATGACGTAATCGCGATAGCGCCAGGCGTCGGGGCGGTGGGTGTCGTATTCGAAGCCATCCGATTCAGCGAATCGAACCACGTCAAGCCAGTGCTGTCCCCAGCGCTCACCATAGCCTGAGCTGGCGAGCAGCTCATCCACAACCTTCGTGTAGGCGTCCGGCGACTTGTCGGCCAGGAACTTTGCCGCCTGCGCCGGCGTGGGAGGCAGGCCGGTGAGATCAAAGTAGACGCGCCGCAACAGCGTGGACTTATCGGCGCGCGCCGAAGGCTTGAGTCCTTCCTTCTGCAAACGGGCGAGGATGAATGCGTCGATGGGATTGCGGACCCAGGCCTTATCGGCGGGAGCCGTGAAGGCCGGCACCTCGGGATGCGAGCGCTTTTGAAAAGCCCAATGGCGTCGCTCAGCCGGAGTGTACTTTCCGAGTTCCGCGCCGCCAAGGAACGACGCAGTGATGACTGCAGTTACCAGGATGCGGCGTAGCATTTCTACAAACGATTATACGTCACGCTGATTCGGTTTCCGCCAGCAGAACATATTTGATCATCGCCACGATGATAACGACTCCGATCAGATTGCCCAATGCTTCGAAACCCATCAGGCCGCGCGGACCGAATAAGCCGTAGCCCTTGCCGTCGAACCAGGTCATGACGACGATGGGGACATTGCCTGCCGAGCAGAACAGGCTGTAGCTGGTGGCGGCGGACCTGCCTCCGGTGCCGATCACATCGAGCACCAGCGCCGTGAAGGCGGCATAGGCAATACCCAGCACAAAGAGATAAACCGAGGACCCGATGATGTAGGTGGGTGCGGTCATCGGCAGGACTGCCATTGCAAGCGAGCAGATGACGAAGAGAATGCCGGAGAGCACGTAAACTGACCGGCGCCCGATTCGATCGCAGAGTTGACCTCCGGCCAAAGATCCGACGGCGCTCAAGAGTCCGCCGGCGATGCCAGTGATCCAGGTAACCGCGAGCACGGGAGCTTTATAGTCCACGGCAACTGCCGAAAACAGATTCATCAGGGCGCCTGCGTTCACGGGCGCCAGGAAAAAAATGAGCCCGACCAGTCCGGCGCGGGATCTGAGGATCGACCAGAGATCACGGAACATCACCCGCCATGTTTCCAGCAGCGGAATCGGCTCACGCCGCTCTTCGTAGATGAAAAATGCCGCCAGCGATGGGAGCGTGATCAGGACGGCGAGTGCGAAGGCAGTGGCACGGAGTGAAAGAACGTCCCCAAGCCAAAGCAGAACGCCGCCTCCGATGGAGACTCCGCCGACGTTTGCAAATTGGTACCAGCCGCTGGCGCGGCCGCGGAGATTCACGGGCAGCGTGGATGCCATGAGCGCTCCGTTGGCACTGGAGACCATGGTGTTCAGGGCACAGGCCAGCGTGACCAGGACAATGAAGAGGCCGAGTTCTCCAGGCAAAGGGAGCAGGAAAGCAATGCTGACGGTAATACTGGTGGCAAGCGAAGAAAGCACGAGCCAGCTGCGGCGCTTCAGTCCAAGGTCAACAATAGGAGACCACAGAAAAAAGTAGATAATCGGAATGTTCGCGGCCGCGCTTGCGGTCGCGATCTGCTCTACTCCAACGCCGGCCTTCCTGAGTAAGAAGGGCATGGCAACAGACAGAAATCCCTGGAAAATGCCGCAAGGGAGCACAGTGATCCCGAAGAGCCATGGCGGAGGGTGGCGCGGCATGGACTAGTGTAGCTTGCTGCGTGAGCGCAACATCCAGATGAAGAACGGCCCCCCGAGGATCGCCGTTATCACGCCCACAGGGATCTCGGAAGGGGCCAGGATCGTCCGGGCGATGGTGTCGCAGATGGCCAGAAAGCTGGCGCCGAGGAAGAAGGAAGCGGGAAGCAAAAGACGATGATCGGCGCCGATGGTCAGCCGCAAAGCGTGGGGGACGATCAAGCCGACGAACCCAATGGGCCCGGTCAACGCCGTCACCGCCCCGGTGAGCAGAGACCCGATGAGATAGCCTGTAAGGATGAGGGTGGAGGTGGAGACTCCGCGCGTTGCCGCCCAATCCTCGCCGACGGACAGCAGGTTCCATTCGCGTGATTTCCAGAACAGGTAGGCGACCGGCGGCAGCACGGCCGCGGCCAGCCAAGCGATGGTGCTGTAAGGCACCGCGTCGATACCCCCCATCAGCCAGCGGACAATGGCGAATGACTGCCCGAAGCTGGCGAAATTTTGAAAAAAGAGGATCAGGGCCATGCAGATGCTGTTCAGGGTGATGCCGGCCATGAGCAGTGTAAAGGACGACAGCCTCCGGCTTTCCGAGGCGATCGCCATCACCAGCAACAAAGTGAGTCCGGCGCCTAACAGGGAGGCCGGCCAAATCCGGTGGCCCCCGAGGCAGATGGCCACTACCGCGCCAAGCGATGCGCCCGATGAAACACCAAGAGTGTAGGGTGTGGCGAGGGTCTCACGCAGCAGCGCCTGAAACAGTACGCCTGCCGCGGCCAGCGCTCCCCCTGTCAGGGCGGCTAGCAGTACTCGCGGCAGACGGACTCCGAAGAGAATCTCGGCGTCGGGAGACAGCCCGCCGATCGCGCGCGAGTAATCGATATGGGCCGATCCGATTAACGGGAGAATCGCAATGGCCGCCAGCATCGTGCTTAATGAAAGCAGCGACGTTGCCCAGACACGCCGGGCGGTCACCTGCTTAACTTCCATAGTGAATCCATGGACGGCCATTCTGCGAGTGCTGAATCTCCACATCGGTAGAGAAGACGGCGCGGATGGATGCGCTGTGGATCACCTCGTCCGGTCTTCCATCGGCAACGATGGCTCCGTCGTGCAGCATGATGATGCGGTCCGCATACGCCGCCGCCAGATTAATGTCATGAGTCACGGAAATGGCGAATAACCCCTCGCGGCAGAGGTTGCGCAAGAGGCGATAGAGCGAGACCTGGTGTTCCAGATCAAGGAAGGTGGTTGGCTCATCTAGCAACAGGGCTCTGGGAGATTGCGCCAGGGCCGACGCCAGAATGACCCGCTGCCGCTCGCCGCCGCTCAGTGTACGGAAATCGCGGCTGCGGAACTGTGAAGTGTCCGTAATTTGCATGGCATGTGCCACGGCGGCTTCGTCGGACGCCGATTCAAACATCCCGTCACTGAACGGCATGCGTCCCATGAGGACGACCTGTTCCGCGCTGAAAGGAAACTCCACCGTCTGCAATTGCGGCACCACCGAAACGGATTGCGCAAACAGTTTGCGCGGCCACTGTGCCAGTGGTTTTTCGTCCAGCCAGCATTCCCCGCTGAAGGAACGCCGCATCCCGGACATGATGCCGAGGAGGGTGGACTTCCCCGCCCCGTTGGGGCCGATGACGGCGACCAATTCCCCGCGATCAAATGACAAAGTGACGCCGCGCAGCACTTCCGTTGTCCCATAATGCATGCCGACGTTCTGCAGGCGGAAGATCACGGAAAGAGCTCCGGATGCAAGAAGTGGGCAAAGGCGCGGGCAAGTTCGATGACACGGGGACCGGGAACTACAAAGATCTCGGAGGCAATCGCGTGGACGCGGTTGTCGCGAACAGCAGCCACGTTGGGGTAGCGTCCCCAGAGCTTGACTACCTCGCGCTTGTGCTCTTCTGTCACACCGGTCGGGTCCGACATGTCGCCCATGTCGAGGATGACTTGCGGATTGCGCGACAGGATCTCTTCGGCCGAGATTTTCGCGTACGAGGGCGCCGCGTCTCCAAAACTATTCCGTCCGCCGGCAACCTCCATCACCTCGGTCAGGTAATTGTGACTGCCTACCGCCACCATGCCCTCCAGTGCGTTGGGAGTGCGGCCCACGATAAACACCACGGAGACCGGAGGCTTGGTCGCCGCTTTCCGGCTAACCGCGGCCAACTCCTTCGTAATAGATGCATTCAGAGTAAGGGCGGCACTCCTCGCACCGGCCGCTTCCCCAATAGCAGAGATGGCGCCCTGTATCTCAGCAATACTGTTCTGGGTGACCTCCAGGACGTTCAAATGGTAGGGTTCGAACCGGGACTTGGAATGGATGGCTGTCTTCTGCGTAATGATCAGATCGGGCTTCAGCGCCAGGATCACCTCGAGGTTTGGCTGCATGTAGGTGCCGATCTTGGCGATTTTGGCGGTTGCGGCCGGGTAATGACAGTAATTGGTAACTCCCACCACGCGGTCGCCCAAACCCAGCGCGAAAAGCGTCTCCGTGATGCTGGGGGCAGTAGAAACGATGCGCTTCGGCTGTGCAACCAGAACAGCCGCCAGAAGCAAGAAGCAGAAGATCAATCGCATCATAGGTAGAGATCGTTAAACAAGGGTATGTTGGCGCTGGTTTCAAACCATTCCGCGAGGGAATCGTAGGCTTGTTGTTTGGGCTGGCGGGGCTCCACCACAATGTCCAGAAGTTCCCGGACGATGCCGGCATTTTCCAGTGCGCCGTGCAGGTATGTCCCTACACAGTTATTTTCGCGCATCCCATCCGGCCCGTACTCCGTCTGGGCGAAAGCCATTGCGCCGTGCGGCCTCGCGGTGACGCCCATGTGGATTTCATAGGCGCTGAAAGCGACTCCGGATGGCGTTACCGCCTGCACCTGCCGGGTGGTCTTAACCGGTTCCATCACTGTGTTCACGGGAAGTAACCCCAGGCCGTTCATCTGCTTCCTGTTCGATTCAGCAGCGCCGGGATCTTCGATAGTCTCGCCCATCATTTGATAGCCGCCGCAGATACCGATGATCCGTGCGCCGGCGGCATGTTGATTGAGGATCCAGGTATCAAGGCCGCGGTCGCGCATCCACTGCAGATCGGCCATCGTGCTCTTGGTGCCCGGAAGAATGATGCAGCGGTACTGGCGGTCAACGGGCGTCGTGATGCGGCGGATACCGCGGAGCAATTGAAAGTCCGTGATATTGGAGATGCGCGGCAGCGACACAACGGCGACATCGGCCAGGGACGGATTGGGCAGCTCGTCCATGTTGACGCCATCCTCGGCGTCGATTTCCGTGCCTGGCAACATAGGGAACACTCCCAAACAGGGCCGCCCCGTCTTTTCTTCCAGGATGCCGACACCGTCCGCAAACAAGGCCATGTCCCCACGAAACCGGTTCACGGCAAACGCCCGGACCAGATTCCGTTCCTCTTCCGTTAGCAGACCGATGGTTCCGATAAGGGACGCGAAAATGCCCCCGCGGTCTATGTCGCCGACCAGAAGCGCCGGCGCACCCACGCGGGTGGCCAAGCCGAAGTTCACCAGGTCGCGCGACCTGAGGTTGAGCTCCGCTACGCTGCCGGCACCTTCGATCACGATGTATTCGTACTGCTGCGCAAGCCGGCTGTAGGCCGCGAGAACCTGGCCGAAAAGTTCCTCAAACTGTTCATAGTAGGTTGAGGCGCTTAGATTCCTCCATACCTTCCCGTTGAGGATAACCTGACAGCCGGAATCAGAGGACGGCTTTAGGAGGATGGGATTCATATCGCTGGTGGGTTGCACACCGCAGGCTTCCGCTTGCACCAGCTGCGCCCGGCCGATTTCCCCGCCACCTGCTAAAGGCGCCGAATTGTTGGACATATTCTGTGCCTTGAAGGGCGCCACGCGCAGGCCGCGCCGCCGGAGATAGCGGCAGATCGCGGTGGCCATCCAACTCTTGCCGACATGCGAGGCTGTTCCCGCAACAAAAATAGATTTCGCTGATGCGCTACGCAGAATGAATCCTCTCCGGTGACCTAAGTGTAAAACAGCATGCCAACTAAGACACAATTACCGCAAGGTCGCGTCCATTTCATGAGAGAGGAGGATATGGAATGGTCATATCTTATGTTCGGATGTTAGCGCTAAGCGCTGTTATTGCAGCGGGAAGTGCGGTGTATGCTGCCGATGACACACCTGCCAAGGCAGACAATACCAAGAACAATCGAAAGGAGCAAGTTACCGCCGACCAGCAGAAAATGAACGCTGGCGATAGGGAACTCTCTAAAAAGGTGCGCAAGGCAATCATGGCCGACAAAACATTGTCGACCTATGCGCATAACGTGAAGGTCATCGCCCGCGATGGAATGGTCACACTGAAGGGCCCGGTCCGGTCGGACGAAGAGAAAGGCGCCGTTGAAGCAAGGGCAGTGGAAGCCGCAGGCGCTGGGAAAGTGACGAACGAACTCACCATTGCGCCAAAGAAGACTAGTTAGTAATCAGGAGGAGAATACGACATGGCAAACACAGCAGTTTTCGGGATATATCCCAACCGAGCAGCGGCAGAACACGCCGTAGACACACTCAAGATGGAGAATTTCCGGAATACGGATATTTCAGTCTTGCTGGCGGATAACGCGGGGTCCAAAGACTTCGCACACGAGAAGAACACAAAGGCTCCAGAAGGCGCCACGGCCGGTGCCACTTCAGGCGCGGTAACGGGCGGCATTCTGGGTTGGCTGGCCGGAATCGGCGCATTGGCCATTCCCGGCGTGGGGCCGCTAATTGCGGCAGGTCCAATCATGGGCGCTCTGGCCGGCGCAGGTGTTTTGGGAACGGTTGGCGGCATTGTCGGCGGCCTTGTAGGTATGGGCATTCCGGAATACGAGGCCAAGCGATTCGAAGGCCGCATCAAGGAAGGCGGGGTACTGCTGTCAGTACATTGCGACGACTCCGACTGGGTGAAGCGCGCTAAGAACATATTGGAGACCACTGGGGCACAAGACATAGCGTCGGCTGGGGAAGCCAGTGCCGACTTTGCGAAGAGCGATCGTCCCATGCCCCGGAAAACGACCGTCCTGTAGGCACCTTTACCTCTTTGTTACCAGGCGCTGGTCTCGCGGTATCCGTAGGGATCAGCGCCTGCTTCTATTACGCCGTTCGATAAAAAACGAATCATCACTGGAGCTGCACCGCTCGACCACCTGGTTCGAATTCCTGTCCGATGTCCACGGTCGGTCAGTTCGGAGTAGGTGTTCGCAGGAATGCGTTCATCCAGCAACAAGTCTCCTCTGTTCATCGCGTGATTGTCGAAACTCGAGACCAAGTGCCGTGTCTGGAAGCGTGGAGCTTCCAGGGCTATTTCGGCGTTCATCCCAAATTCGAATACATTCAGCAGCACCTGCAGCATGGATTGATCCTGATTGTCGCCACCCGGCGTGGACAACGTCAAATAAGGCTTTCCGTCGCGCGTCACGAGGGTAGGGCTTAGCGTCACCCGGGGGCGCTTGCCGCCGGCCAGTTCATTTGGGTGTCCTGGCACCAACAGAAAACTCTGTGCGCGCTGCGTGAGGGGGATCCCTGTATCGCCCGCAATAACGGAGGGCAACCAGGCACCTGACGGAGTGGCGGAGAACATCAGTCCATCTTTATCCACCGCGTTCACGCAGGTCGTATCCCGCGCCATCAGTTCATCGTCGATGCGTGTCCGTGCGATCTCCAGTTGAGACGGGTGCAGGAGATGCTTGCCCTCAATCGTGCCGGGCAAGAAATTCATCGATGCCTTGTCGGTGATGTCTTTCCGTCTTTCCGCAGCGTATTCTTTCGACAGAAGACGTTCGGCCGGTACATGAGCAAACTTCGGATCGCCATAGTAGGTATCGCGATCCGCATAAGCAAGCTTGAGCGCCTCGACCAACTTATGAATGTATTCCGTGGAATTGTAGCCTAGTGGCCGGAGATCGTATCCCTCAAGAATATTGAGGGCCTGCAGCATTACGGGGCCTTGGCTCCAGAAGCCTGGCTTGTAGACCTTAAAGCCGCGATAAGTTGTGGAGGCGGGCTCTTCCAGCTTCAAACGGAAGGCAGCCATGTCCTCGTAGCGGAGCAGCCCATTGTTGGCACGGCTGAACGCGTCTATCTTTTTGGCCACTTCTCCGCGGTAGAAGTAATCTCGAACGGCATCGATGGCGGCCGCCCGGGTTGCGCCCGCTTTGAGTGCCTTCTTCTCGGCGTCGATCATCGCACGAATCGTACGGGCCAAGTCAGGTTGAGCAAAAATCTCACCTGGAACGGGGCCCTGTCCATCTGGCATGAAGACGTGTTTAGAGGTGGGCCAGAGGTCAAAGAACCTGCGGCTGCGAGCGATTCCACCAGCGCGCGTCTCATCAGCCGGCATGCCATCGGCCAACTGCACCGCCGGCAGCATCACTTCACTGAAGGACTTCGTACCGAACTGCTGAAGAGCGAGCAGACCCGCATCTACCATTCCGGGCACCAGCGCCGGCATCAGTCCCGCGACCGGAACAATGCCCCGCAAGCCACCGGGCTCCAACGCAAGAAGTTCTCCGGCAACAATGCGTCGGGTGCGGAAAAATTCAGCGGTTGCAATCTTCGGCATGGTTCCCACGCCGGCAATGGCAAACACTTTGCCTTCCTTTGATCGAATGAGAATAGGAGCTTCACCGCCGAATCCAAAGTGCGAATATTCCGCAATGGAGGCGGCGAACATCGTGGCCACTCCCGCGTCCACGGCGTTGCCGCCTTCATGGTAGATTCGCATCCCTGCTTCGGTGGCAAATTGGGTACCACCGGCAACCGCCCCGCGGGTACCGCGTGCTGGCTGACGGACAGGAGGCTCGCTCTCCTTACGCTGCGCTACAAGAAGTAAGGCGAAGAGTGAGAGGGCGAGGCCAATTTTCCACCGCATGATTCAGTATACGGCTGTTTCCCGAGAATCACCGGTGGAATTCGTTTTAAGAGGGTTTAGACCCGGAGGCTGCCCATTCCGCCACCCAGGAAAAGCCATAGCAACAGGATGACGAGTACAACGCCTCCAATTCCAAGTCCACCGCCTGCGCCGTAGCGATTGTACCCAAAGAATCCGCCACCAAACAGCAGCAGGATCAAGATCAGTAGTATCAGCATGTTTTCGCTCTCCTTATATGCCAGCTTCCACATTCATAGACCCAAACGGCTTTAAACTGTTTCGCCTGTTGTTGTTTCACGTTGCGCGCCTGATGAGGCGTGTACTATGATCGGCTGCGTATGAAACAGATGAAACCCGTCGACGTTGTGATCGCCGGTGGCGGGTGGACGGGGCTGGCGATGGCGCGCGAGTTGACAGCGCGTACGGCGCTTTCGGTGCTGGTATTGGAACGAGGGCCCGATCGCAAATTTGCGGACTATGCCGCGAACATGGATGAAGTGGACTACGGCATACGCAAGCGGATGATGCAGAACATAGCCGAAGAGACCATAACCCATCGTCACACCCTGCGTGATACCGCTGCACCGGTGCGGCAGTACGGCGGCATTCTGCCGGGAACCGGAGTAGGCGGTTCCGGAGAGCATTGGACCGGGTACGCCGAGAGGCACACCCCGGACGATTTCCATCTCGCCACTGCCTTGCGTGAGAAATGGGGCGCGGCGCGATTGCCGGACGCTCTCTCCGTGCAGGACTACCCGCTGCGCTACGAAGACCTGGAACCGTACTACTGGCGCGTGGAACAGCTGATGGGCGTAGGCGGGAAGGCCGGCAATCTGAAGGGCAAAATTGTCGACGGTGGAAATCCATTTGAGGGGCCAAGGTCTCATGAGTTTCCGAATCCCCCGCATCGCAAAACCTACCCCATGGCGCTATTCGAACAGGCTTCACGCGAGTTGGGATACCATCCCTATACCGCGGCCGCCGCAACTCTCACGGAAACGTATACGAATCCGGATGGGATCACCCGCGGCGCCTGCCAGTATTGCGGCTACTGCATGCTATACGGCTGTATGGTGGGCGCCAAATCGCAGCCGACCAACACGCTGATGCCGGTTTTGAAGCGCAAGAGCACCTTCACCCTACGGGCGAACTCGTGGGTGAAGCGCGTCATCCATCGGGACGGAAAGGCAGAAGGCGTTGTGTACATGGATGAGAACGGGGAAGAGGTTTTGCAGCCGGCAGCGATCGTCGTGCTCGCTTCGTTCACTCCGAATAACACGCGGCTGCTTTTATTGTCGAAGATCGGAACTGCGTACGATCCACTGACGGGCAAAGGTTCGCTGGGCAAGAATTTTTCCCATACAGTCGGCGGCGGCGGAACCAGTCTTGCTCTTTCAAAGCCTTTGAATGGATTCATGTTCGCAGGCGGCCAGTCCATGCGCATCTCCGACTTCAACGGATTTCAGGGCATCCCTGCCGATTCGGGAGTGCTGCGCGGCGGTATCTCGAATACCGCCGGCGGCAACCTTCGTCCGATTGGTTCTTTCGGACGAATTCCCGCCGGAGAGTCGGCGCGCAACTGGGGTTCGGAGTGGAAGAAGGCCGCGGTGAAGTATTTCGATAAGATCGCCATGATCGGCGTTTTTGAAATGGACCACCTGGCATATAAACACAACTACATGGACCTGGACCCCACCTATACCGACAAGTGGGGGGATCCGCTGCTGCGCATTACCGTGGACTGGACCGAACACGAGCAGAAGCAGCGGGCCTTTGCGGCGGAGGTGACCGGCAAGATCGCGCAGCAGGCGGCGAAGACATCCGGCGCGCGCGTAATCGGTTCAGAGCGCGGCGGCCGGGCATCCAGGCGCTACCAGACCGCGGAGTATGCGACGACCCATGTGCAGGGCGGCGCGATCATGGGAACAACTTCCGAGAACAGCGTAGTGAACTCGTGGCTGCAGCACTGGCATGTGCCGAACCTATGGGTGATTGGCGCATCGTCCTTCCCGCAGAACTCGTCGTCCCATCCCACGCTAACCTCTGTGGCACTGACTTTACGGGCGGCCGACGCACTGATTGAACGTTATCTCAAGAAGCCGGGAGCGCTGGCGTGAGACGCAGGGAATTTCTCACATTACCCGCCAAGGGCGTGGGCGGGCTGCTGATCTACACGCTGGCAGGCGAGCCCGTCCGCGTGAATGCGCAAGAGGGATCCCTGAAGATACCTCTGAAGTTCTTCACGGAGCACGAAGCGCGTACAGTGATGGCCGCCAGCGAACGAATCCTGCCCGCCGACGAGAGCGGCCCCGGAGCCACAGAGGCGAACGTCGTGGTGTATATCGACCGCCAGCTTGCGGGACCATACGGCCGGGACAAATTTCGCTATACGAAGGCGCCATGGATTGAATCGGTTCCCGAACACGGCTACCAGGGCAAGGAAACTCCGCGCGAGCTGTACCGCGCGGGCGTTGTCCGGTTGGGACAGGACTTCGCTCAACTCGCGGCCAGCGAGCAGGATAAGCGCCTGATGGAAATTGAGAAGACGTATTTTTTTCAGATGCTGCGGACCCACACGATTGAAGGATTCCTCTGCGACCCCCTGCACGGGGGCAATGCAGGGATGATCGGCTGGCAAATGATTGGTTTTCCCGGGCCGCTGATGGGTTATCGCGAAGAAGTGGAAAAGCACGGGGTTCCGTTCCAGCGGAAACCGAAAAGCTTGTCGCAAGTCTACGGCCGGCCGGTGAAGGGTTGGGAAGAAGAGCCTGCCTGATGCTGCCCCATCTAATGCAGGCCGGCCTTGCGTAAAAACGCGGCAGCTACTTCGGCAACCGCGGTGTGGCTGCCGTCCACCTCATAGTTCAACTTCCGCATGACTTCTTCCGGAAATTTCCCGGCCAGTTCGTCCAAAGCGGGCTTGAACTTCGGATACAGAGCGATAGTATCCGCGCGCGCGACCAGTGCGGCATCGTACGGAGGGAACGCATGCCGGTCGTCGGCAAGCACCTTCACTTTGGAGACCGCCAGCAGCCCATCGGTGGAATTGGCGGCAATCATGTTTACCTGCTTTTGTTCCAAGGCACGATAGATCAGGCCGAGGTCCATGGTAACGGGCGCTTTCATGTCGCGGAAGTGGTACGTCCTGTTGAGCGTGCTCAAGCCGTCCGGCCGCTGCTCAAATTCGTATCCTACCCCCAGACGCCATTCGATCTCCGGCTTCTCGGCGTCACTCAGCGTCTTGAGATTGAAGCGCGCGGCGGTCTCGTCGCGCACGGCCATCACGAAGGTGTTGTTGAATCCCAGCGGATCCAGCCACTCCAGCTTCAGGTTGCTACGGTACATATCGCGAATCCGCTCGTTGATGGCCGCACGGTCGTTGATCATGTTGATTTTCAGCACCGATGACAGGGCGGTTCCGCTGTATTCGGGGTAGACGTCGATCTCGCCGTTCATGACTGATTGATGCACCAGCAGGGTTCCGCCAAGATTCAATCTTCGGCCGATCTTCTGCTGCATCCGGTTTTCCAGATGCTGGGCGACAATTTCGCCGAGTATCACCTGTTCGGTAAAGTTCTTTGAACCTACTGTCAGCTCATGCCGCCTGACGCACCCTGAAGCAATCAAACTCACGAGTATCGCCGCTATGCTGGCGATAGTCTTCGCTCTATCCATCCCAATCCCCCATCCGCAATCAGTGCAATCAAAGCCGCCGGTACGGCGCCGGCCAGAAGCTGCGTGTTATCCACTGAGGCAATGCCGCGGAAGATGAAGACGCCGAGGCCTCCGCCTCCGATAGCCGCCGCAATCGTAGCAGTACCTACTGTTGTAACAGTTGCCACCCGGACGCCTGCGAGGATGGTGCTGACGGCCAGCGGCAACTCCACCAGTTTCAGCAGCTGGCCGGACGTCATACCCATGGCGATGGCCGATTCGCGGATAGCCGGATCCACCTGTTGCAAGCCGACGAGCGTGTTGCGCATGATCGGGAGAAGTGCGTAGAGAACCAGGGCAAGAATGGCAGTCTTTTTTCCGATCCCCCCGATAACCGGAATCGGAATCAGGAATCCAAAGAGCGCCAGCGCGGGAATGGTCTGGACAATGTTGGTGACGGTCAACAGCCAGCGCCGCAGGCGCACGTTGCGGTGCAGCAGGATGCCGCAAGGAATGCCGATGGCGGCGGCAAATACCACGGCAATCAGGATGAGCTCGATGTGCTCGAGTGTGAGTTCGATAAGGGAGTTGATCATGCCACCTCAGAGTGTCGCGATGAACTTTCCGGCTTCGCCTTCCCGCTGGAGCTTGAACTCGGCCGGTGTGGCCAGAAGCTCTAAGCGGCCTTCATGGAGCACCGCGATGCGGGAGGCCAGGCGCACGGCCTCCTGAACATCATGTGTGACAAAGACGGCCGTCTTATTCAAGCGCCTGGTCAGATCAAGAAACTGGTTTTGAAGATCAAAGCGCGTTACCGGATCGAGCGCGCCAAATGGTTCGTCGAACAAGATGATTGGCGGATCGACGGCAAGCGCCCTGGCAATGCCCACCCGCTGTTTCTGGCCCCCGGAAAGCTGGCGCGGGTAGCGATTTTCGAAATCGGCGTGTGGCAGGCCCACCAGATCGAGCAGCTCGCGCACACGAGTTGTGGTTCGCGACGGCTGCCAGCCTTCCAGCTCTGGAACCAAACCCACATTCCGCGCAATGGTGAAGTGCGGGAATAAGCCCACGTCCTGAATGACGTAACCGATTTGGCGGCGCAATCGGATGGGATTCCATGCTGTGGTCGCCTTGCCCTCGACCAGCACTTCCCCTTGGGACGGAGTGAGCAGGGCGTTAATCAGCTTCAGGGCAGTTGTCTTGCCCGAGCCGCTGCGCCCGAGCATCACCAGTGTTTGACCGGGGTAGAGGTCGAAGCTGATATCCGCCAGGATATTGCGCGCTCCGATGCTGTAATGAACGTTGCAAAAGCTGACGGCTGCACTCATTCGGAAGTCGCTGGGATCACCCAGAGATTTTCCGCGAACGGCCACTCGAAATCAACCCACGATTCCACATGGGTGAATCCCGTAGTGCGCGCCAGGCAGGGAAGCTGGCTGAGATCGAACTTATGCGAGGATTCCGTCCAGATACTCTCACCCGCCTCAAAGTCCACGGTGATTCCGGCGGCTGAGATCGTTGCCGCTTGTTTGCGGAGGGACCGCAGGTGCATTTCCACACGCTGGCCGCGGTGGTTGTAGCGCGCCTCGTGCACGAATTGGGACAGGTCGAAGTTGCCGTCGAGTTCGCGGTTGATCCGCGCCAGAAGATTCCGGTTGAAGGCAGCGGTCACACCGGCAGGATCGTCGTAGGCGAGGAGAAGTTGGCTCTGCGGTTTCAACAGATCGGTTCCCAGCAGCAGTGCGTCGCCCGGAGACAAAATGGAGGCGATCGTGCGAAGGAATTCCTCACGCGCGCCCGCACGGTCGAAGTTGCCGATTGTACTGCCCAGAAACAGCACCAGCAATGGTTCTCCGGCACGGCGGCGCGCAGCGGCAATTTGCAAACCGTCAAAGTAGGTGTGCTGCAGAGGGATCACACTCGCGGCGGTTGCCAGCTCCTGTTTGCAGGCGGTCAGAGCGGTCAGGGAAACATCGATGGGGAAGTAAAGCAGACCGCGAGGCCGTGCCAAGGCTTCCAAAAGGTAGCGGGTCTTTTTTCCGCTACCGCTGCCCAGCTCCGCCACAACCGTACCGGCCGGAAGGCGGGATGCGATCTCGGCTGAGTAACTGCGCAGAATCCGCTCGTCGGCACGCGTGAGTCCGTACTCCGGTAGGTGAGTAATGGCCTCAAACAATGCCGAGCCGACAGCGTCATAGAGATAAGTGGACGGCAGTTCCTTCTGGCCGGTCTTACCCAGGCCGTGCCGCACATCGTCCGCAAATTGCTGCCTGGCGTTATACGCCGGGGCAGTGAGTTCGAGATTTGAGACGCTCATTCATTCTCCACACAACGGAAAGTTGCGAAAACATAGGGATAATCGGGCCGGAACCAGTTGCGGAAGGACCGGCGCAAAAAACAGGCTGCAGTCCGCGGCGACGCGCCTTTGAGGACGTAGTGCTCTCCATCAAAGAAGTTGGCGGAGTAGCCGGGGTAGTTGGAATCAGGATGAAAACCGGGGAAGGGAGCGAACACGGTTGAAGTCCATTCCCAACCATTGCCCACCAATTGGGAGACGCCGAAGTCGCTATCACCGGCCGGCGTTGCGTTCACCGAAATCGGATCCCAATAGTGGAAATCAAAGTTCCCATGGGATTGCGCTGGCTCTAAAGCGCCCCACGGATATTCGCGCTCGATTCCCCGGCGGCTTCCGTAGGCCGCGCGATGAAATTGTGCTTCGGTTGGAAGCGTCTTTCCCGCCCACTTCGCGTAGGCCTGCGCTTCGCGCTGCGTGACGAACACCGGGGCATCCAGAGCAAGCGGAGAGATACCGAACATTCCACGGCAGCACCAGCGTCCACGTTCCTTTGTCCAGAAGTGCGGCGGCTTGGCGCCATCTCGAACAAAGTCCAGGTACTGCCGGTTGGTTACCTTGTGCCTGTCGATGGAGAAGCGGGTAACCTGCACGGGATGCTCGTCGAATTCGTTGTCCCAGCCGAACGACGTTCCGCGTCTCCTGCCCAGCGTCGCCACCCCAGCGGGAATTGATACGGGGCGTTCGACAGACACAGTGGAAACAGGCATGGGTCCAAGGCCGGGTCCGCTCTTCTGATCGAAAGGCATACTGTGCATCAGATACGCCAGAGTTTCGGCGTGCATGAGGCGGTGTTCGATCGCCATGCGAACAATGCGTTCGTCCGCTTTTGGCAGCATGCTGTCTATCTCCGTCCGGACGCGTTTGCAGTAGGCGTGTACCTCATAGAGCGTGGGCCAATCGGAGGGTTTGTCGGTGGGCAGGTCGTTCGAACCCGGGTCGATACCTGCTTCGAAAAGTTTGTCAAAGGCGGGATTGAATCGCTCCGCGGACAAATCGCCCGCGGCAATCTGGTTCCAGTCGAATGCTTCCAAGTGTCCGAGATAAAAGATAAGGCGGTGGCGTTGCGCCACCGGACGCTCGTAGATCGATCCGCTGCGGATAACCGAAAATAGCTTATCGGTTTCTTCGCGCGCCGCATTCAGCGTCGTTAGAAGTGTGCCCGGCGCAAGCCTTGGGCTGGGTTGCATTGACCTTATCCCTCCTGACCTGAGTTTGATTCCGTGAAGGGTCCATAAGTTTCGGAGAAGAGCACCGAAGTTCTGCTATAACTAGAACATCTGGCCCGGTCCGCTAAATTTTTCGAAATTACATGGCTTTTCATATTAGACCTCTTAAAGAGTTCCTTGTGCGTCCAGCTCTGCCCGATGCCCTTTCCCGGATGTCGGAACTGGCATATAACCTGCTCTGGGGTTGGGACCATAACTTACGTTCGCTGTTTCGCCGTTTAGACCCCGCGCTATGGAAGGCGTGCGGGAATAATCCCGTCCTGATGCTGGGGCGCGTGCAGCAAAAGGCCCTCGAGAAGGCCGCTGCCGACCCGCGTTTTCTGGGACTTTACCGCCGCGCGTGCGAACGGTACGACAGCTACATCGAGATGGAACAATCGGCTCCAACCGATGCTCTGATTGCCTATTTCTCCATGGAGTATGGGCTGACGGAATGCCTGCCCATTTATTCGGGAGGCTTGGGATTGCTGTCGGGCGACCACTTGAAGGCGAGCAGCGATGCCGACATCCCGCTGATCGGGATCGGTCTTCTTTATCAGAAGGGCTACCATCAGCAATCGCTGAACCCCGATGGCTGGCAGCAGGAACGCTACCCTGTCAACGATTTCTACACCCTGCCGGTGCGTCCGGTAATGGGAGACGATGGGGCCGAGGTAAAAGTCCGGGTCCAGCTTCCCTCGGGCGAGGTGACAATTCAGGTCTGGCACATCGATGTGGGACGGGTAAAGCTATACCTGCTGGATACCAACATTCCTGAAAACCTGCGCGAAGAAGACCGGGGGATCACCGCCTCGCTTTATGGCGGCGATGCCTTAACCCGAATCCGGCAGGAGATTGTTCTTGGAATCGGCGGGCTGCGTGCGCTGCAAGCCGTGAAACTGGAGCCGACTGTCTTCCATATGAACGAAGGCCACTCGGCGTTCATGGCCATCGAACGGATCCGGCGGCTGATGCAGGAACATTCGTTAAGTTTCGAAGAGGCGCTGAACGCGAGCCGGCGCAACAATGTGTTCACGACGCATACATCTGTCCCGGCGGGGATCGACCTATTCGAGACAGGGCTGATGTTCGATTACTTCAACGAATATTGCCGCAATAGCGGGATCCATATGGATCAACTTCTGGCGCTGGGGCGATGGAACCCGGGCGACAACGAAGAACGATTCTCTATGGCGATCCTGGCCCTGAAGACCTCGTCATACAGGAATGCCGTCAGCAAGATCCATCGTGTAGTCTCGCAGGAGATGTGGCAGGGCCTCTGGCCAAACTTGCCGGTGAACGAAATTCCGATTACGTCGGTGACGAACGGCGTGCATCTTCCCACCTGGTTGAATGGGGACCTGGCCATGCTGTACGACCAGTATCTGCAGCCGGACTGGCGGGAGCGCTATCCGGATCCCAAAATTTGGGACCTTGTGCTGGATATTCCCGACCAGGAACTGTGGGAAGCTCACCGGCGCCGGAAGCGGCGGCTACTGACCTTTGTGCGGGAGCGCGTGGCCACTTTCGCGATTGCGCGCAAAGCTTCCGCCACCGAAATCAAGCGGCTATCGGACGTGTTGGATCCCGACGCGTTCACCATCGGATTTGCGCGCCGCTTCGCTACCTATAAGCGCGCGACGCTGCTCTTCCGCGATGTTGCGCGGCTCAAGAAGCTGATGAACAATCCCGAAATGCCGATGCAGATCGTGATTGCGGGCAAAGCGCATCCGAAGGATCATCCGGGAAAGACTCTCATCAGGGAAGTGGTGCAATTGTCACGCGACCCCGCCTTCTCCAAGCGGCTGATTTTTCTGGAGGACTATGGAATCGAAGTTGCTCGCGATTTGGTGCAGGGCGTGGACCTGTGGCTGAATACCCCCCGGCGGGGCGAGGAAGCATGCGGCACCAGTGGAATGAAGGCCGGTTTGAACGGCGTTTTAAGCTTGAGTGCACTCGATGGATGGTTCGACGAAGCATATGAAGTTTCCGGAGGCTGGGCAATCGGAGACCGCGTGCCGTATAGTGAAGATCAGGACGAGATCCATTCCAGCGCGTTGTACTCCCTACTGGAAAACGAAATTGTGCCGATGTATTATTCGCGCGGCGAAGATCGCCTCCCTTACGATTGGGTGCACCGCATGAAGCAGTGTCTGCTGAATGTGAGTCCGCAGTTCAACTGCCAGCGGATGGTGGGCGAGTACATGACGGAGTTGTACGAGCCTGCGCATGCGGCATTTTCGGAAGTCAGGAAAGACAATTTTGAAGAAGCGCGGCGCAAGACGAGATGGCAGGAAGCTATCAATGAGTCTTGGGGCCAGGTAAATTTTGTTGATTTGGGACCGGGGCCAGGCGGGTCGGTAGTGAGTGGAACGGCTATTACCTTGAAGGCGTCTGTGGAATTGGCGCGGCTCACGCCGGATGACGTTCACGTAGAAGCAGTAGTGGGACGGGTTGGTATGACCGGTCAACTGGAAAACACGGAAGTGATGACGCTGCCTGCCGTCGAACATACGGGTTCTGTTTATGTGTTTCAGAGAGAGTTTACGCCGCACCAGACGGGACGGTTGGGGTATACACTTCGCATCAGCTCCAATCATTTCAGCAACCCGTTGACGCGGCCATGCAATTCTCTACTAAAATGGGGATTAGACTAGTTGGCAATTGAGGATCGTATCCGCTACGATCGTATTTCGCCAGTGAAATCTCTCTCTTCCGTTTACAACTCCTAAGGAGCTTCACCCATAGCCATGGATGACGATCGCAAGTACCGGCAACACGGGTACCAGGACTCTGACCGCAAACCAAGCGGGCAAAATGGAGACAACCGGCCCAAGTCGCCGCAGGGTCCGAGGACCATGCAGGATCCTGCCGGACCGCGCCTGCCGCGGTTGGTGCAAAGCGTAGCAGCATCGCGCTGCTATAACTGCGCCACGACTTTGCCGACGGGCACGGATTTCAAAGGGAACTGCCCAAAATGCGCGGCGGCACTCCATTGCTGCAAACAATGCGCGCACTTTGAGCCCTCCACGCGGTTCCAATGCTTGAAGCCGATTCCGGCGCGGATCCCGATTAAGGACCAGGTTAACCTTTGCGAGTTGTTTGGCGCACGGGTGACGGTTTCGCGGGATGGGCACGCACCGCCTCCGATGGCGCAGGCGCCATCGCCCTCGCAGGTGCGGAGTCCGAGCGATGCCCGTGCAGCGTTCGATAATCTTTTTAAGAAGTAGTCCTCACCGGCCGGTGATATCTTTGACGGCTTGAAAGAAAGCCTTTTTGCGATCCGTATCGAGTCCCCATTTCACCGGCGGGGACTGATAACCCTCCGGATCGAAATATCCCCATGAGCAGTATTCGGTAATCGCGGCGATCATGTTGTTCAGCGGCTTGTCGAAGTCGAAGTGATCGTCCTCGTTAAACAGGATTGGCATGGCGCGGTAGCCCGGCACCTGGCGCGTCAGCCTGACCATTTCTGAGATGCGATTGGGATCTTTCACTCCATTTCCATGCAACAGGAGAAAGTCGGAGGCGCGGACCACGTTTTCTTCCGGAATGCGATTGCCGGTATAGCTTGTGCTGACCAGGAAGCCCTTCTTTTTCACGCGCGCCATCAGTTCAGGAACACGCTCCGGATGGAGGATCGGATGGTGATACTTGTTGTTCGCCTCGTTGTTGACCTCAATCATGACGTGGCGGTATTTTCGGGCAGCCAGCCAAGCCAGGGTATTGTCTACCGCGGCGATCACCGAATCCTGATCCTTTAGCCTGTGGTCCTGGCCGAAGTAGAAGATGCCGAGGATGACGGTCATGTGAAGATCATCGGCTTTCTTCAGAATGCGTTCGAGGCGGCCCATGGCATCGGGGCGCAGCGATCCGTCCGCCAGAATGGCCGAGTTGTGCCAGGGCTGCGCCTTCGAATAACCCTCCGGACTTCCTCCCTGGAGATTGATGGTGAAGTTCAGCAGCCCGTACTTGCGCCATTCCGGCATGGCGGCGATGAATTCATTCGTGTTGCGCGCGGCATCCCAACGGCCCGTATCCGGATAGGCCCAGCGCTTCGCGGTCTCCGGGTTCTGGTCGTCATAGATTCCCTGCACCATGCGCGAATTGAACAGCAGCCCTTCGATGCGGTGTCCGTTCCAGGTGCGGCCTTTGTATGTGGGTTTGCCGTCGATCCAGAACTGATCGCCGTGAATCGTTACTTCGGTAGCAAGCAGGGGCGCTACTGCAACCAGCGCGGCCATCACTCCATATTTCACTTTTCAATCTCCTCATCGGACGGGGAAAGCATTTTGCGGAAGACGCCTTTGCGGTACAGGAATGTCAGTGGGGTTTTGTCGAAATACATCAGATCCACCGCGTCTACGGGATGGCGGAAGGGTTTCAGAGTGGTAAAGTCGAAATCCTTCGAACCCTTGTCCATGCGCAGCAGAAAGCGAAAGGGGTCGGGAGTATCGGTGGCCAGGACGTGGGTTTCAAACTTGCCGCTGCGGTCCAGGAAGGCGATCATCACCTGCTGGCCCTGTTTCGTTTGAATCTGGAGAACGTAGTCCGTCTTCCCGTCCCCGTCAAAATCACCGGTGACCAGGTTTGGCGCGAACCGGAAGCGATACTCGGCGAACCAGTTTTGAATCTGCGGCGCGGCGGGCGCCAGTTTCCAGCCGCTGTGCCTGGAATCCAGTTCCGACGTGACCGCTGGTGGAAGCGACGCGGCGGCTGCCAAAAAACTGAACACCACGGAGAGAAACATTCGTCGCACATTGTATCGTACGGCAACGCGGGTGAGTCCTATAATAGAGGTTCCAATGTCCAAAGCCATCGACGGGTTCGTCCACGATAACGAAAACAGGCTTCTGGAAGAACTGAAAACGTTCTTGCGGATTCCCAGCATCAGCACTCTTCCGGAGCACAAACCGGATGTCAACCGTGCGGCGCAGTTCGTGGCCGATGGCCTGACCGCGGCAGGTTTGGAGAATGTCGAGATCATCCAGACGGCGTTGCACCCGCTGGTTTATGCCGACTGGATGCACGCGCCGGGAAAGCCGACGGTGCTGTTGTATGGGCACTACGACGTGCAGCCCCCGGACCCGCTGGAGCTATGGGACACGCCTCCTTTTGAGCCGACGCTCCGCGACGGCAACTTGTATGCGCGCGGCTCAGCCGACGACAAAGGGCAGATGTACATGCACGTCAAGGCGATTGAAGCCTTGCGTGCAGTGAACGGTACCCTGCCGGTGAACGTAAAGTTCCTGGTGGAAGGTGAGGAAGAAATAGGCGGCGTTTCCATTGCCAAGTTTGTGGCCGAGAATCCGGAGAAGCTGAAGGCCGATGTGGCGCTGGTGTCGGATACCGCCCTGTATGCGGACGGCATTCCCACTCTATGCATCGGGCTCCGCGGGTTGATCTACACGGAGGTCGAAGCCACCGGACCGATGCGCGACCTGCACTCCGGGCTCTACGGCGGCTCGGCGCCCAACGCGGTGTTCGGTTTGATCGAACTGTTGGCGAAAGCCAAGAATGCGCAGGGAGTGATTCAGATTCTCGGCATGTACGACGACGTAGAGGCGCCGGCGGCCGCTGAACTGGAAAGCTGGAAGAGCCTGCCCTTCAGCGAGAAAGACTTTCTGCAGAAGGAAGTTGGGTCGTCTCAGCTCACCGGCGAGAAGGAATACAGCGTTCTGGAGCGTGTCTGGGCGCGTCCAACCATGGAAGTCCATGGGGTCGCGGGCGGATTCACTGGAGCGGGATCGAAGACCGTGATACCGGCAAAGGCGACGGCAAAGGTGAGTTTCCGTATGGTTCCCAATCAGGACCCGGACAAGGTGATCGCGGGATTCCGCGAATTCGTGGCGAAGAATACGCCGGCGGGTATCCGTTGCGAAGTGCGGGTTTTGGGCGCCAGCCCGGCAGTGATGGTGGACCCTTCCTTTCCGGCAATTCAGGTGGCTGCCAAGGCTTTCAGTGAGATGCTCGGCCGCCCCACGGTGTTTACACGCTCGGGCGGTTCCATTCCGATTGTGGGCGACTTTGCGCGTCACCTCGGCATCCCTACCGTCCTAATGGGATTTGGGCTTCCAGACGATGGATTACATTCGCCGAACGAAAAGTACCGCGTGTCGAATTACTACACGGGAATTATGACCATCGCACACTTCCTGGAGCTTTACGGGACCTCTTCGTAACAGTACATCTACTTGGTAACTCCAACGCAACCGAAACCGCTATCGAACGAGCAGTCAACCATTGCCCGTTCGGCGGGGATCGTTTCGATCGCCGTCTTCATGAGCCGGATTACCGGACTGATCCGCGAACGGGTGATGCTGGGAATGTTCGGCGCCGGGCTTGCGAACGATGCATTTCAACTGGCCTTTCGCATTCCCAATCTGACGCGCGACCTGTTTGCGGAAGGTGCGCTGTCTTCGGCGTTCGTCCCCGTTTTTACCGAATATCTGACAACCAAGAACCGCAAGGAAGCCGCGGTGCTGGCGAACCTGGTGGCAACGGCGTTGATCGTGGTGGTGGGAACGTTGTGCGTGTTGGGGGTCGTATTCAGCCCTCAACTGGTGAATATCTTCGGCAGCGGCTACCAGCAGGTTCCGGAGAAGTTCGCGCTCACGATTCAAATGACGCGGATCACGTTTCCGTTTCTGCTGCTGGTAGCGCTGGCCGCGCAGGCGATGGGCGTCTTGAATGCGTGCGGCGTGTTCGGCGTCCCAGCCATGGCTTCCACGTTTTTCAACATCGGGTCACTGGTATTCGGCCTCGTCATTGGAAAGTGGGCGGGACCCTACCTCGGAATTCAGCCGATTGTGGGAATGGCCTATGGCGTTGTATTGGGCGGCGCCCTGCAACTCTTCTGGCAAATCCCTTCGCTCTACCGCGCGGGCTTCACATTCCGCCCGCAGTTTGATTGGTCGCATCCCGGGTTGCAGCGGATTTTGCGCATGATGGGTCCGGCGATTCTAGGCAGTGCCGCGGTGCAAATCAACGTAACGGTCAATTCGAACTTCGCAACCAGCATCGTCGATCCGCACACCGGGTTGAACGGGCCGTTGAGCTGGCTTCTTTGCGCTTTTCGATTCATGCAGCTTCCCCTTGGATTGTTCGGCGTCGCCATCGCATCGGCTACTTTACCTTCCATCTCACGAAGTGCCGCCTCAAACGATATTGACGAGTTCCGGAGAACCATGGCGCGGTCGCTGGGGATGGTACTCCTGTTGACAGTGCCGTCATCGGTGGGGCTCGCGGTGTTGGGTGAGTCGATCGTCGGGGCGATTTATCAGACAGGCAAATTTCAGTTGTATGACACACAGCAGACGGCCGCGGCACTTTCGTGTTACGCCATCGGCCTGGCAGGCTACTCGGCGGTGAAGGTGCTGGCCCCTGCTTTTTACGCCCTGAAAGATTCCCGCACACCGATGATGGTGAGCCTGGTTTCCATCGCTGTTAATTATTTCGCGGTCGTTGCACTGCTCCGCTTTACTCATCTCGGGCACGCCGGTCTGGCTCTTTCCACTTCCGTGGTAGCGATCATCAACGCGCTGGTCCTGTTCGGGATGCTGCGTACACGTATCGGCGGGATTCACGGACGCATTCTTTTTGAGAGCATCGCGAAGATATCGATTGCCTCGCTTGCCATGGGCGTCACAGTCTGGGCGTCGAGCACTGCGATGAGAAACTGGCTCGGAGTGTCGGCAAAAGCGCGGCTGGCAGACCTGACCGTCTCGATTCCGATTGGCTTGGTGATGCTCTATGCAGCCTGCCGGCTGCTGCGGGTTTCCGAATTGGAGCTGGCGATGAAGTCGCTGGCGGGTCCACTGCAAAGACGGCTTCCATTCCTGCGTGATAAAATCTGAATACATGAGTCCAGACATAAAAGCCATCCTCCGAATTCAGAGTCTGGATCAACGGGCCGCCGAGCTCGAGAAAGAAATCGCCGCCTTACCCAAACACATCGCTCAAATTGAAAAGGCGCTGGATGCCCACAATCGCAAGCTGGAAGTGGACCGGGCAGCTCTTGCCGCGAATCTGCGGGATCGCAAGAAGTATGAGGACGACATTAAGGTTCAGGGGCTGAAAATCTCCAAACTTCGCGATCAGATGCTACTGGCGAAGACCAATGAACAGTACCGGGCGTTCCAGCACGAGATCGAGTTCTGCGAGAAGGAAATTTCGAAGTGTGAGGACCGCATTCTGGAGTTGATGGGTGCGTCCGAAACTCTGGATAAGAATGTGAAGGCGGCTGAGGCCGCACTCAAAGAAGAAAAGCTGCAGGTGGAGGCAGAGAAAGACCGCGCGCGCAGCCGCACTGCCACGGACCAGCAGTTTCTCGGACAAGTCAAGGAAGAGCGCGGCGGGCTGGTGGGCTCTATTGATCCGAAACTGGTGCAACAGTACGAACGCATCCGCAAGAAGTGGAATGGAAGGGCCGTCGCGGACGCCACGGATGGCCGTTGCGCGTCGTGTCAGATTTCCATGCGCCCACAGTATTTTCAGGATTTGAAGAAGGGTGAGAAGTTGCTGACGTGCGAGAGTTGCGGGCGAATTCTGTACTACAATCCGCCGGTGAATCTGGAACACGAGATGCACGCCACGGTTCCCACTCCCCGTTAGTTCTGTTCGATACTGGCGATCAGTTCTGCCTCGCTGACGGTTGCCGTACCCACTTTCGCAACAACCAGGCCACTCGCGTGATTGGCGATCTCCGCCGCCAGCACCGGATCCGCTCCCGCACTGAGCGCCAGAGTCAGAAATGCCATGGCGGTATCGCCCGCCCCTGATACATCGAAGACTTCGCGCGCCCGCGTGGGAATGCGGTAAGGTTCCAGGCCCGGGCGAAACAGCAGCATTCCCTGTTCCCCCAACGTGATCACCACGAGTTGCGTTTGCCACTTATCGAGTAGCGTTCTTCCGGCTTCCATCAAGGATTCTTCGTCATCTCCCGCGTGTCTCCCAGCGACGCGAAAGGCTTCCTCACGGTTCGGCTTGACGGCGCTGGCGCCGCTCCAATCGAGGGGATTTGAAGGATGTGGATCGACGGTGACGGTCACGCCGGCGCTTTTGGCCAGCACCATTGTCCGGTCGACGATCTGCTGGTTCAGGTAGCCCTTCGCATAGTCGGAGAGGATCACGGCATTAACGTGAGGCACCACGTTGTTGAGAACTTCGATTGCGGTTTCCGTGTGTACGGGAACGCCGGACTGCAGGCGCTCTCGATCCACACGAACCACCTGCTGATTTTTGGCGATGATGCGTGTTTTTACGATGGTCTGCCACGCCTCGAACTGCTGCACGCCTTCGATCCCGATTCCTCCGGACCTCAGGAGTTCCAGCAGCCGGCTGCCATACTCATCCTTGCCCACCAGACCCATCACGCTCACTCCGCCCGCGACTTCCTTCAAGTTGCGGGCCACATTGGCCGCGCCGCCTGGAAAACAGGATTCCGATGTGACGTGAACGATGGGTACCGGTGCCTCCGGCGAAATGCGGTTCACCCTGCCCCAGATGAATTCGTCGAACATCAGGTCCCCGACCACGAGGACCTTCTGGCTCTGAAAACGGCGAACAATGCCGATCATGCTCTGCCGGTTCATCAAGCGTTCAGTTTACTATGACGGGGTCTGATAAACTGTCTGGCAAATGAAAAAACTCATCACACTCGCCCTGGTTTTTGTTTCGCTCGGACTGGCGCAGAACAAGAAAATTGTGGCGCCTGGAATGTCTGCGAAGCTCGCACAGGAAATTCAGGCAAGCGTTCCCAACGTCACGATCCTGACCGGGCGCGGTCCGGATGTGGCCAAGGAGATTGTGGATGCCGATGCGGTGATCGGCGGCATCCGTCCTGAACTGTTCCGCACCGCGAAGAAGTTGAAGTGGGTACATGTATCCAGTGCCGGTGTGGAGAAGGACTTGTTTCCGGAATTGATCGACAGCGACGTCGTCGTCACCAACGCGAAGAACATATATGGTCCGCAGATCGCCGATCACGCGTTCGCTTTTCTACTGGCCTTGACCCGCAAGCTGAACCAGACCATCCCGAAGCAGGGCCTGGAGGAATGGGGCGGCGGGCGGGAAGGCATGTTCGAGTTGAACGGCAAGACGGCGGTGATCATCGGGATCGGCGGAATCGGAAGCCAGATCGCACAGAGGGCTCATGGATTTGGGATGAAGGTGATTGGCGTGGACATTCGGGACATGCCGCCCAGCGTGGAAGTCAGCCGCGTGGTGCCTCCGGACCAGCTCGATTCGGTCATTCCGCTGGCCGACGTGGTTTTCATATCCGCCCCCCACACTGCCAAGAGTGAAGGCATGATGGGCTCCAAAGAATTCGAGCTAATGAAGAAGGGGTCCTACTTCATCGCTGTTTCGCGCGGGAAAGTCTACAATACCGGAGGCTTGGTGAAAGCCTTGGATGAGGGGCGCCTCGCCGGCGCTGGTGTGGATGTTGTGGATCCGGAACCCTTGCCCAAGGGCCACCCGCTGTGGAAGTTTAAGAATGTAATTATCACTCCCCACACTGCCGGCGGATCGGATAACCTGGCCACCCGCAACGACGCGTTGATCACCGAAAACATCCGCCGCTTTGCCGCCGGGAAGACTCTCATGAACGTGGTGAACAAAAAAGAAGGCTTTTGACTCTTGTCGGCGAGCGCGCGAACCTTTCCGGATCCCGCGCCTTTGACCGGCTGGTAACGGCGGGCGATTGGGATGCCGCGGTGGACTTCGCGCTGGCGCAAACCAGCGAAGGAGCCGCGATACTTGATGTGTGTCTGATCTCGGAGACTCGTGACGAGGTCCGCGATACCGAGCAATTTTACTCAAGGGCGGCATTGCGAAACCATCGCCGCTGGATGGTCGATAGTCAACACCCGCTAGTGATGGAGCGCGCGCTGCAAGTCTGCGGCGAGGGACAGGTTCTCAACTCCGCGAGCCTCGCCAATCCCGCCAACCTGGATCGCGTTGGGGAACTGGCGCTGCAGTACGGCGCTGCGATTGTCGTCGCGTGCCGCGACGCTGCCGGGCCAGCCATGACCCGGCACGCCAAGCTCGATGCGGCGCGCCGCGCGTTGGACCAGCTTTCCATAGAGACAGACAAGGTCATCCTGGATTTATTAGCTTTTCCCATCACCGCGTTTCCTGATGCCCTGGCCGAAACCCTTGACGCTATCGGGCTCATTCGCCAGGCGTGTCCGGGTGCCCGCACCTTGCTCGCGCTGTCCAACTTTTCTTTCCGCATGCCGTTCGCGGAGCGGTTCGCCCTGGAAGAACGAATTCTGAATGAAGCCTGCGCAGCGGGACTGGACTTCCTGATCCTGAACACACGGCGCCATCGGGGAGCGCGGTGTTTATGATACGATCCCAGTCGTGTAAGGAGGCTATCTCATAGTGAAGGTTTACGAAGGCAAGGATATTCGCAATGTCGGCCTTGTTGGACATGGCCACTCTGGGAAGACGATGCTCACCTCGGCTCTTCTCTATACTGCGGGCGCAACCAACCGGTTGACACGCCCGGATGAGGGAAACACGATTACAGACTTCGACGAGGAGGAAGTGGCCAGGAAGATCACCGTATCCAGCGCGATCGCGGCAGCTGAGTGGAAGAAAACGAAAATTAACATCATTGACACACCGGGCTTTAATATTTTTATTCAGGACACAAGAGCGGCACTGCTGGCAACTGACTCCGCGGTGCTGGTAGTAGACGGCATCGCTGGAGTGGAAGTACAGACGGAGAAGGTTTTCCAGTTCGCCGAAGAGTTCAATCTTCCTTGCGCGTTCGTGATCAATAAGCTGGACCGGGAGCGATCTAGTTTTGAACGTTCGCTCGAGAGTATTCATAAGACGTTTGGACGCAGCGCAATCGCGGTCCAGCTTCCCATCGGCTCGGAAAAGAACTTTGCCGGCGTTGTGGATCTGGTGACCATGAAGAGCTATACATACGCGACAAGCGGCGACGGCAAAGGGAAGGAAGGCGAGATTCCCGCAGACATGCAGGAGGCGGCGCAAGCGGCGCACGAGGCCTTGGTGGAAATGGTTGCCGAGGATGACGATGCCTTGATGGCTGAGTTTTTCGAAATGGGAACCCTGCCGGTGGAGCACATCATTGAAGGGATGGAGAGGGAAATCCGCCACCGCAAATTGTTTCCGGTGCTCTGCACGTCCGCCTACAACAACATGGGAAGCGATCTGTTGCTGAATTTTCTGATGGAGCATTTCCCTGCCCCGACCGAACACTCGCCGCTGACCGGAAAGTCTGGAACGGGTGAAGAAGTTACCCGTGAAGTGAAAGATTCCGCGCCGCTATCGGCGTTCGTGTTCAAGACGGTCGCCGATCCTTTCGCGGGACGGGTTTCCTATTTCAAAGTCTGTTCCGGTGTGCTGAAGAACGACGAACACCTGCTCGATTCACGCACGGGAAGCGATGAAAGACTGGCGCACGTGGGCGTTTTGATGGGGAAGTCAATCCAGCCTGTTTCCGAGTTGCATGCCGGCGATCTGGGCGCAGTGGCCAAATTGCGGGACACACTGACGGGCGACACGTTGTTCGTCAAGAATGCCCCTATCACCTACCCGGCCGTCGAGATGCCCGAGCCGTCTATCGCCTACGCCATTGAAGCGAAATCCCGCAATGACGAGGACCGCATGGGCAATGCGCTGCACAAAATACTGGAAGAGGACCAGTCGCTGCGTTTCTATCGCGACCCTCAGACCAAGGAGTTCCTGCTAGCCGGAAGCGGCCAGCAGCACGTGGAGATCATCGTCAGCAGGCTGAAGAAACGCTACGGGGTGGACGTGGCGCTGCGCGCGCCGAAGATCCCTTACCGTGAAACCATTCGCGGCAAGGCCGAGGTGCAGGGCCGCCACAAGAAGCAGACGGGCGGGCATGGCCAGTTCGGCGATTGCTGGATCCGCATGGAGCCTCTGCCGCGTGGCGGTAAGTTCGAGTTCGCCAACGCCGTTTTTGGCGGGGCGATTCCGAAGAATTTCATTCCCGCGATCGAGAAAGGAATTCTCGAAACCGCCGCGAACGGTTTCCTCGCCGGCTACCCGGTCGTCGACTTCAAGGTGACGGTTTTCGACGGATCGTATCACGACGTGGATTCGTCGGAAATGGCGTTCAAGCTGGCTGCCCGCAAGGCGTTTAAGCTGGCGATGCAGAACGCAAAGCCCAGTCTTTTGGAGCCGGTGATGGCCGTGGAAATTCACGCGCCGGTAGAATATGCCGGGGATTTGATGGGCGATATGAATTCCCGCCGGGGCCGGATCTCCGGAATGGATACACAAGGTGGAACGCAGTTAATCCGAGCGGTTGTGCCCATGTCGGAGATGCTGAATTATCAAAATGATCTCATTTCCATGACCCAGGGGCGAGCGTCCTTTCACATGGAATTCGATCATTACGACTATGTTCCGTCACTGCAGGCCGAGAAGATCATTGCGGCGGCTAAAGCCGCGAAATCCGGCGAAGAAGAAGAAGAGGAGTAACTTTGGAACGGCACAGGGGGTCAATAGTAAGGGAATGACCGGATGTTTTAGGTTAGTTTTTGGACCGTTGGCCCCCTATTTGTGTCAGCTCGACTCAGGTTTGTGTCATCTTGACCCATCATCTCAAATGGGTTACAGTGTTAACTCAGACGTACTTAAATCCTCGAAGTTGTGTTGAAAGGCGAGAATGACCTTACGTCATAAATCACATGTTGCCTGCTCCACGTTTTTAGCTTTAGTATCAATAAGTTGCACAAGCAGTAAGCCGCAGCGGTTTGCCATGGCGTTCCTTCCGCCGGCCCCGAAACCACTGGCGGTCCCGGCCCTTCTGGAGTCGCCGGCCATCCAAACAAACGCCTTCCTTCCCCAAACTCCCAGCTTCCTTAGCTCCCCCCTTTCGTCCGCTGATCGTCCCACTGTCGCCAGCTTGCGAATGCAAAGGGCTGAAGACACCTACCAGGCGGGAAAAGAGCTTTATCAGGCCGGGAATGCGGATGGCGCTCGCCGGGAATTCGATAAGGCCGTGGATATCCTCCTCAGCACCCCTGAAAACACGCCGGATCGAAATAAAGTGGAAAAGCGGCTGGAACAAATGGTTGCCTCCATTCACAGATACGATGTAAACGGCATGGGTGCCGGCGATCTTTCCAGTCAGCCCGGCTACGATAAGGCCCCGCTCGAAGACATCCTGGAAATGACTTTTCCGGTGGACCCCAATTTGAAGCCGAAGGTCAGCGAGCAGGTTCAACTTACCACCTCCCAACTTCCCCTCCAAGTGAATGATGCGGTTCTCAGTTACATCCATTTCTTTTCAGGCGACCGCGGGCACCGGACTTTGGTGGCTGGCCTGAAGCGTTCCGGAAAGTATCGTCCGCTCATCTCTCGGATCCTGGCTGAGGAGCGGGTTCCTCAGGAATTGATCTACCTCGCCCAAGCCGAGTCGGGCTTTTTTCCACGGGCCGTCTCCAATAAGGCGGCGACCGGGATGTGGCAGTTTGTGCAATGGCGCGGCCGGGAATATGGATTGAACCAGACGTCTTATATAGATGATCGGCTGGATCCGGAAAGGGCCACCCGGTCGGCTGCGCGCCACCTTCGTGACCTCTATGAGAGATTCGGAGATTGGTACCTCGCGATTGCAGCTTATAATTGCGGGCCTGGCGGAGTAGAGAAAGCGGTAGAGCGGACCGGCTACGCGGACTTCTGGCAGCTTCGCAGCCGCAACGCGATTCCAAAAGAAACCACGAACTACGTTCCCATCATCCTGGCGATGACCATCATGGCCAAGAACCCGAAAGACTACGGGATTGATAATCTGGAACTGGATCAGCCGCTCGAATACGAGTCCACTATGTTGACGGCTCCGACCCACATGACTTTGGTGGCCGATGTAGCGGAACGGCCGGTCTCCGATATCCGGGAATTAAATCCGGCGCTGTTGGGCAACGTCGCACCGGCCGGTTATGAATTGCGGATCCCGAAGGGCAGCACGTCCCAGGTGGTAGCAGGACTCGCCGCCGTTCCTGAAACAAGACGCGCTTCCTGGCGGGTCCATCGCATCGGCGAAGGCGAAACCCTCGCGTCCATCGCAAAGCAGTACAACACTCCTCTTAGCAGCATTACCTCCGCGAATGACACCTCCAATGCCGGCATCGGCGATGTGGTTGTGATTCCCGCTGCATTGCAGGAAGTAAAGCTTCGGCCATCCGTTGCCAGACGGGCTGCGCCGGCTCGCAGCAAGACGTTCGCTGCACAGCGTTCGACCGCGAAGAGACAGGTAAGGCACACACCCTCTACTTCCGCGCATAGCTCCAAGCCCGCACGTAAAGCGACACCCGGCCTGGTGCAGCGCGCGGGTTTGAGATAGTTTGTAGCCGTCTTTCGATCCGTCACACTCGTTTCAAGGAAGGAAAAAGCACCGAAACCCAAAACGGGATCGGTGCTTTTTGTTTTTTGTTCTTGCCTTCGAAATAAATCGGGTTATGCTAGGGTTTGTAAATAGCCGAAGGAGGCCTTTTGCATGTACTCCCCGCGATTTGCAGCTCGCGAAGATGACGAAGAACTCGACGACTTCGACTACGATGATGAACACGTCGAACTGGAGTCCGAGATTGGAGAATACCGCTCCGAGGATGAGGATGACGATATGGACGAAGTAGACAACACGCCGCCCGAACCAGCTTCAGTGGCGTTTCAAATACCGGAAGCAGCGCCAGAAACTCCAGCCGAACCCGCCGCAGATTCCATTCCAGCAGCAGTGCCGGCAGCATCTGCACCATCGGCCGCGACACCGAAAAAACCCGCCAGGAAGGCAGTATCAAGTGGGTCGGGCAAGAGTCCGGCAAAGAAACCTGCCGCCAAGAAAACAGCTCCTGCTAAGAAAACAGTTCCTGCTAAGAAAACAGTTCCTGCTAAGAAAGCAGTGAAGAAGGCCGCAGCCAAAGCTCCGGCGAAAAAGAGTCCGGCAACAAAGACACCGGCGAGGAAGGTAATATTGAAAAAAGCAACGAAGAAAGCGGTAGTCAAGAAGGCGGTGAAGAAAGTACCTGCGAAGAAGGCTCCGGCAAAAAAAGCAGCAGTGAAAAAGGTAGCCGCTAAAACCGTAGTCAAGAAAGCGGCAAAGAAGATTGCGGTGAAGAAAGCGCCGGCGAAGAAGGCCCCGGCGAAGAAAACAGCCGCCAAGAAAAAATAGCCAATATCGAGATAAGGCTACAGGCACGAATGCGTCCCACCGCGGGGCCACATTCGTGCCTGTTTTACTTTCCGGCCTGCCTAGCCGCCAACAACGGTGCGGCAGCGTTCGAACAGTTGCAACAGGGAATCGGCGTATTCTTCCGACGTCCTTCCACCTTTCCCACCGTAGCCCGTGGTGGTGCTTCCTTTGCCGTAGCCAGTGGTCACGGCAATAAACTTCATCAACTCCAGGGCAATCTCGTCGCTGCTGCGCCCGGGTGCGGGTGGTGGTGTGGGTGTGATTTCTTCGGCCATTGTCGATTTCTCCTCGAGATTAGAATAATCTCTTAGGTTACTCTACTGATGCCGGTCAATGCCCGGAAGCTGATTCGAAAAATGCGCGGCGGGGCACAATCGCACCTCATCCAGGCGGACGACAACCATTTTTACGTTGTAAAATTCCAGAACAATCCACAACATCGCCGTATTCTGGTGAATGAATGGATCGCCACGCGCTTTCTGGAATATCTGCAGATTTCGTCGCCGGCGGCGGCCATTGTCGCGTTTTCGGCGGAGTTCCTCGGTGAGAATCCGGACGTTCACATCCAGCTCGGAAACAGGCGGTCCGATGTGGACGCCGGGTGGCATTTCGGATCTCAGTTTCCGGGCGACCCAAACACCGTAGCTGTGTACGACTACGTCCCGGACACGCTTCTTTTACAAGTGGAGAATCTGAATGAATTCCTCGGCATCCTGGTGTTCGACAAATGGACGGCAAATGCCGATTCCCGGCAGTCCATTTTCGTCCGGGCACGGATTCGGGATTTCGCACGGGCCTGGTCGGGGCATCCCTTGCGGACTGGTTTCGTGGCGCTGATGATGGATCACGGCTATGTCTTCAACGGTCCGCATTGGGACTACCCGGATTCACCGCTGCAAGGGTTGTATTTCAGGCCCGTCGTCTATCAAAAGGTCCAAAGCTGGGATAGCTTCCAGCCGTGGCTCGACCGGGTGATTCACTTTCCCGAAAGCGTGGTGGATGATGCCTACAGAAGTTTGCCGCCGGAGTGGGTGCGTGGCGACGAAGAAGCCCTTGAGAACATGCTGGAGGACTTAATGCGGCGTCGAAAGCGCGTGGCGGATTTGATCAAGGGTTGTTCGGAAGGCCGCGTGAGACCGTTTCCGAACTGGAAATGATTCCGCTGGCGATTCGCGCCGCCGTGGCGGGCGCAGCAAGGATCCCGTTTCGATAGTGTCCGTAGGCCAGCCAGTAGCGCGTGGATTCGAAGCGGCCGATACGAGGCTCGGTGCCTTCTATCGCCGGACGCAGACCGGTCCATACACGCGATGGAAGAATGCCCTGGACCGCAGGATACAGCGCCTCCACGCGCTGCCGAACTTCCTCGACGATCGCCGGGTCTATTGCCGTATCGTAACCTTTGTCTTCTGTCGTGGACCCGGCAACGGTGAATCCATTCCGCCGCTGCAGAAGATACGTGTGGCCGCGGCGCAGGATTGGGCCAACGCTCCCGGGAGTAAGATCGTAGCCAAGCAGGTGGCCCTTCACCGGGAAGGCCTTTGGCAGCGCTGCCGGTGTGCCTCCGATCAAAGTGGTCCATGCCCCGGCCGCAAGCACAACGGCCGCCGCATCCAAAGCGTCCAGGCGCTCAACTGGCGCGTCTTCTACGATCGCAACACCTTGCCTGGTGCACGCGATTCGCAGGGCTCTGAGCACATCGCCCGGGTCTACCAATGCATCGTCAGGATAGTAAATCGCATCGCGTACTCCCGGTTCGGAGCGAACACCCAGCGCGCCCTGGCGCCGCGCCCGGTTCTGCAGCGCAATCCAGTCCTCCTCGGTCTCCGCGGTTTCCATCGCCCCGCACTGCTGAAAGTCGATATCGAGGCCCGTGTCTTCGGCCAGCTCGCGGACAAAATCGGGGTAGAGGCGGTGGCTTTCAATGAGCAAGCCGCCAAATGCCGACGGCCCATCCACCTCGCCGCCAGGCGCCAGCATCCCTGCGCCCGCGCTGCTGGCTTCGCCGCCCAGGCGGCCCGCATCGCGCAACTGCACCACGGCTCCCTGCTGCGCCAGCCGCCACGCGATAGACGATCCGATAATGCCAGCGCCCACCACGATTACATCGGGTTGTTTGGATCTCATGCCTGTCTACCATCCTATCCGTTAGAATGTTGGGAGCTATGCACCGCTACATTCTTCACAACGACTCCATCTGCGACTCCGGCCAGAAAGTGCTTTCCGCCGGTCAAGTAGGCTTTTTGAACGGCTGGGGCGTATTCAGCACCATTCGTGTCACCCGCGGGGTGCTGTTCGAATTCGAGCGCCATTTCGCGCGGATGAAACGCGATGCGCAGCTGATGCGGGTTCCCTTCCCTGGGGATGCGAGCTGGCTGGAACAGCGCCTGCTGCGGTTGGTGGAACAAAACGAAGCCAAGGATGCCACGTTGCGCGTATCGGTCGTTCGGAATCGCGGAGGATTGTTTGAAGGACCCAATCTGCAATCCGATTTCGATGTGTGCGCGTTCACCACAGGGCTGAAGAAATGGGGCAGCGGAGTGCAACTCGGCGTAGTGCCTCAGGCCAGACATGCCGGGTCGCGTTTTGCGGGCGTCAAGTTTACGTCGTGGGCTATGAATCTCACGTTCTATGAAGAAGCGCAGGAACGGGGCTTCGATGAAGTGGTGCTGCTAAATGAGCGGGGCGAGGTAAGCGAGTGCACGTCTGCCAACATCTTCGTTGCGACGGGCAGCAATGTCTATACACCGCCGCTGGATTCCGGCTGCCTTCCGGGAATCACGCGCGATCTCCTGCTGAGTGATGTCCGGGTCCCCGGCATTCGCGTTGAGGAGAAGCCGTTAAGTTTAAGTGATCTCGAAGCCGCCGAAGAGGTCTTCATCACGTCGACGACGCGGGATCTTCTGCCCGTGCTAAGCGTGGAGGGGATCCGCATCCGCCGGCAGGGGAGCTGCCGTGAGGCTTTGCAGGCTGCATTCTCCCGGCATATTGACGATTATGTTTGCTCGCGGGCCAGCGCGTAAGCAAGCTTCTCTCACGTCAGCAAACGCGGTCCCAGGTTGTTCTCACCGTGCACGTCGGTCAGACGGAAGTCGCGGCCCTGGTAGAAATACGTCAGCTTCTTGTGATCCATTCCGAGCAGGTGCAGAATGCTGGCGTGAAGATCATGCATGGTCACCTTATCGTCCTGCGCTCGCAGGCCGATTTCGTCGGTGGAGCCAATGACACGGCCGCCCTTGGATCCGCCACCAGCCAGCCAGACGCTGAAGCCGTACGGGTTATGATCGCGGCCGTTGCGGTTGCCGCCGCCCGACTCCGCACCGTCGGTAAACGGCGTGCGGCCGAAGTCCCCGCCCCATAGTACGACCGTGGACTCCAGCAAGCCACGCGACTTCAGATCGGCCAGCAGTCCCGCAATCGGCTTGTCTACTTTTGCCGCCATGAACTGGTGGTTCTGATCGCACTCGTTGTGACCATCCCACCCCACTTCGCTGCCCTTCTTGCCGCCGGAATATAACTGCACAAACCGCACACCGCGTTCCACCAGGCGGCGCGCCATCAGACATTGCGTGCCGAACTCAGCGGTCATCGGCTGGTCCAGGCCGTAAAGCTTCCTGGTTGCCTGCGATTCCCCCGAGATATCGGCCACCCCCGGCACGGACATCTGCATCTTGAAGGCAAGCTCATAGGATGCAATTCGCGCGGCGAGCTCCGTGTCATCCGAACGCGGCGCGCGGTGCTGTTCGTTGAAATCTTTCAGCAGATCGAACATCCGCTTCTGTTCGTTCTCGCCGAGGCCTGCCGGGCGATTGACATTCAGTATCGGCGCGCCTTCCGTGCGCAGGACGGTGCCCTGGTAGGCCGCGGGCAGGAAGCCGGAACCATACGCCGGCGCTCCCTCTTTGATACCGCCATCCAGCATGACCACGTAGGCTGGAAGATTGTCGGTCTCGCTGCCCAGCCCATAGACCACCCACGATCCGACACTGGGGCGGCCCACGCGAGGCCAGCCGGTGTTCATCCAGCTTTGACCGGTCACGTGGGTGAATCCGTCGTGATAGCAGGAGCGGATCACGCTGAGGTCATCGGCGTGTTGTGCGGTGTTTTCGAACAGGTCCGAAATTTCCAGGCCTGACTGGCCGCGCTTCTTGAATATCCGCGGGGAGGCCATCAGAGGCACGCGGTCCATTCGTGTGAATTGGAAATCGGCTTTGCCAAAGCTGGGCGGCGCGGGCTGCCCGTGCAGCTTCACCAGCGCGGGTTTCGGATCGAACGTATCGATGTGGCTGGGTCCGCCGTGCATGAATAGAAAGATGACAGACTTGCCCTTGGCTGGAAAATTCGGCGCCTTGGCGGCCAGAGGATTTGAGGAAGGAGCCGCGGGCAGCAGAGAGGATGCGGCCAGCGCGCCGAATCCAAGGGCACTCTGCGCCAGGAACTGCCGCCGGTCCTGCACTAGTGTTGTGTGCTTAATCGACATAGAGAAACTCATTCATGTTCAGGATTACGAGCGCCAGTTTGTCCAGGCTGGACTTGCTTAGGAACAGCTTTGCCTTTTCCAGTTCGTCCGCGGAGGCGGCGCGGCCCAGCGCGGTATGCCAGAGTGCCTGAACCGGGTCCGGCTGCTTTTCCGCACGCGCGGCAAGCTGCCGGGATTGCGCGGACATGAACTCGCTGTTCATCAGCGTCAACGCCTGCGGCGCCACTGTGGTTGAATCGCGGCGTGAACAGCTTTGCGCGGGGTCGGGCGAATCAAACGTGCTGAACATCGGATAGGGAAAGGAGCGCTTCACGTACAGGTAGACACTGCGCCGAACATGCTCGGCCGGGTCAAGCGATTCAGGCCACTGGTTCTTGGCCCACAGTCCGGAGGATTCCTCCTTTGTCAGCGGCGGGATGGCCGGGCGGCCCCCCATCTTGAGGTTCAGGGTACCGCTGACGGCGAGCACGGAATCCCGCAGCGTTTCCGAATCCAGACGCTGCCGGTTGAATCGCCACAAGTAGCGATTGGTGGCGTCGATCCCTGCGTTCGATTCATCAGGGGCGCCGGATCGCTGGTAGGCCTCCGAGAGCAGTATTTTACGATGGAGCTTCTTGATGGACCACCCGTCGGCGACGAAGCCTGCAGCGAGAGAGTCCAGCAATTCAGGATGTGTGGGTTCCTCGCCCTGGCGGCCGAAGTCGTTCGGCGTGCCCACCAGACCGCGGCCGAAGTGCCAGTTCCAGACGCGGTTCACGAACACACGGGCGGTCAGCGGGTGATCCGGCTGAGTGAGCCAGAGGGCCAGCGCCTTGCGCCTCGTGAGCGGGTTTTCATCGATCGTGGCGCCAGCGGCAATCACCGCGGGAACGGCGGGCCAGATCTTGTCCCCTTTGATGCGCCAATCTCCCCGGCTGGTCAAATGTACCTCCGGGACAGGCTCCGCATGACCCAGCACGGTGGCCGTCTGCAGAACTGGATTCGCTTTCAGTGATGCCTGGCCTAATTCATAAACCAGGCGTTCCCGCTCCTTGATCTCTTCGGCGGTGTAGGAGATATCGGGTTCTTTACCTTGCGCGTTCTCCTGCAGGCCGGCCTCGGTCATCGCCTTTTCCAGTTGCGCCGCCAGCTCCCGCTGCTGCGGCGTCCTCTTGGCGCTGGGGATCGCCTGGGCATCCAGAACTTCCTTTGAAAATCGCGCGCGAACCTGATCGACCACACGCTGCCGGGCTGTCCGTTCGATTTTATTGATAGCGGCTTTCAGATCCTCAACCCGCAAATAGGATGGATAGCCCGACTTAAATCCAAAAATGGAAAACTGCGTGACGGCCGGCACTTCCCGCTCCTCGCTGGCGGCGAAGACGGCCATCATCGCGTGGTAGTCGCGGCGGGTGATGGGATCGAATTTGTGATCATGGCAGCGGGAGCAGCCGAGCGATATTCCAAGGAACGCGTCACCAGTGGTATCCACCACGTCGGTCAGCCATTCATACCGAATCTGTTCGCCCTGCAATGCGGCTTCATGGTAAACGGGTCCGATGGTGTAGACGCCGGTAGCAACCTTGGCCGCCAGGTGATCGAGCTTTTCCTTGGAAGGTTCGAAGCCACCGGTGAGGGCCAGGTCATCCGGCCAGATTTCATCGCCGGCAATCTGTTCCTGTACGAAACGGTTGTAGGGCTTGTCTTCATTCAGAGACGCAATCACGTAGTCGCGGTATCGCCAGGCATTCGGAAAATAAATGTCGGTTTCGAAACCGCCCGTGTCGGCGTACCGCACCACGTCAAGCCAGTGGCGCCCCCAGCGTTCGCCATAACGTGGAGACGCGAGCAGCCGGTCAACCAGTTTGGGCCACGCCTCGGGATCTTTGTCGTTGACGAACTGTTCAATTTCCTCCGCTGGAGCGGGCAGTCCATGCAAATCGAAATAGAGTCTCCTGATGAGGGTGCGCCGGTCTGCCCTGGGAAGTGGGCGCAAGCCTTTTTCGCTGAGCTTCGCATTCACGTAGGAATCGATGGATCTCGCTGCCAGCGGCTTCAGTTTCTGGAAGGACCACCAGCCTGATTCCGTCTGACTCGCCGGCCACGGCGCGCCGTCTTCGATCCATCTGCCAATAGATTCGATTTCCTGCGCGGAGAGCGGCTTCTTACCCGGGGGCATTTGCAGATCTCCGGTGCGGGAGATGGCCTTCATCAGCAGGCTTCCCGCGGGGTTTCCCGGAGCAAACGCCGCTCCGCGCACGCCGCCCTTCAGAGCCGCCTCGCGGGTGCGCAGGTCGAGTCCGGACATCTGCGAATTACCGTGGCAGCCGGCGCAGTTTTTTTCGAGTATTTGAGGCGCACTTTGAGCTTCGAGAACCACCGAAGTCAGCACGCAAGCAGTCACGATCCGCAGCATTACAACTTATTAGACTAGAACCCGCCTCCCCAGACAAGCGCTTTACGGTTAAACTAGACTAGCAAGACGCTATGTTGACGATTTATTGCCCAGAGTGCAATTCGCGGAATGTCCGGTCTTCTCTTTCGAGGACGCTGGGGGAGCGAATGATGAAAGCCATGGGAGTGTTTCAGCTTCGTTGTAAGGATTGCGATGCCAGATTCAGCAACCAGATTTGGGATCCTCGAAATGCTTTCTACGCCCGATGCCCGCGCTGTTACCGCCTGGATCTGAGCACCTGGTCGATCGAGTATTATCGTGCTCCTGCACGATGGTTGATGTTCCTGAAGATAGGAGCGAAAGCGCATCGCTGCGAATATTGCCGCCACAACTTCATCAGCTTCCGGCGCTGCAAGATCAAGTTCACAGGCCGTAAGCGGAATCCAGGACAAGTCCCTACCGAACCAGCAGAGACGAGCGCTGAATAACCGCCATGAATACCCGTAGACATTTTCTATTTTCGGCAGTTCCCGCCTTATCTCTTTTGGGCGCAGAATCCAAGCCCGGCGGAAACCTGCGACTCAAGCTGCGCAGCCGTGTGGAGGCGTTCAAGGGAAGCGGTCTATGGAATGAGGTTCTCTTCAGCGAGTCGCTCCCGGTGAAGGAGACCGCTCTGATTATTTGCGATATGTGGGATAACCACTGGTGCTCCGGCGCGGCGCACCGGGTTACCCTGCTGGCGCCGAGAATTAACGCGGCCGTCGAGGCCGCGCGCCGTCGTGGAATCCGTATTATCCACGCACCATCGGATACGATGAATTTCTACAAAGACGCTCCGCAGCGCCAGGCCATGCTGAAGGTGCCAAGGGTAGAACCGCCGCCCGGGATTGACCTTCCCTCACCACCGCTTCCCATCGACGATTCGACCGGCGGATGCGATACCCCGGCCGACAAATTTTTCAAGGCATGGAGCCGGGAGATCGCAACGATCCGTATCGCGGACAATGACCTGATCTCCGATAACGGACCCGAGGTCTACAGTCTTTTGAAGCGCGACGGAATCAAGAACTTGCTGGTGATGGGAGTGCACACCAACATGTGCATCCTGAACCGCACGTTTGCCATTAAGCAGATGACCCGCTGGGGTATTCGATGCATCCTTGTCCGTGATCTGACCGACGCCATGTACAATCCGGGAGACCGTCCTTTTGTATCGCACGCCGAAGGCACTGAGAAGGTGATCCAGCACATTGAGAAATACTGGTGCCCCACTACTCTGAGTGCCGATCTCGTCTCGCCACAATCCTGAGCGCGGTCCGCTCAGGGAAGAACGACCATTGACCCTCGCGGGAATGCGAACTTGCGGCCGATCTCGTCAACGATGTTGATCTGGCAGGTGTACTGGCCGGGCAACAGCTTCGCCAGCGGCACCTGGAATTGCAGTGGAAGGGTTGCACGCCGGGTCTTGGCCAGTTCGCTCAGCCGCACCGAGGGTGACTCGAAGGCTTTCTTTTCGCCGAGGAAAAAAGCGACGTTCGCTGAGACGCTGACCGCTTTCGTCTCCGCATCGGTACCTGAGTCGTAAATTTCCAGGTACACCAGCAGGTTCTGATCCTTGCGGAAGGCGCGCGTGATGCTCGGGACCAAGCGCTGCCCGTCCTGCACCAAGGGATCGGCGGCGATTACTTTCTTCTTCGTGCCCGCGTCCCCGACCGCTGCCGACAGAGGCTCCCGCTGGCTGCTCCAGACAACGGAACTCAGCTTCAGCCCGGCGCCGGGCGATGCCGCCAAATCAGGAACCTTGAATGATGTTTCAAACGTTCCCATCTTTCCCGTTTGATTCTCGCGCGAGAGGAATTTCAGCTTATAGTCGCCTGGCGGAAGAGTGAAACCGGTGCTGTATTGAAAACTTTTCCGTAAGCGCTGCGCGGCGCCGGCCTCGTTGAGTTTCACCTTGATGCCGTCGCGCACGTTGCCCGCAAGGCGGCCTTTGCTATCGCGGATCTGGCCGATGAAGTCAAACTCGGTGACCTCATCACTTCCCTTTTTCTTCATGCTGACCTGAGACGCTGGGATCTTGACGGAGACGGGGACGTAATAGGTGTCCTTCGTCAGCCGGAAGAAATCCACTTCGAGGACCATGCGGAGTTCCGTGAGCGGATCCCCCAGAAGAAGGGCCTCTTCGAGCTGCCGCTCTTTGTCGGCGGAATTGAACTTTTCGAACTGTTTACCGGAAAAGTAGCCGGAGCGGTAATCGAGGCTTGCTTTGATCTTTTGATCGAGAGTCACCTTGACACGGCGGAATTTCCCATCCTGTGCCGGGTTTGTACTGTAATAGCCGAGGATGTAGTAGCTGGTGACGTCCTTTTGCGCTTGGGAGATGCCCAGGGCCAGGTCGTTGTTGTCGAGGAATGCCTTGCCGCCTGTGTCTGCCGCAAGGGAGTAAAGCGTCTCCTGCTGGTCGTTGACCTTGTCCCGCTGCCCGCGCTGCGCCGAACCGGTAAAGATACCTGTGCCGCGCTGCGACGCCATGCTTGCATCCCCCGCCGGCGGACTGGCAATCAGGCCCCGCGAATCGATGGGATAAAAAGAAACGTTCGAGCGGACGGCGGCATTGATGGTCGCGCGAAGCTGTGACTGGTTCTCGGTCCCCGTCTTGCTGATGCCGCTGGAGAAGTAAACGAGGGCCTTCTTCTCTGGCAGCGCGGCAAGCATCTTGGCTGCGGATTCCAACGCACTCAGCTTTTTGTCGGTATTGAAGATATTGAATTCCGTATCATCCGGAATAAAGGCCGCACCGTTATCGACGCCATTGTCTGTATCACCCACTTCTGCATCAGTGGCCAGCTCGCTCGATTCGCCGATGTGGAATCCCTTGATCACGGCGGCCAGTGTTTCGCGATCGTCGGTGAAGTCCTGCTCCACACGCAAGCGGCTGGTGTTGGTCATGATGGACACCAGGTCCGACGTGGTCATGTTCTTCTGCAGGAACTTCAGGGCCGCTTCCTGGGCGCGGATCTGGTCCGGCACAGGCATCGCGGAGAAGTCGAATAACAGGACCATCAGGCGGCGGTCCTGATAGCGGATCACACCCGCCGTCGTGGAACTGATTCCCGCCGGACGAGGCGGTGGCGGAGTGCCTGGAGTCCCAATCGTAGCCAAATTCACCGGGGGCGCCGTCTCCGCGGTTAACTTCTGAAATTCAAATACCGAAACGGCCTGAGCCTTTCCGTCTTCGGTAAGGACAAAGTCACTTTTCTTCAGGCCCTCCATGGGCTTTCCGGACTTGTCCTTTACCTCGACGTTGACAATCACCAGATTGGCGGAGGACTTGAACGTAAACTCCTTCTGAGGCTCCTGCGCGGGAGCCATTAGCGCGACGCAGACGATGGCCGAAACAATTTTGGCTTTCATGCTTAGAACCGGAACCTCAGAGACATGGAAACCGTCCGCATGCCGGCGGCGTTCGTGGCGAGTCCATAGTTGTTTGCGTTTAAGACAGTGCCGATGCTGGTGATGTTCACCGCGTTCAGAAAGTTCGTGGAATCCACCCGGAACTCAAGACGCCGCCGGTCGTCACCCATGCGGAAGGATCGCCCCAGGCCGATGTTCATGGTAAATGTGCTGGGGCCAGTTATGGTGTTGCGCCCGGCATCGCCGAAGAAACCGGGTCTCGGAACGGCGAAGGCAAGTGGATTGAAATAACCGGAGCCATCGTCAACAGGCAGCCCCGTGGAATCGGCGCGCCCGCTGCCTACCGATCCCGTGCCGCCGGAGTTGGATTGATTGCCCAGCACCCGCGCGGTGAACGGGCTGCCCGAGCTCGCGTTGACTGCTCCGCTGATGGTCCAATCCGCCAGCATCTTGCTGGTGAAAGCATTGCTGCTATGAAACGTTCCGTTCTGACCGAATGGCGAAGTCACTATATAGTTGAGCGCCAGAACATGGCGGCGGTCAAAGCTGGAAAGGCCGCGCTCCGCGGCAAGGTCCTGATCGTTCTGCGCCACCGTCGCTCCGCCGCCGCCAAAAGTAGAGGCGTTGTCGATGGACTTCGAATATGTATAGGAAAGGTTCGCCGATAGACCCCGCCGGAAGCGCCGCGTCAGCCGCAGATTTCCGGAGTGGTAGATGGAGTTACCTTCCGCCGATTCGTAGGTGAAGCCCACCGCGTTTCCGATCCGGCGCCGCTCTTCGGCGGACAGTGGAGATCCGGGCGCGGCGCGATTCGGCGACCGCTCGATGTCCAGCCGCGTTCCCTTGGTTCCCAGGTAGCTTCCTTCGATCACAAGGGAATGGGGAAGCCCCTTTTGAGCCGAAAAATTCCAGGTCTGCGCATATCCGGTAAGATACCCGCGATCGATGGCATAGGTGTTGAGAATCGTCTGCTGCACGGGTTGTGCGATGAAGCCGGTGGCCAGCGTGAGAGGCACCGCGGTGCTGGTGGTAACCGTGGAAGATTGTGCAAACGGAGGCTGCGATGCAAGGCGGGCCGGGAACTGATTGAAGATGGAGCCGTTGTAATAGATACCGTATCCGGTACGGATGAGAAGATCTTTCTTGGGCCATGGCTTCCAGGCAATGCCGATCCGTGGCGAGACGTTGTTCTTATCCGGATTGATGAGTCCCGCCGGAAATTTTCCGCTGTAGGGACCGGTCGCGTCGGGCGTGACAACAGCTACTCCGGTGAATCCCGGCGCAATGTCCAGGTTCGCAATGCGATTGTATTTTTCCGTCAGGGGCGCAAAGTATTCGTAGCGCACTCCCAGATTGAGGCTGAGGTTTGCACGCACTTTGAAGTCATCCACGAAGTATGCGTTGTAGACGTTGCCCCGATAGTAGTTGCTGGTACTGCCATAGCGGATGGAGCTCGATTGCGGCGCGCCCAGCAGAAAGTCGGCAAAGTCGAAGCCCGTGCCCGAAACAGGTTGGCCGCTGGCGTCGAACTGGCTGGTAAGCAGGCCGCTGAAGGTGAACGATCCCCGGCCATTGGAATCCGTGCGGGTGTTCAACTGAACTCTGCGATACTCGCCGCCGAAGGTGAACGTCTCGCGCCCTTTCACGTACGTGATGCCGTCAGTGACCGAAGAAGTTTGATTGCGCACCAGGATGGGGCTGGCGTCGGACAGGCTGCCGAAATTGGTGAAGCTGAGGTTCGGTGGGCCGTTGTTAATGGGGTCGCTGGAAGTTCCTTGAATCCCAAGAGCGGCGGCGACATTTGCCCCGTAGGCGAAGAAGGGTAGAGTCTCGTTGGTGCTGCGGCTCAGGCTCCAGCGAAGATTGTTAATCAGACGGTTGGTGAAGTTATGGGTCCAGCCGATATTCCCGCTGAGGCCGTTGCCATCCTGCGCATCGGTAAACTGATACAACTGCGCTCCGGTCCCGTTGCGGAACTGGAACGACGACCCAAAATCAATGCGGTCCTTCCGGGTGATGGATTGATTCACGCGCAAGCTCAGGTTCTGACTGTTCTGGCGCACTGACGTAACATAGCGGTAATTTTGAATTCCCGTGGACTGATTCGGAGATGGAATGTAGCCGAGCAATCCCGCGGCGATGGGGCTGATGCGAGAGGCCGGAATTTTATCGCCGGGAAAAGGAGCGCCAGTGGTGGGGTCGTAAATCACCACGGGTCCGTTGACGTGCGATTGCGAGAAATCCCCCAGCCGCTCGATCGAAGTGGGAACAGTGGAAAGAGAATCGAAGGGATTGGAGCTGGTTGTGCCGGAATAGTTGAGGAAGAAAAATGTCTTCTCGGCCTTGATGATGTGCGGGATGACTAGCGGTCCGCCCACTGAGATACCGTAGCGGCTCTGTGAATAGGAAGCCTTATCTGCCTTCACACCCGTTAGTGAATAGGGTCTGGCATCGAACGCCGAATCATGCAACGAGTAAGACACCATGCCGCGAATGGTATTGCGGCCGCGGTTGATCCGATTACCGAAGTTACCGTTGCGGGCTATTTGTCCGCCTGGACCTCCTGGCCCTCCACGCCGGCCGCCACCTGGACCACCGAATCCACCTGGACCACCCCGTCCACCACCGCCGAATCCGCCTCCTGGCCCTCCACGTCCGCCTCCACCGCCGAAGCCGCCTCCTCCAGGTCCGCCACCGCCTGCCTGTGGGCCTCCGAATCCAGGAATCGCGCTACCGTCAGCCGCGCCCAGGCTGCCTTCGCCGCCGCGCATCTGCTCCATACGAGCCCGCGCGAAGACGTCTTCCTGTGGAATCTCCTGCACGCCCCGGCTTACGCTACCGGAAACCAGGAACGAATCGCCGCTATCGGGCGTGGCAGCCGCCGCTGCATTTTCGGCGGTAGGCGCTACCAGGGTGGCCAACTCCGCCATATTCGCGCTCTGATTCAGATTCAGATTCTGAAAACCACCACGGCCGGCGGGCCCGCGTTGCGCGGGTCTGGGGCGCAATTCCAAGGTCCAATCTTTGTTCACCGCATCGGCGGCAACAGCGGCCGTGCCTTTTTGCGAAACGAAGCCAAACATCTGGATTTCCATCTGCCAATCGCCCGGCGGCAGGTCTGCGAACTGGAAGCGGCCCGACTCATCCGTAACGGCGGTGAGCACTTTTCCATTCTGGGAAGCGGTAACGGTTGCACCGGGGATAGGCTGGTTCGCCGATCTCACCACGCCTGTATACGGCGCGGCTGATAGAAGACCACCTGACAACAAGAGCAATGGAAAAACACTGCGCTGCATGATAGAGTCCAAGGAAGTGACGGTCCTGCCAGGCCCCAATGTTACTAAGGCCTCCTGATTGCATAAAATACAGAAGACACAAATGATCACAAACGTAGAAGGCCTGACAATCGAGACCAGCGTGACCGGTGAGTACCTGAGGATCTTAACACCCGAAGCGCTGAAATTCCTCACCACCCTATCGAGAAACTTTGAAGCCAGACGGCTGGGTCTCCTGGAACGGCGGATTGCGCGCCAGCAGGAGATCGAACACGGTGCTTTGCCTTCGTTCCTGCCGGAGACTGTGCATGTCCGCGAATCGGACTGGACGGTGGCGCCGATTCCCGCGGACTTGCTCGACCGGCGTGCCGAGATAACCGGCCCGGTGGACCGGAAGATGATGATCAATGCCTTGAATTGCGGCGCCAATGTATTCATGGCCGATCTCGAAGATGCCAACTCGCCGGGCTGGGACAACAACATCCAGGGCCAGATTAATCTGCAGGACGCGGTGAACGGCACCATCACTTTTGTGAACCCCGACGGGAAGAATTACAAACTGGCGGACAAGGTTGCCACCCTGCTGGTACGGCCCCGCGGCTGGCATCTGGTAGAGAAGCACGTCCTGGTAGATGGCAGTCCCATTTCAGGTTCGCTCTTCGACTTTGGTTTGTACTTCTTCCATAACGCCAAGGCACTGCTGGCCAAAGGTTCCGGCCCCTACTTCTATTTGCCGAAACTGGAAAACCACATGGAAGCCCGCTTGTGGAACGACGTCTTTATCCTCGCGCAGGACGAACTGGGCGTACCGCGAGGTTCCATCCGCGCCACGGTTCTGATTGAAACCATTCTGGCAGCGTTTCAAATGGACGAAATTCTCTACGAACTACGCGACCATTCGGCCGGCTTGAACTGCGGGCGCTGGGACTACATTTTCAGCTTCATCAAGAAGTTCAGCAGCCGTCCGGATTTCGTATTGCCGAATCGCGCCCTGGTCTCGATGGACCGGCATTTCCTCGATTCCTACGTCCGCCTGCTGATTAAGACCTGCCACCGCCGCGGGATTCATGCCATGGGCGGAATGGCCGCACAGATTCCCATCAAGGGTGATCCGGAAGCGAACGAGAAGGCCTTTGAGAAGGTTCGGCAGGATAAGTTGCGCGAGGTGAAAGCCGGCCATGACGGGACCTGGCTTGCGCACCCGGCCCTGGTGCCCGTGGCCAAGGAAGTTTTTGACGAGTACATGAAGGGACCGAATCAGATTGACAACAAACGGCTCGACGTTCATGTAACGGCCGAGGACCTGTTAAAGGTTCCCGAGGGTGAGATCACAGAACAGGGGCTGCGCTTGAACATTGATGTGGGAATTCAGTACATGGCCGCCTGGTTGAAGGGCAACGGCGCTGTTCCCATCTACAACCTGATGGAGGATGCTGCCACGGCCGAGATTTCCAGGTCACAAGTATGGCAGTGGGTGAAACACGGAGCGAAGCTGAACGACGGCCGAACCATCACTGTTGATCTGGTCAGGGAACTAGTGGCGCTGGAAACGGAAAAGCTGCGGGACAAGCCTGGAATCGCGCTTGCCTCGCAGCTTTTTGAATCCATGATCGCCAAACCGGAGTTTACTGAATTCCTGACTCTGGTTGGGTACGACTACATCGCCTGACGTCAGAACGAAAAGCGAAGTTGCAAGTCGATCCGGCGGTTATTGGCTGATCCACCGCCACCGCCGGGTCCGCCGAAGCCGCCACCAGCGATCGAATTCGATAGGCCGAAGTTCGGGGAACTCAGGTCGCCAATCGGCGGGCCAGGGTTCACGTGGTTGAGAATGTTACGGCCGGAAACGGACAGATTCAGAGTGTAACGCTTCCCGCTGCTGCCTCCGTCGAACCCACCGCGGCCGCCACCGCCGCCCATGCGCATTCCACCGCCGCCCGGACCGCCACCGCGGCCGCCGCCACCGCCGCCGCGCATGCCGCCACCGCCCGGGCCGCCGTCGCCGACCGAACCGCCGCTTGTCGTCTTCTCACCGAAGCCCCAGGTGCGTCCCACACGGAGATTTACCGTGAACTGACCCGGACCCTGCCCATAGTTTCTGGGGATGATGGGAGAACCCGCAACCGGATTCGTGTCGAACACTCCAAAGGCCGTCGTAATCGGATGAAGTGTCGAAGCAGTTGCAAAAGCCGGGCGGTCAGTCAACTGCAAGTCGCCGTTGATGTCTTGACCGGTGGTGATGTTGAAGGGCGAGCCCGAACTGGCAATCACGAACGGACTGAATCGAATTCCGTATTTCGTAGCTATGGATCCACCCAGGACAAAGCGGTTCCGGACGTCAATAGATGACCGGCCGTATTCGGAACTGGTGTCGTACTGATTGGCAGGGAAAGATCCCGCGCCATCCGTATCGCTCTTCGCGCTATTGAGGACGTAGAAAGTGAATATCGTGATCTTGGGATTGATACGGCTGTTCAGATTCACAATCATCTGATTCTGATTTAACCGGCCGTTGCTCTCATACTCATAGAGGCTGGTCACGGTGTTTAGCACGCCGGGTTGTGACCTGGTAATCACAGTGCCCGGCGGTGGCGCACTGATGTTACGGGACCGAAGCATATGAAGAGCGTGTGAACGGGTGTACGTTACCGCCACCGTCGTGTTCTTGGGCAATTGCCGCTCCACACCAATTGCGCTTTGCATGATGTAGGGGGCGCGCAAATCACTTTCAAACTTACGAATGGTTTGACCGGCCTGCTGCGCTCCCAGAGATGCCGGAGTGGGAATGAGCGGATAGAAGTCCGGGTTGAAGACCGTGTATTGCTGTTGCAGGATTCCGTTCTGGCGGATGGTGGAGAGCGTCAGACTCTCGGAGACGCGGTCATAGAACATCCCGAATCCACCGCGGATGACGGTCTTTCCGGCCTTGCCGCCCTTCGACCCGGGAGCATAAGCAAATCCAACACGCGGCGCAATGTCCGACCAATCGTGAATGTTGGTCTGGGTCTCGTAACGCAGTCCGAGGCTGAGCGTGAAATTCGGCTTCCAACGCCAATCGTCCTGCACAAAGATACCGAGGTCTACCTGGTCCACATCAGCGATGGGATTGCCGCCCGAGATAGAGAACTGCGTCGGCCCATAGCCGAGCGCACGAATCTGCGGGGAAGTGAGTCCCTGCTTCAGCAGCAGCAGAGTCTGCTGGTAGTTCTCGATCGATGAAATCAATCCGCTGGCGCTCTGGATACCGCCAAACGTGTAGGTGCCTCCGAAGTTCTGCGGCGAAGTATTGTTGTTCGTTACGCTGCGGACCCTTCCGCCGAACTTGAAAGCATGAGTTCCATGAGTCATGGAAACAATGTCTGTAACTTCGAAGTGATCCGCCCCGCTGAAGGATTTACCAACCTGAGCGCCGCCGCCGTTGAAGGAGCCAATGACACTCAAACTCGGATCGGAGCTGAGCGCAGTCTGGTAGTTATTGATGTTCAGATATTGGAACCGAACCTCGTTGATTGCCCGCGGGCTAAGGACCGCTGTTTCCGTGATCTGCACCGTGTGTTCCCGCATGCTGGTATCGATTCCGCGGCTGGGGAGCGTCAAGTCACCTAAACCCGAAGACTGGTTGGAGGAGTCCAGAAAACCATAGCGGCCGACGATGGTGTTATTTGCGTTGATCGCATAGTCGATCCGGGGATTAATATTCAAACGCCGGTGCGGCGTGAGGACTGCCTGCCGAAAGGTCGACTGCTGCAAATTATCGTCGAGGATGGTCGCGTTAATGGCCGAGTTGTCGTCAATCTCGCGGCGTTCAATGTCCAGGAAGAAGGAGCTCTTCTTGCTAAGCGGACCGCCGAAGTTACCGCCATACTGGCGCTGCTGGAAAGAGGGCTTGTTATCGACAAAAGGATTCCGCGAGTTCCAGATCCCGTCACTAAAGCCGAACGAAGC
>JBDUEM010000003.1:0-84171 GCA_040002435.1 Bryobacteraceae bacterium
GAATCGCCGTCACCGGCCGCCAGAATTTGTAGTGATACTTTGTGTCGAACGTCGCGATGTATCCGTCCGCGAGCGCAAAATTCAACAGAAACCCAGTCCTGACCTTGCGGGGATCTGCTTCACGCCCGCGACGATAATTATTCAGCCCGCGGACTGGTTGGCGAAAGGTTTTACAATGGCCTTTGGACACTCTGAGCCCACAAGAGCGCAGCATGCGCATGAGCCAGGTCCGGGGAGCGGATACCAAACCGGAGATGGTAATTCGCCGCCTCATCCACCGCATGGGTTATCGCTACCGCCTCCACGTCTGCGAACTTCCGGGCAAGCCAGATATGGTGTTCCCGTCCCGATGTAAAATCATTTTTGTGCACGGATGTTTTTGGCACCGACACTCCAAGAAAGGCTGCAAGCTTGCTAGAATGCCGAAATCACGCCTCGACTTCTGGCAACCGAAGCTGGAGGAAAACCGCCAGCGGGACCTCAAGGCGCAAAAATGGCTCAAGCGCGACGGATGGCGGATTCTCGTCATATGGGAATGTGACATTAAGAGGGCTGGTTTGGCCGATAGAATAGGTAGGTTCCTGGAGGCTGCTTGACATCAGTTGAATTGTTCGCCGGCGCCGGCGGTCTGGCGCTCGGCACGTCGCTCGCCGGATTCACGCACAAGGCCGTTGTGGAGATCGATCACGACGCCTGCAACACGATCCGCGCCAACCAAGAGCGGAAGATGAAGCTCGTCGTGGATTGGCCGCTCTACGAGGCGGACGTGACAAAATTCCCCTTCGACATGTGTGGAACGGATATTGACCTTCTCGCCGCGGGCGTTCCCTGCCAGCCTTGGTCGATGGGCGGCAAGCACCAGGGAATGATGGACGCCCGCAACATGTTCCCAGAGATGTTGATGGCCGTGCGCACGATGCGGCCGAAAGCGATCCTGATCGAGAACGTCAAGGGCCTTTTGCGGCAGTCGTTCGCAAACTATTTCCAGTACATCAAGCTCATGCTCGCCTTTCCCGAGGTCTTGCGGAAAGACGGTGAACAATGGCGGCACCATCTCGCGCGGCTGGAGGAATACGAAACTTCCGGGAGCAAGGACGGCCTCTGCTATAACGTCGTCCACGAGCTACTGAACGCCGCCAATTTCGGCGTGCCCCAGAAGCGCGAGCGCGTGTTCATCGTGTGCTTCCGCAACGATCTGGGGATAAAGTGGCATTTCCCAAAGCAAACGTACTCGGACGCATTACTCTGGGAAAGCCAGTTTATCTCTGGGGAATATTGGGACGAACACAAGGTTGCGAAGAAAAACCGCCCGGAAAGGGCTAGCGAGAAAATCACCGCCCGTTTCCGCGAGCGCAGCCTCTTCGACGAGAAAAAAGAGCGGTGGCAAACCGTGCGCGATGCCATCGCCCCACTACCGCCGCCCGGATCGAAGTTGGTCGAGAATCATCAGCAGCAGGCAGGAGCACGCAGCTATCCCGGCCACACCGGAAGCCCGCTCGATGAACCCGCCAAGACGCTCAAAGCCGGAGATCATGGCGTACCCGGAGGCGAGAATACTATCGTGTATCCCGATGGCAGTGTCCGGTACATGACCGTCAGGGAGTCGGCCCGCATCCAGACTTTCCCGAACGAATTCATCTTCGCCGGATCATGGACGGAGAACATGCGCCAGCTCGGCAACGCTGTCCCCGCCCAGCTCGGGCGGGTGGTTGCGGCCGGCATCCGGGAAAAACTTCAGGAGAAGCGGATTGCGGACTGAGACGCCGTATAATCCGCTCGACAAGAAAAATCTTGGTGTTAGCGTGGCCGATGCTATGCTTGCCCAGCCGATTGGACCGCTGCCGCCGACTGAGAAGTTTCTCGGTGCAGGCATATACGCGCTGTATTATTCCGGTGACTATTCCGCATACAAGGCGATTGCTTCCAAGGACAACGACGGCCGCCCGACGGTCCCAATTTACGTCGGCAAGGCCGTGCCCCAGGGCGCGCGCAAAGGTGGGTTCGGATTGGATCTTCCAGCGGGCGCGGTTCTCTACAACCGTCTCGCGGAGCACGCGGAGTCGATTCAGTCGACTAAAAACCTGTCGCTGAAACATTTCGCCTGCCGCTACCTCGTGGTCGACGACATCTGGATTCCACTCGGCGAAAATCTATTGATCGAAATGTTCTCGCCGATCTGGAATAGGCTCATCGACGGCTTCGGGAATCACGATCCCGGCAAGGGCCGTCATCAGCAGCAGAAGTCCCCATGGGACGTGCTGCATCCTGGACGGTCGTGGGCAGAGAAGTTGCAACTGCATTCGAAGGCCGAGAAGGATCTTCTGAGGGGCATCGAGGCATTTCTGACGAAGCAGAAGCCAGGGAAGTAAGCGGCGCACCATCGTCGCAGCAGCTGTGATCCTCTGGCAATGGGTTGTCCACCAGTAGATGTCTACCACGCGCATCCACTTCAATCTTCTGCTACGGCATCTTCCAACGCAGATGCGAATAAATCCAATCTTAGTTGGGCTATTAAGACCGGGAGCACTAAGCGGGGGCGGCAACAATCTCCACCCAGCATTTGCCGGTGCCAGGTACGTAGTTGTGATACCAAATCCCAGAGGATCTGTGGGTTACGGCCAGAAGTTCACGGATGACATGACGCCGACTCTGATCATGCACGGCGAACTGGATTACCGCGTACCGGTGGGGCAGGGAATGCAGCTTTTCTCCGCTCTGCAGGTGCAGAAGGTGCCCTCGAAGATGGTGCTTTTTCCGGATGAAGGCCACTGGGTTTTGAAGCCGCAGAATTCGCTTTTCTGGTACAAGACCGTGCTCGATTGGGTGGGAGAATGGACCGCCAAGCGGGCAGGGCCGGTAGGCCCAATCAACTAGCCTCAGCCGCATCCGGCTTACCCGAAGGCGTAAGCCGGGCAGCAGCGGGCGAATGGAGTTAGTGAGCGGGTCTCAACACGTGAGTGAATTCCCAGTGGGCGAGTTTGCGTCCGTACTTGATGCCTGTTGTGACCGCGTCCCGAAAATGAAAACCCACCAGGATGCGCGACTCCCCGTTCTCTTCGGCGGCCTGGGAGAAGCTGGTGTAATGACGACTTACGGCGTTCGCGTCGTTGCAGTTGCTGCCCACCGGTAGCGTTGTACTGCAGGTCGAAAAAGAGATACTGTCGGTACCGAAGAAGTCTTCGAGAATCTGCGCCGCCGCGCCCCCTTCCACACTATGTCCCGAATCGTAATCCGGAATGGGTGGGGTAATCGCCAGCGGCGTCCAGGCTGGGTCTGCAACCGTGTCCGGATTGCCGTCGCTGTTCCCCTCGCGAATCGCCGTCACCGGCCGCCAGAATTTGTAGTGATACTTTGTGTCGAACGTCGCAATGTATCCGTCGGCGAGCGCAAAATTCATCAGTGCAAACAGCCTCGCGTTTTCCCACAGGCTCAAGCGTCTGGCGGCTGAAACCGTCCGGGTGATGCGGTTCCACTGCAGGGGACTCCCCTCCAGCCAGAAGAGAGCTATCTGTGTTTGGTCCGGAGTGCGGGAACTGGGCGTTGTGATTCCGTCGCCGCCAATAGCCTTCACCTCGTTGAAGTCCTGGGCATACTGCTTCCCAGCGAGTGGAAATGGCGGGCCAGGCTGAAACCGCTCGCTGTCGCTCAATGCAAAAGGAGTGACTTCACCCCACTTGGGTGCGAAAGCAAAATCGGATCCAGGCGTGAAACGGTACTCGCCCGGCAACGTGCCTTGCTTGTAGGAGGGGTCCACCAGCGCCGCCGGGTTCCATACATCGCCGGCGCGCAATTTCAAGATCGCCATCGCTGTGGCCTTGCCCAATGCAATTCCCTTCATCTTCGCGGGTGTGTCCGGGATCGCGGCAAGAGAGGCAGCATAGGCACTTTCGATAGCCGACAACTGAGAAGGAAACCCGAAGCCGATTAGCTGGTTGAACTGGTCGACAAGCACGTCGTGCGCGGCGGTGGCTACTGCCGCTTGCGGGGATGCGTCGGGCGTGACCGTTGGACCCGGAAGGTAAAGCTTGTACCGGTGGTCGATACTATTCAGGGCGTCATGAACCGCGGCGTGGACCATCGCGTAGAGACGCGAATCGGGTATTGGGTAATTGGCGAAGCCAGAGTCGAATGAGGCTTTGGCGGTGACCTCGTTCCATCTTGTGGCTTCGTCTGCGGCGAGACGGCTGGCAGGCAGCACCAGGCAGAGCATCGTCGCGAAAACGGCAGGGAACCGCCATTTGGGGTGGGTTGGTTTTTGGTTTGCAAGAAACATGTGCCGATGTTGCACAAGCGCGCGGCCAGCGGCAAACAATCAAAATATCCCCTGCTATCCTGCTGAAATGAAGCTCCTTTCCCGAATAGATCCCGAAGCTCAAATTAGCCCCGCGCGACGCGCCGAGCATTGGTATACAATTTCTGAAACATGCTGGAGCACAATCAGGAGGTTTCATGCCTGAGCACGGGGTACTATACCGATTCGGAAGTTTCGAGATGGATGGTGCATCGCGTGAACTTCGCAAACACGGCGTCCGGCTGAAGTTTGAAGAGCAGCCGTTCCGTCTCCTCGCAGGTTTGGTGGAACGCCAGGGAGACGTTGTGACGCGTGAGGAGCTAAAGAAATCCCTTTGGCCGGATGAAACCTATGGCGATTTCGACCGCGGGCTAAACCGCGTAGTCAACAAAATCCGCATCGCACTCGGAGACTCAGCCGTAAATCCCCGATTCATAGAAACCCTGCCGCGCCGCGGATACCGTTTCCTGGCGCCTGTCTCGATTGTGGAGCGTCCGGGCTCGCAGCCGGAATCGGTCCCGCCGGACATCGCCCCCCTCGATTCTCAACCGATACAGACGCCGCGGAATGTCGCCAAGTGGTATTCTGTCCGGCCGAAAAGTGTACGCTGGCAGGCGGCGTTGGCCGTCCTTGTCGGGGCGGCGGCGGTCGCCTCCTTAACTTGGTTCGGCATCAGCCGGGTGCGTGCGCCGCGCTTCACGGCACTGGCGGTGCTCCCGCTCGAAGGCGTCGCGAGGGAGGGAGATGAAGGCGATTTCGCGTATGGAATGACGGACCAGTTGATAGCCTCTTTATCGCGGATCAGTTCGCTGCGGGTAGTGTCTCTAAAATCGATGATGCACTACAAGGGCACCCGTACAAAGCTCGCGGACGTAGCAAAGGAGTTGAAGGTTGACGGTTTAGTGGAAGGCTCTCTCTTCGTGTCGAACGGGAACATGCGGATGAATATACGCCTTGTGCGCTTCCCAGGTGAGCAGACGGTGTGGACAAAGAGCTATGAACGGAGCGCCGCCGAAGCCATCTCCTTGCAGCGCGAGATCGCCCAGAACGTCGCCCAGGAAATTGGGGCCGCGATCACTCCGGACGATCGAAAGCGGCTCGCTCACCACGCGCGCTCGATTGATCCGGCTCTCCAGGAGTTATATAGCAAAGGGCGTTTTCTAGCTACCGAACAGAGTAGAGACTCCATCGAGCGCGGGCTCAAAATACTCGAAAAAGTGATTGAAAAAGAGCCGGATTATGCTCCCGCCTATGCGGCAGTGGCGGAGGGCTGGTTCGGCTTGGCCAGCGTCTATCTCCCTCCGTTAGAGACGATGCCCAAAGCGCGGGCAGCCGCGCACAAGGCAATTGAGTTAGACCCTGAACTGGACGATGCGCGCGCCGTGCTGGGACGGGTACACGTTTTCTACGATTGGGACTGGAGCGCCGCCGAGGAGCAGTTTCGGAAGGCCTTGGACTCTAACCCGAACTCTGAAAACGCATACAAGGGGCTGGCATGCCTGCGAATGGTGCAGGGCCGGGGCGCGGACGCGTTAACGAACATCGATCTTGCACTGCGAATCGATCCTCGTTCCTTATGGCTGCACTTCATGGCCGTTTTGTTTCGTACAAATGAACGGCGGTATCCGGATGCCATCCGGCAGGCTGATCAGTCGCTGGATTGGGAACCCGGATTCGGCATGTTGCGGTCGTTCACCGGCGTGATTCACGCCCTGCAAGGGGAATCCGCCGTGGCAATTCGGGAAGCGGAAATGGGCGTCAAGCAACAGCCGGTACCGACGACTATGGGTTTTCTCGCATTAGGCTACGCTCTGGCGGGGAAGAAAGCCGAAGCCGAGCGGGTGCTGGCAGATCTGATTGCGCGCGCAGACCATCAGTACGTCTGCCCGTTCGAAGTAGCTTCTGTGTACGCCTGCCTCGGACGGATGGATGAGACTTTTGACTGGCTGGCGAAGAGCGTGGCGGAGCGGGCAGACTGCACGATATGGCTTCGCTCTGAACCGTGGCTCGATCCCATTCGGGACGATCCCAGGTACACGGCTCTTGTCAGGAAGTTGTGGCTGCCGTAATCGATGCGAATCAGCGGCTGTAAATCTTCACGCGGAACATAGGCTTCTCTTTCTCGCCGGGTTCCATCTCGTATGTCTGCTCAGTCTTAGCCGGATCGTAATCGCGCCACAGCCAGGTCAGCTCTTCTGGAGTCTCCGCGCTTCCATGCGCGCCGTTATGCGTCCCCGTTCCGAAGCTGAGATGAAAATCGTATTCCCGCATCTTGAGCGAATTCGCCATCTGGATATTCTGCAGCGGCCAGCTGCCGTGGTTATTCTCCAGGTCTTCGGAACCGTCCTGCAGCCAGACTCGAATATTTCGTTTGGGCTGCTTGCGGATCATGTTCGGGTAGACGTTGCCTCCGTCGATCTCGCCCGGATGCCATTGGATGCTGGTGAAGCTTCCAATGCGGGAAAGGACGCGGCTGAAGTTCTCGGGCTGCCACCATGCCACGTTAAACGAAGAGATACCGCCTGAGGAATTCCCGGCGATCCCGCGGCTGTAGCCGTCTTTGCGGATATTGTATTTGGCTTCGACATCAGCCAGAATTTCATCGCGCAGGAAGCGGGCATGTTTGTCTGAGACAGTATCGTAAAGCACGCTGCGCACGGCCCGCTCGCCAATCTTGCCCGGTGAAATGAACACGTTGATCATCACGGGGATTTTCTTCTGATAAATCAGGTTGTCGATCACATTTTGCAGCCGCGATCCGCCATCACGGGCGATCAGCCCCTGGCCATCGTGCCAGACCATCAGTGCCGCCGGTGTTTTCGGATCGTACTGCGCGGGAACATAAATCCAATAATCGGTCAGCATGCCGTCATAGAGCCGGCTGGTATGGACGATCTTCTCGCTCAACTTGCCTTCCGGTACGCCGGGGTGCTGATAGGAATCCGCGCCGTACGCCGCAACGTCTGTGCTGCCGCCCGTCTTCTTACCGTCGATCATGTAGTAGAAATTGTGAGAAGTACCTGTGGCCAGTTTTCCCGTTTCCAGCCACAGATTGGATCCTTTGATCTGCTTCATGGTGGGCCGCGGTTCGCCGTCAACGAAGAGCGCAGGCTTGGCTGTGGAGTCCACCAGCCATAGAAAGTCCGGGCCTTCCCCGATGATTGCAGTGCCTTTCTTGATGTTCGCCTCAGTGAGAGTTGCCATCGCAGCCTCACGAAACTCGCTCGAGTTCGGGTTCTTCGCAGCCATTTCCAGAAGCTTAGGTGCTGGAGTCTTGTCGGCGGCGAGCAAGGCCGCCGAGGCGAATAGAAAGAGGGATAGTTGACGGGTCATAAGTGATTCGTTGTGATTCTATATCATCGAAGTTCCCGTGATATGATCCTGCGGCAGGCGACAAGGAGAATCGAGATGAACGACAACGAAATGGATCGAAGGGACTTTGCCAGGTGGGCGCTAGGTGCTGTAGGCGCCGCCGCCTTTGCCGGCCGGGCCAAGGCCGAAGTGCACAAGTCGGCCCCAGGAATCAAACTTTGCGCGCAATCGCCGGCCAAACCAACGGACGAGCAGTTGCTGTTTCTGAAGCAGATCGGCGCCGAATACGTTAGCGTCGGGTCCACGCCTGACCTTCGCACCGCCGAAGGATTCCAGCAGATCAAGAAGCGCTATGCCGACGCCGGCATCACCGTCTGGAATATCGGCAATACCAGCGTTCACAACATGCCGGAAGTGACGCTGAACCTGCCGGGGCGGGCCGCGAAGATTGAGGAATACAAGCAATACCTGCGCAACCTGGGAAAGGCGGGGATTTATTACACCACCTACGCCCACATGGGCAACGGTATTTGGAACAGCGGACGGAAGGATGTCCGGGGCGCCTCAGCTCGCGAGTTCGATCAGAACAGTCCCGAGGCGAAAGGATATTGGGATGGGAAGGTGTTCACGGGACCGCTCTCGAACGGACGCGTTTTTACGAAGGATGAGATCTGGGAAAACTACACTTACTTCATAAAAGAAGTGAAGCCTGTGGCCGAAGAGGCCGGCGTGCGCATGGGCATCCATCCTGACGATCCTCCTGTCCCCGTTCTCGCCGGCGTACCGCGCTGCATCTTCGGAAACTTCGAAGGGTACAAACGGGCGTTGGAGATCGCCAACAGCCCGAACGTCGGCATCTGCCTCTGTTGCGGCACTTGGCTGGAAGGCGGCAAGGCGCTCACCGGCAAGGACCCGGAGGAGATGATCCGCTACTTCGGCGCGAAAAAAGTCTGGAAGATTCACTTCCGCAACGTCAGCGCGCCGCTGCCGCATTTCGTCGAGACCTTCATGGACAATGGCTACTACGATATGTGGAAGATCATGAAGGCATTGCGCGACGTGAATTACGATGGCATCGTAATCCTGGATCACAGTCCAACCATGGTGGGCGGCAACTACACGCAGACCGCTTATGGATTTGCCTACATGAAGGCGCTGCTGAATCGGGCGAACGCCGAGGCCAAGAGTTAAGACGTCAGGCGTTTGAGGGTGAACGTTTGCTTGCGGTCACCCTTCTTCGCGTCTTTCGCCGGAGCCTCCAACTCGGCTCTGGCCTCCCGCTCTCTGGTTAGCTGAATTTCTTTGTCCGTAATGGTACCGGTAAAGTTGAATTTGGTCTTGCTGCCGTCGTAATAGTTCGTCGTAGTGGTGTAGAACGTAATGTGGTCACCGGAGACTTGGAGGCCCTGAACCGGGACGTCGAATTCGTCTCCGAACATTTTTCCGGTAAGTACGTTCTTAAGTGTCTTAAACTGAAAAGAGATGTCCTGCTTTTCGCCGCCGCGCCCTGCTACCTGGCCCGTCCAAAGGCCCGTGATATCGGCTGCCGGCGCCAGGATGCTCAAAATCAGTCCGCCCGCGAAAAGAAGCGCCACACGTCTCATAATTGGCGATCATAACACCCTATGTGGCGCATTTCGCTTCATGCCCCTTCTCATCTTACTTGCGCTGCTTCTCGCCACCGGGCCAGCCTTTGCGGAACCGGCTTTTTCGTTCGATGATGCACAAGGTTTCCTGAAGACTTATTGCGTCGCGTGTCACCAGGGCAAAACGGCATTCGCCGGATTCAACCTGACCCAGTTCAGCACCCCGGACAGCTTCCATGAGCGTGGACAGAAATGGACGTCCATTCTCAACAGAGTGCGTAATCAGGAAATGCCTCCGCGTGGAAAGCCGGTTCCCTCCATGGCGCAGCGGGAAGCATTCACCAACTGGGTGATGGCTTCGCTGAAGACGGAGGCGTGTGCCGGTGGAATTGTGCCCGGCCCTTCGCCCGTCCGGCGCCTCAACCGCACCGAATACTCCTCCACCATTCGCGATCTGTTAAACCTTCACGTCGACGTGGGTGGAAATCTTCCGGCCGATGGAGCCGGCGGCGAAGGTTTTGACAATGCCGCCGAGACCTTGTTCCTCTCGCCCATTCACGCTGAAAAGTATCTGGATGCGGCTAAGGTAGCTCTTGATTTTGCCGCAAAGGATCCGAGGTCGCGGGCCAAATTCCTCATCACGAAGCCGGGCAACGGCGTAACGCCTCTGCATGCCGCACGCAAGATTTTGGAGGAATTCCTGCCGCGCGCATTTCGCCGTCCCGTGGACGAGAGCGACATGCAGGTGTATCTGGGATTGTTCCAGTCGGCGCAGAAAGGCGGTAAATCATTTGACGATTCCATCCAGTTCGCCATCCGCGGAGTCCTGGTTTCACCCCAGTTTCTTTTCCGCTCCGAGCCAGTCAATCCAACGGACCAGCCGCGGCTATTGGACGATTACGCGCTTGCTACCAGATTGTCGTATTTTCTCTGGGGCAGCACGCCCGATGGCTTTCTGACGGCTCTGGCCGAGGCGGGCAAACTGCACGAGCCCGAAATACTGCAGGAAGAAGTAGCGCGCATGTTGCGCAATACGAAATCGTTCGATTTTGTGCAGAGTTTCGTTGAGCAATGGCTCGGAACCCGCGCGCTGGGGCAGACAACGCAGCCTGATGCGAAGCTTTTTCCGGTCTATTCCGGTGACGCCGAATTGCGGGGCGATATCCGCTATCAGCCGGTTTTGTTCTTCCGGGAGATTGTCTCGAATGACTTGTCGCTATTGAATTTAGTCGACTCAAAGTTCACCATCGCTACGAAGAAACTGCAAAAGCTTTACGGTCTGGACGTGAAACCGCCTCGTAAGGATATCGGTGCGGAGGCGCCTCAGCGTATTGAACTTCCCGAGGGCAGTAACCGTGGCGGGCTATTGGGAATGGCCGCCGTGCTCGCCGTCTCTTCGCATCCGCAGCGCACAAGCCCGGTGCTGCGCGGCAAGTGGATGTTGGACGCGATGCTGGGGACCCCACCGCCGCCTCCGCCGCCTGGAGTTCCAGCGCTGGAAGAGCCGACAGGCGACGCTCCAAAGACGGTTCGTGAACTCTTAACGCGCCACCGCGCGGATCCCGTCTGCGCCAGTTGCCACAGTCGCATCGATCCTTTGGGATTTGCGCTGGAGAACTACGACGCCGTGGGCCGCTGGCGGACGGAGGACTCGGGCAAGCCGGTGGATGCCAAAGGGGAGCTGATTGACGGTACCGTAATCGACGGACCCGATCAGTTGAAAGCCCTTCTACTGCAAAAGAAAGACCTGTTTATTCGCAATCTCACGAACAAAATGTTGGGCTATGCACTGGGCCGGGGCCTCACACTGAAGGATTCCTGCGTGGTGGATAGCATCGTGGCAGAGGTGGAGCGGAACAACTACAGCGCGCATTCGCTGATTAATTCTGTTGTAATGAGTATGCCGTTCCGATATCAGACAGGGGCACAAACCACTGCCCCGCGTCAGCATTCGAAAGCAGATAGGAAGCTGTAACAGTCATGCGAAATCTCACACTCTCTCGACGAACTCTCCTCCGGGGCGCAGGTGTCGGTCTAGGTCTACCCTGGCTCGAGGCCATGATGCCTGCTACCGCAGCCGCGGCGACTACCAAGCCTCCGGTGCGGATGGCCGTGCTGTACATGGCAAACGGAGTGAACGTCCCCATGTGGACGCCCGAAGGACAGGGCCGCGACTTCAAGCTCTCGCCCACGCTGGCACCCCTGGAGGATCTGAAGGATCAGGTCCAGGTGATCAGCAATCTGTGGAACGCCGCTGCCGATACTGGCGACGGGCACTACGTCAAAGAGTCCAGCATTCTCACTTGCACCACCATCAATAAGACCCTTGGCGTGGACATCAACATTCACGGCATTTCCATGGATCAGCTGGCCGCGCAGCGCGTCGGCGAACAGACTCCATTGCCTTCGCTGGAATTGGGCATCGAACCGGAATCCACTGGGGTGGACGGCAATGTCGGCTACACGCGTGTTTACGGCTGTCATATCGCCTGGAGCAGCCCCACTACGCCGCTGGCGAGGGAGATCAACCCCCGGTCGGTGTATGAGCGGCTGTTTCGCGCGTCGGGTCCGCAGGGCAGTTCGGTGAAAGATGATACGCTGCTTCTCGATCGTGTTCTGGGCCAATCGAAGAAGCTGCGCTCGCAGGTCGGCGCGGCGGACCGCTCGCGCATCGATGAGTACCTCGAGATCGTCCATTCTTTGGAAACCCGGCTGGCCCGTGCGAGCGATGGAACCAAGTCGTCCTGGAAACCGCGCGCGTCCATTGATTCGGTGGCTAAACCGACCGATGCGCCCAGGGATCATGCGGAGCACGTGCGCCTCATGCTCGACATGATTGCCCTGGCGTTCCAAAGCGACACGACGCGCATCAGCACCTTCATGTTCGGCAATTCGGTGAGCGGAGTGAATTTCCGCTTCCTCGAAGGTGTGACCAATACCCACCACGAGACCTCGCACCACTCGAAAGATCCGGAAAAGCTCAAGCAATATCACCTGATCAATCGCTGGCACATCGATCAATACGCCTACCTTCTGCGGAAATTGCAGGCAATGAAGGAAGGCGAGGGAACCGTGTTGGATAATTCGATGATCCTGTTCGGTTCCGCCTTAAGCGACGGAAATTCGCACAATCCGCACAAGCTTCCGCTCGTCCTCGGCGGACGCGGAGGCGGAAGAATCGCCTCGGGCCAACACTTGGTGTATCCGGAAGACACCCCGACGTCAAACCTTTACGTATCGATGCTGGACGCCTTCGGGACTCCCCTGGAGCGATTCGCCGATAGTACCGGACCGCTCCCCGGAGTGCTGGCTTAGTTTTTTACTCCGTCTTTGGAGTGTGCTCGGCGGCGAACTTTTCCCACTTAGCGGACTCTGCGGGATTGCCCTTTACACCGCCGCCGCCCCGATACACCATGGACGCGTTGAAGGCTGCCAACACATGCCCGCCTTCGGCCGCCTTGACCCACCACTTGGCTGCTTCCGCATAATTCTGTTCCACGCCCTTTCCGTTGGCGTAGAACATTCCCAGTGCGGCCACTGCCGGAAGGTAACCCTGCTCAGCCGCTTCCTGCGTGTTCTTGAACGCGACAGCCGGCTGTTTGGGCACCGGTTGACCGGTCGCCAGGTTGTAACCAAGCAGCGCAGACCCGCCGCTGCAATAGAGATCGACCGGTTCCTTCATGCCGCGGTTGCCCGGCAGATTCGTATCGCTATGATTCGTTCCCCAGCCGCACACTGAATAGTCTTTCAGGTAGCCGGCTGCTTTAGCGGAAACCTCATCCAGCCATTGCGCCCATCCACCATTCGGAAGCTTGCGTTCCGGCCGCCCCAGGTCGCCCCGGAATTCACGGTCGCGGATGGGAGCCAGGAAGTTGTTAGCCATGGTGCGAAGTTCTTCATTGCTGTCTTCCAGCAGTCCCACCAACGCCCGGAAAAGCGCCGGATCCTGGCGGACACCGTGCCGCTGCAGTCTAGCCGCCTGGACAATACCGTCAGCCGCGCTCACGCGATCCTCCGCGTCCGCGCCGGTGTTTGTGGCGAGATTGATCAGCGCCTGCCGTGCTGCTTCCGATCGCCAATTGGCGTTCAGGGCCAGCGCGCGAATTGCCGCCCGCCGCACTTTGGGCGATGGGTCAGAAACCTTCTTTCCAAGGGCCGCCATCGTTTCCTCACTGAAGATCCCGTAGTAGCAGGTCTCGGCAGCCGCGGCACGAATATTCGCGTTGTCGCTGTCCAACAGTTTCTCCACCACGTTCCCCGCAGGCACACCGCCCACCAAAGCGAGGGAAGGGAAGTAGCCCTGAGCGTTTATGGATTCCTTACCCACGTGCTTCAAGAGTTTCATTTCTTCCGGCGATGGTGGAATGTTCTTGTTGCGTAGACGAGTCGCCCAGGCGATGGCGTCGTCATTACTCGGCGGATGGTACGTCCTGGCGCCCAGGTCTTCAAACTCGCGGTAGATCACGTGGTATCCCTTGGCGCTCACGCGGGAATAAGTGTCGCGCACAGTCGTTAAATGATAGGAAAGGTCGCGCAGGCCGAGCACCATGTAGAATTCCGGCTGGCTCTTCTGGGCATCGATCGCCTCGGTCAACTCCGAAGGCATTTTCCACCAGCCCCAGCTATAGGTGATTGCCGCGGTAACGACGTCCGGATTCTTCGTGGCAATCTCGCCGGAGATCTTGCCGCCCTCTCCTTTCCCATACATGTAAACCCGGCGCGGATTAACCGGATACGTCTTCTTTGCCCACGCAATGAGTTTTGCGATGGGTTCGTGATCGGCGGCGCCATATTTCTGCGCCTGCGAATGCCCAGCGACAAGGACATAGTGATCGCTTAGCCCTAATCGCTTGAGGGCTTCGCGCACGGGCAGAATCTCATCACCGGTCGGCCGGTCATGCTCGTGGAAGCAGAGGATCAGGCCCACCTGCTTTGCCGGGTCGGTAGTGCCGGCGGGTGCAACACCCTCGGGTGCCTCCACCACGTAGCGGATGATGGTCTTTCCGCTCTCATCCTTCAGCTCATTCTCCGCCGCGGCGCGAAGGGGAAATGTGCAGAGGGTGGCAATTGTGATGGCGGCTAGCAAGCTACTCGATGCGTATTGTGTTTTCATATTCTTCACAGCAAATATATACCAAATTACCGTGAATTGTGATATACCTGTCCCACTGGAAGCTTCGCGGAGAGGCTTCTGAGATCAGGAGTCACCCGTTATGAAAAGTCTTCGTGGACTTGCTGCGTTAATCGCTACCGCGACCTTGTTACTTGCGCAGCTGAATCGCGGAACGTTTACTGGAACTGTTACCGACAACTCGGGCGCGGTAATTCCCAACGTGAAATTGACCGCAAAGAACACGGCCACCGGCGCGCAGTCAGACGGCGTCACAAACGATGCGGGGCAGTACACCTTGCCCAATCTGCCCACTGGTGCCTACACGCTGACGTTTGAAGCCCCCAGCTTCAAAAAGCTGGAGCGTACGAATGTAGACCTCGGAGTCACCCAGGTGGTTCGTATCGATGCCGTGCTGGAAGTCGGTTCGGTGGCTGAGTCTGTTGCAGTTTCAGCCGAAGCGCCCAGGTTGCAGACGGACAGCCCGGATGTGGGCACCAGCCTCAGCAATAAGCAACTCATCGACCTGCCCCTTACGTTCTCCGGAGCTCGTATTGCCGAGAATTTCGCGTATCTGGTCACCCCGGGCGTCTCCGGTAACACTTGGACCAGCAACATTAACGGCAGTTCCAATTTCTCGAAGGAATCACTGCTCGATGGCGCCACTGTTACTACCTATCTATCCGGCCACTTCAGCGAATCCAGCGTGTCTGTGGAAGCTCTGGCCGAGTTTAAGATCCAGACCAGCGGAATGTCGGCGGAGTTCGGCCGCGCCCAGGCGGGCGTCTTCAATTACGTGATGAAGTCCGGTTCCAACCAGCTGCACGGCAGTGCCTACGGCGCGCTGCGCAACGAATGGCTGGACGCGAACACGAGCGTCAACAAATTCAACAACCGGCCTCGTGGCAGAGACCGCCGCCAGAACTACGCCTTCAGCGGTGGGGCTCCCATTTACATCCCGAAGGTCTACAACGGCAAGAACAAGACATTCTTCTACACTACGTTTGAAGGCTATCGCGAACGGCTCACCGGCTTCGCCGCGCCGAATGTCACGGCTCCTCAACCCGAGTTTCTTGATGGTGATTTCAGCCGGCTGCTGGGCGCCTCCATCGGGCAGACGGACGCCATGAACCGCCCGGTCCTGAGGGGCGCTATTTACGATCCAAAATCGTTCGCCCAAGTAGAAGGCGGCCGGTACATAGGCAACATGTTTCCGGGCAACAAAATTCCCGCGGATCGATTCAGCAAGGTTTCCCAGACTACGAACGCGCTCCTCAAAAAGGGCTATCTCCCGACGGTCAGAAACCCTGACGGGAGCATCCCCCTTACCAACAACGCGATCCGCCCCGCCGCGGGCACGCCGGAGTTTGATCAGTTTCAATTCTCTACGAAGGTGGATCAGAACATAGGCGACAAGCAGAAGATTTCCGGTTCTTTCAGTTGGAACAAACGGCCGCGCCTGCTTCTCGATCAGACCCGGCTCTGGGATCCCACAGATCCCGTCGGCGGTGTTCTCACGAGCGCACGCCGTCAAACCATCAAGAGCGAACTGGTGCGCTTGTCGGACGATTGGAACGTGACGAACCGCATCCTGAATACGTTCACCGTTTACTACAACCGCATGGCGAATCCGAACATCGGAAACTATAAAGATATCGACGGCGCCAAACAACTTGGTATTGCGAATATGGCGACCTACGGATTTCCGAACATCGATTTCAGCGGCGGCCCGTTCGTGAACCTCACCAACGTCGGCGATCCCCAGAACGACTTCCAGGTTTACATGGGCTTCGGGTTGATCAATACCTTGAGCTTCTCCAAAGGGAAGCATTTCATGAAGGCGGGTGTGGATCTTCGTCACAACCACTTTAACGGCCGCCCGACCCAGGGGGGCGGATTCGTTTTCAATGCGCGCGGAACCGCTATCCCGAATGAATCTTTCTCGGGAACACAAACCGGCTATGCATTCGCAAGTTATCTTCTCGGTATCGTAGACAGCGCAACCCTAAACGATCCCGTCGCTTTGGGCGGCCGCCGGAAATACTCGGCGTTCTTCTTCCAGGACGATTTTAAGGTCAGCAGCCGCCTGACGCTGAATCTCGGCTTACGCTGGGAATTCCAGCCTCCCTTCACCGAGGTGGCCGATCGCCTTTCCAGTTGGAATCCTTCCAAGGTCGATCCTGCCACGGGAAGGCTCGGCGCCTACGACTTTGCCGGCAACTGTTCGGCTTGCACAGGCCAGCACTATTTCGGATCTCGTTCTTTCCGCGACTTTGGTCCGCGCATTGGTTTCGCCTACCGTCTGATGGATAAGTGGACGCTGCGCGGCGCCTACGGAATCATGTTTGATGGAGACAATTTCAACGGCTTCAACGGAACGCCGCTGGGGAAGGCGACGAATGTACAGGCAGGTGGAACTTTCTCCTTCCCCGCCGACCCGGTGAATCCGTGGGCCGGCATTTTCAATTGGGATAACGGGCTCCCTACCAACCGCTATTCTGCCCCCTCCTATGACCTTTCCTTTGGCGACAAGAACCGGCCGGGAATGGTGGATCCGAACTACGGAAGGTCTCCATATGTCCAGCAGTGGAACTTCAACGTCCAGCGCGAAATCCTGCGGAACCTGGTGCTCGATGTGGGTTACGTCGGAAACAAGTCCACTGGCCTGCGCAATGGGCAGATGGCAGTAGTCAATCAACTGGACCCCATCTACCTCAAGCAGTTTGGTGCGAAGCTGAACAATGCGGTTCGCAGCGCGGCGGATGCGGCGGCGAACGGCATTGCGTACCCTTACCCCGGTTTCCAGGGAACCGTCGCCAGTGCATTGCGTCCTTTCCCGCAGGTGCAGGGAAACCAAACCGTGAACGTATACGGTACGCCCATCGGCTTCTCGACCTATCATTCGCTTCAGATCACCCTCAACCACCAGTTCTCGAAAGGCTTCACGGCTTACACGAACTACACTTGGTCGAAGAACCTTACTAATATCTCCTCCTCGCAGGTTGGTGACAACGCCAACAGGACCATCGATTATTACAATCTGAAACTGGAAAAATCGCTGGCCGACGACGATCAGCCGCACTTGTTCAAGGGTTACGTCAGCTATGATCTGCCATTCGGGCGCGGCAAGAGCTTGCTCGCCAACAGCCCGCACGTTGTGAACGTGCTGGTAGGCGGATGGGCGATCTCTGGAATCGTCAATTATTTCAGCGGTACACCGCTGGGATTCCTCGGCTCCTCGCCGCTGAGCGGGGGCTGGAATGGCTCGGTGAACCGTGCGAATATCGCAGCCGGTGACATGAAGGTGCCCTTCGATAAGGGCGCTTTCCAGATCACTCCGGTGACGGCCGCCTCCAATACCTATCTCAACAAGTCCCTGTTCTCCGATGCCCCGGCGCTGACTCTGGGGACCTCCGCTTTCCGTTACGCGCAGGCGCGCAACTTCGGAAAAATCAACGAGGATTTCGGTTTGCAGAAGAACAACAAAATCGGAGAACACGTGCGCTTCCAAATACGCGCCGAATTTCTGAATGCCTTCAACCGCAGCACGCTGGGCGGAATTCAAACCAGCGTCACCAACGCGACGTTTGGGCAGGTGACCAGCATCAGTGGCAACCGGCAAATCCAGTTGGGAATGCGGCTTGATTTTTAGGCTGTACATTCCCCTACTCGTCCTCATTTGTCAGCACGCCTTCGGGCAAGATAACTGCAAGCCTTGCCACAAGCGTGAGGCCGACTCATTCGCACGGACCGGCATGGGCCGGTCCGTCACTTCCATTACTCGACCGAACACGTCGTTTCGCCATGGTTCATCGTTGCTTGCGGTAACCACTCGCGGCGGAACGATGGTTCACTCCCTGCAGCGTGATGGGCTCACTGCGGAATATCCCGTGGCATTCGCGATCGGATCGGGCGCCGTTGGCCACAGCTATGCGGTACGCATCGGCGACTCCCTGTTTCAATCTCCGCTCAGTTGGTTCTCGCAGGCCGGCCGATGGGATCTCTCCCCCGGATTTGAGAGCCGCCCTTCCCTTGATTTCGACCGGCGCATCACCATGGAGTGCCTCTATTGCCACACAGGGGGCGTGAGAAAAGTGGACGACCCGCCGCAAGCCATCACCTGCCAACGCTGTCATGCCGCGTCGGAAATGCACTTCAGTAGTCCGCGCGACAACACCGCGTGCGAGCAGTGCCACCTGCAGGGGGAAGCGCGGGTCCTGAGCCCGGGCAGTCGTTGGGGCGACGCTGCACCCCGCTTCACCACGTACATCGCAGGTGCGGCGTCGGGTGGATTGAAGGTAGTCAGCCAGGTGGAACAGCTCGCTCTCAGTAAGTGTGCGCAAAACAGCGCCGGGAAGTTATGGTGCGGAAGCTGCCATAGTCCGCATGGGGAGGCAAAGGATCAGCGGACGGTTTGCCTTTCGTGCCACGCCGCAACTCTTCCCGCAGCCCACGTCAAACAACCGGGGACTTGCGCGTCGTGCCACATGCCGCGGCGGGACACCCCTGAGATAGCGCATACGGCTTACACGGACCATAGGATCCGCAGGAATGCCAACGAAGAACCCTCGAATAACGGGAGGCCAAAAACGCTCAAAGCGTGGCGGGATCCTCCTGTGCAGGAGCGTGACCGGGATCTCGCACTGGCGCAAATCCATACCGGAGAGCGCGATCAATCTGTTAGCCTGATCCAACAAGGATTCGCCACGCTCTTGGCGCTTCCGGAAAAAGATGCCCCAGTATTTTCCGCTCTCGGCACGGTGTTGCTGCAGAAGCAGCGGCCCACTGAGGCAGCAGCCATGTTCGCTACGGCAGCCGCATTGGAACCTGGCGATGCCGATGATGCGCAGAATGAAGGCGTGGCATTGTTGGCAGCGGGCAACGCACAGGCTGCGGTCAGGCAACTGGAGCGGGCGCTGTCCCTCGACCCGCTTCTGGAACAAGCCTACTCAATTCTTGCCGACCACTTCGCGCACCAGGGGCAAGTCGATCAGCAGGCAGAGATCCTGGCACGCTGGCTCGCCGTCATGCCACAGAATTTCAAGGCCCGTGAAGCCGGCGGCTGGAGGAGCCAGGTGCAGGCCGGAAATTTTCAACAGGCGGACGAGCCGTTGCGGCGTGCCTGCGATACGGGCGATTCCTGTTACTTCTACGGCCGGAATCTCTACGTGCTGAACCGGTTCGAAGAGTCGCTCGCAGCGCTGAAGCGGGCACTCCCGGCAGATCCAAGGCCTGCTAAAGTTCACGTGGCAATGGCAATGTCCTTGGATGCCCTCGGCCGCCTGCCTGAAGCCGATGCTGAATTCAAAACTGCGGTCGAAGTAAACACGGCGGATGAGGATACCCTTATCGCCTACGGCGTCTTTCTTTCGCGCGCCGGTCGAACCGAAGAGGCGCTCGTTCCACTACGCAAAGCGGTGAAGACTTTTCCCAGGTCCGGCCGCGTGCGCTATGAACTGGGCCGGGTACTGTATCAGTTGGGCCGGCTCGAGGACGCGGAAGGGGAGCTTCGCGCGGCGTTGACGGCGAGTCCCGAGGACTCCACCGCCCGGCGATTACTAAGCAAGACGCTGTTCCGTTTGAACCGCACCGCCGAGGCCGAGCGCGAATTGAAAGCGGCCGAAGCTCAGGGCTCCGTGACGGTCAAATAAAAATCCGCCATCACGTTTGTCAGAGTTTGCCGCTTCCCCGAAGGCCACCGAATGTCTACGGACTGCGCGACCGTATCCCCGCCCAATCCGAAATGCACAGCCAGTTCACTGGAACTCGCATAGCCAACCGAGGAAGTCACATGATTCCACTGCTCGCCCGACCTGGTAGTGAGGTGGATTGCAGCGCCGTTCGCATCCCTGTTACTCGACGTTCCGATCAACCGCAGCCTGAGCCAATGATTTTGATTCGGCGAAACATTACGGTACAGTTCCGCAGGCTCATTCAGGCGCGTGACCACTGCGTCCATGCGGCCGTCGCCATCAAAATCGGCGAATGCCGCGCCCCGGTGCAATCCCGCCGGACCCACTGGCAGTGCATCGAAACCGCGGCCAGCCGCATTCCGGAACACGGTGCTCGTCTGGTGCGATTTGCGGCTGGAAAACAATTCTGTGTTGTCCTGCACGTCTCCCGCGGCGGCGAAGAGATCCTTCCATCCGTCGTTGTCAAAATCATATGCGCCCGTTCCCCAGCCGCTAATTGCCAGGGATCCCACGCCGAGCCGCGTGCGATAGGTAACGTCCTCAAACAAACCCTTCTCAAGGCCAAAGAACAGGGGGAATGTCTCATTCGCCAGCGCGGTCATAAACAGATCCGGCCGGCCATCGTTGTTGATGTCGCGGAATTCAACTCCCATGGACGAAAGCGCCCGGCCATCGTCGTTGATCGCCACGCCTGCGCGCATGCCTCTTTCAGTAAATCGGCCGTTGCCGTCGTTGTGAAAAAGGAAATTGGGCACAGTGTCATTGGCCACAAAGACGTCCACCAGTCCATCGCCGTCGTAGTCGGCGAACGCGAGTCCCATACCCTTGCCGATGTGCGTACCGATGCCGGACGCCTGTGACACATCGCTGAAAGTTCCGTCCCCGTTGTTGTGATACAAGGAATTCGGCAAACCCGCGTAGTGCTTGGGGTGGCAATACGTTCGATAGTTCCGTGCCGCATCGCCGCAGAAAGGCTCGCTGGCGGGATCCCATTTTACGTAGTTCACGACAAACAAATCCAGGCGTCCGTCATTGTCGTAGTCGAACCATCCCGCCGCCACTGCCCACTTGGCTGGCCCAATGACGCCAAGCCCCGCCCGCTTCGTCACATCCTCAAACCGACCGTTGCCGCGGTTCCGATACAGAATATTTCCATGGACCCCTACGACGAAAAGATCGGCGAAGCCGTCGTTATCAAAGTCGCCGGCCGCTGCTCCCATGCCGAATCCCGAACCGCTAACTCCGGCCGCCGCCGTGACGTCGCGAAATGTCCCGTCGCCATTGTTCCGAAAGAGGCAATTGTTGAACCCGGCGCCATTGACGAAGTAGATGTCCGGCTTTCCATCGTTGTCAAAATCCAGGACCGCGACGCCGCCCGCCATGGTTTCGATTAAGTGCTTGTCTCCAGTGGCGGCATTTCTGAGCACGAAATCTATACCGGCTTTTTTAGTGACATCTTCGAATGCGATCGATCTCGGGATCCGCTGCGCGGCCAGGAGCAGGGCCCATGTGCCTACGAATGCAGCAGCCGCGGTCCCGCGCCTGTAGGACATGCCTGGTCAACTCCCAGGCCGGTTCTCAACGGAATCCGCTGTCCCGGCGGTGAGGGCCAGAATCGCCGTCTCCATCACGTCGGCCTGAATTGGCTTCGAGACGTAGGCATCCATGCCGGCCTGCATGCATTTTTCTCGATCTCCTTCCATAGCGTATGCGGTCATCGCCAGTATGGGAGTTCGATCGCCCTTTTCCCTCTCTCTCTGCCTCAGAATCTGTGTGGTTGCCAGGCCATCCAGTTCCGGCATCTGGACGTCCATCAGGATCAGATCAAACTTTTCCCGTTCCAAAGCTTCCAGGGCCTGATTCCCGTTAGCTGTCACCGTTACGCGGTGGCCTTGCTTTTGGAGGAGGCGGATGACGAGGTGCTGGTTCACTGGATTGTCCTCGGCCAGTAAGATGGAAAGACCTCGCGGGGATGTGGGACGGTCAATCGATTTCGCCGGGAAATGCGAACCCGGCTCCTTCCTCGGCGTCGACGGCACGCAGCGCGCCGTGAAGTAGAATCTGCTGCCTTCACCCTCTTGGCTATCCACCCAGACGCGCCCGCCCATCAGCGCCACCAATTGGCAACAAATGGTCAGCCCCAGGCCCGTGCCGCCGTAGGCTTTTGTAGAGGAGCTGTCAGCCTGCCGGAACGCTTCAAAAATCATCCGTTGTTTTTCCGCGGGGATGCCGATGCCTGAATCTTCCACACAGATTTCGAAGCTCGCCTCCGCGGTCATCGACACCAAAACTCGAATTTCGCCCGCATCGGTAAATTTGATCGCGTTACCTATCAGATTCACCAGCACCTGGCGTACTTTTCCGGGATCTCCCACCAGCAGCTCCGGAATCTTTCCCTCAAACTCGACCTGAATCGCCAGTCCCTTTTCCTGCGCCTTGATCTGAAGTTGCGCGGCCGCATTTTCCACGCAGGATCGCAGGGAGAAATCGACCGCCGCGATCTCCATCCGGCCTGCCTCAATCTTGGAACAATCGAGAACGTCGTTCAGAAGTTCGAGTAGTGAGTCGGCCGAAGACTTTGCCATTTCCAGGTACTCGCGTTGTTCCCGCGAGAGCTCGGTGCGCAGCGCGAGCGAAGTCATGCCAAGAATCCCATTCATCGGCGTACGAATCTCATGACTGATATTCGCCACAAATTCACTCTTGGCGCGGCTGGCTTCCTGTGCCTTCAGCGTCGAGAGTTTCAATTCAGCCGAGTTCCGCTCCAGTTGAGCCACCATGGTGTAAAGGTCGTGATTGGCTTCCGCCAATTTCTGCGTCCTTTCGGCGATTCGTGTTTCCAGTTCGGCATTGGAGCGGACCAGGTTCCGAACGCGAAGCGCGTATAGGCCTCGGCCAATCACGGCCAGGAGTATGACGCAAAGTCCGTAAAACCAGCTTGTCTGATAGAAAAACGGCTGCAGGCGAAAGGCCAGGTTCGCCCCCGCTTCATTCCACACGCCATCGTTGTTGCTCGCGATGACGTAAAACCGGTAGTTCCCGGGCGACAGGTTCGTGTAGCTCGCGCTGCGGTGGGTCCCTCCGTCTACCCAGTCGTGATCAAACCCTTCCAACTTGTATTTGAAGCGCACCCGCTTCGGTGCCGGAAAGCTCATCGCGGTAAACAAAAACTCAAATGAGTCGCCGCCGGCGGGAATTTTCAAATCTCCGGACAAAGAAACTGGTACGTGATCTACCTGCAGCTCTTCAATCGCGACCGGCGGAGGCTGCTTGTTGACTACGATCCGCGCCGGATCCAAGATGGACAATCCGGAATAGGTTGCAAACCATAGTTTTCCATCTTTCGTCTTCCAGGCGGCCGGTTGAGCGCCATTGGCTTCACGGCCGTTCATGCCATCTTCCATGCCGTACGAATCGCAATGCATACGCCGGGCAATTCCGCTGGCTACTTCCTCCAATTGCCGCTTCTTAACGCGAAAAATGCCGTTGTTGCCACTCATCCACATATATCCCAGATCATCCTCCAGAATCTGGAACACTACGTTCTGAAACAACCCGTTCTGCGTAGTGAAATGGGTAAACTTGCCATCCCTGAAGCGCAGCACTCCGCCTCCAAACGTGCCGACCCACAGCGTACCCTCCTTGTCCTCGTAGAACGAGTGAACGAAACCAGCCGGCGAATCCGTTTTGTCCAGGAAATTTTCAAAAACCCCATTACGAAAGCGGCTTAATCCTTTTTGGGTGCCGACCCAGAGATTTTTCGACCGATCCTCATAAATCGTTCGGATGTGTTCGCTGGGAAGGCCATCCCTTACGTGGTAGGCGTTAATTTTCCCGTTCCGCATCCTGTTTAGACCGCCTCCGTAGGTGCCGATCCACAGGTCGCCGCCGCTATCTTCCCGTAGTGCGAACACCGCGTTACTGGTCAGTCCGTCTTTCGTTGTATATGTCTGGAACTTCCCGTTGCGATAGTGATGGAGTCCGCCGCTGAAAGTTCCCACCCATAGACTTCCGTCGCGCGAGCTTGCCAATGACCAGATGGCATTGTCGGTTAGGCCCTCCCGCACCGTGTAGTTCGTGAATGAACCGTTCTGATAGTGGCTTAGGCCACCGCCGTTGGTGCCCAGCCACATGCTGCCGTCTTCTTTGCCCAGAATGGACGAAACGATGTTGCTCGGCAAACCGTCCCGCACGGTATAAGTGGTGAATGTGACGTCTCGCAGGCGGTTCAGCCCGCCTCCGTTCGTTCCGATCCACAGGCTGCCTTCACGGTCTTCATACAGGGCCGACACCATTTCGCTGCTGAGACCCTCTTTATTGCCGAAATTCGAAAACACGCCCTTGGAATAGCGAGTGAGTCCCCTTCCAAATGTCGCGATCCAGAGGTTGCCGTTCCGGTCGCCGGTCAAAGCCCAAACGTGTGTTGCCCGCACGGACGGTTCATCGGAGATGACCTGAAACTTTCCGTCGCGCATCCGCGACAAACCTTGCAGGGATCCCACCCACAATGTCCCCTCGCGATCTTCATAGATCGCCGTCACAATCGGGAACGGAAGCCCGTTCTTCTGCGTCAGGACGGCAAACTGTCCGTGTTCGTAACGATGCAAACCTCCATCGGTCCCAATCCAGACAACGCCGTTTGAGGATGGCTGGATGATCCGGATATTCTGGCCTCGCAGGCCTATCGTCTCGATTTTCCCTTGTTTGATGCGGCATAACCCCGCGTTTACGGCAGCAAACCAAATTTCGCCTTCAGACCCGGCAGCCACCGTCAGAATTTGATCGTTCTTAAACTGATCTCCGAGCGGAAAAACACGAAAGACTCCATCCTTCAACTGCGTCAGTCCTTTTGTGGTGGCTACCCAAATAACGCCGTCCCGGTCCTCCGCCAATGCACGAACGCGATTTGCCTGAATGGCGGGAGCAGTTGTGGTGTCAAATACCGTGAATCTTACACCGTCGAATCGGACAATTCCGTAGTAAGTGGCCAGCCACAAGTACCCATCGCGGCCCTGTAGAACGCTGTTAATCGTAGAGTGGAGTAATCCTTGATCTTCCCGCCACGTTTCATGACGGTACTTGTTCACAGGTCTGTCGGGATCGAGACCGAAAACGGCCGCCGGAAGTGCTGCTAACAGCAGCGCGATCAAGCTGACTATCCTTGCACTGATGTCCTTCAACTAAAAGCAGTATACAAGAATGGGCACCCTGTTTACCTGGGTCGATCATCGTACAATATCTAGTCTGATGCGCCGCCTTCTTGCCGGTGTTCTGCTTACCATGCTACTGCGGGCGCAGGACGTCGACATTCACCTCTATTCCGAGTTTCAGCGAATCGGCCAGGGCGGCCGCGTGGTCGAAGTTGACCGGTCCGAATTCCCTCAGGAATTTATCTCACCGCCCCTCATCCGCAACGGGTTCACAACATTCCACGTCGCTGTCACGGGAAGGCCGAAAATTCTCTACTGGATGGCAATACAGACCAATCCGGCGGACGTTTTCGGCATTCGTGTTTACCGCGAGGAGCCCAACGCTAACGGGATTCCCGACCTGCTGGTGGAAGAAAGCAGGCCTCTCTATTTCCTGGGAGTGATGCCCGATCTGCCCGTCGAACGAACGACCCAGGTCTATTTGGTGGATGTGTGGACGCCGCCCAATGCGCCGGTCGATCGCGTACGATTTGAGGTGCTTGTGAAAACCGGCGCTTGGGTGGTGGCGCCCATGGAAGTGAGGATACTTGCCGCCCGCGTGCCCGATTTCCAGCCGCCGGCCTGTTGTGCGAGACTGCCGGAACCCCAACGCCCCGCCGATACCTCCGTTTGGCCCGTAATCTTTTCTGCCTTGGCAGGAGGAAGCACCAGCCCGTCAGCCAGCCCTGGGACCGTCCGCGGCGCCATTCTGCGGAACGCCCAGCAGGACGCTGCTCTCGTGCGCTCCTTTGATGTGGAGACGCGAAGTGCCCTGTTAGGTCGTGTCTGGCCCATCATGTTCGGACGCCTGCCGTTTTGGCCGGAAACAATTCGCGGCAATGCGGAATCCTATCTCCAGATCCGGCGCCGCATCTGGACTATCGCCAATGACAAGCCAGAAAAGTGATCGGTTACAATAGGATTAGTTTGGTCAGACTGCGCTTCCTTTCTTTGCTGTGCTTTCCCTTAGTTCTGTTCGGCCAGGTAAACTCCATTTTCCTGGATGAGGCAGACCTGCGGGACGAAGCTCTTCTGCAGGCCACATTGTCGACAAGCATTTCGCCCGAAGATATTCGCAGTTCCGAGTTTGCGCAAGATCTGGCTGAAAAACAAGCCGATGAGATGACTTTGGCCTCCCAGCGCCGGGTCAAGCGGATGGAAATCCGGATTAACGCAACGCCGGCTGGTGAGGACGTCAGACCACTGCTCGATCAAATGCATCTGCGAATCCAAACTGCACGGTTGGTGATCTCCCGGGCTGGCCTGTTAAAGCAGATTGTTCAATCGGCGCGAGCCGAGCGAGCTGCAAGAGCAGCGATGAGCCGTGGACGGACCATGGAGAAATTCGGCGGAAACGGACGCTTCAATGCGGCGGATCTGACGTTGGTGGAACGAGCGTTTTCACGGAAATTCGGCCGTACGCTGCCGATCAGCGCCGATGGCGATACCAGTCTTCACCGGGCTCTCGGATTTGACCACACCGGCCGGGTGGATGTTGCGGTCAGTCCCGATCAACCGGAAGGAGTGTGGCTCCGGAGATATCTGGAGACGCTTCGCATTCCTTATTACGCCTTTCGGAAAGCGGTCGTAGGCAGCGCCACGGCCCCGCATATTCACATTGGCCCACCGAGCGTTCGTCACAGCTAGATCACCGCCAAACCACTGTACCTAAAGTAATTGTGTGCCGAGCGCACCCCATCTGAACCTGGCTGCGGTACTTTCCTAAAGATTTCCCTTCACCTGCCGATTAGTACTTTGAAGTCGTATGGTCTATCCATATAGTAGTAAAAACGGAGGACTGGAATGAATTCTGGTTTTGCAGTCGCCCGGAACACCCTTCGGCTCGCAATTGTGTACGGTTTCGGCCTCGCACTGCTTTGTTCAAACCTCTACGTTGTGGGGCAATTCGCCAATGTAAACAAGCAGTTAGAAACCGTCAAGGCGGATTTGGAAGTGACAAGGACGGAACTAAAAACATTAAAGAGTGCCTCGGTGAATTCCAGCAAGGCGGCTGGCCGCAGTCTAAGCGCCATTCGCGAAGAATTGCAGATCGCACGCGCCCAGGTGGCCTCGGCCGCCGGCGAGGTCCGAGCAGGAGCGACACACCGGGCCGAGGAACTGTCTGCGGAATTGTCCCGGCGACTGGTAAGTGAACAGGCCCGGAATGAGAGACAGCAGGCGCAGCTAAAGCGTGATCTCAGTGAAGTGGAAGAGGTGGCGCACAAAGCGAATTCCAAGCTGGGCGAAGTGACAACGGAAGTTGTCGCCGTTCGCACCGAAGTAGCCGACAATCGCAACAGGCTGGAACGAACTGTCGCTGACATTCGCCGTGTGAAGGGAGATATGGGGGTTCAGAGCGGACAAATCGCTACGAACCGGACGGAACTTCAGGCACTCAAAGCGATCGGGGAAAAAAGCTACTACGAGTTTGATCTGAAGAGCAAGGAAGCCTCCACCATTGCTGGAGTGAATGTGCTGCTGAAAAAAACGGACCCCAAGAAATTCCGGTTCACGCTTGACGTGATCGCCAACGACAAGAAAGTGGAAAAGAAAGATCGGATAGTGAATGAACCAGTGCAATTTATGGTTATTAAAGTCCGGCAGCCCTACTCTCTGGAAGTGAACGAACTCTATGAGATCGTCGTCAATGAAGTGGGGAAGGATCGAATCAAGGGATACCTTGCCACCCCGAAGCCGCCGGCTGCGCTTTAGCTATCCCCGCGACTTCGAACGCTCTTCTTATCCCAGGAAGCACTGAAGTAGCCCAGCAACCAGCCTCTGTCCGAGACCGGAACTGCCCCGGTAACGGGGGGTCTGCGCCGTAAGCGTGAAGGCGCGCGTTGAATCCTCCGGCAGCATCGTTCATCGAGCCTGGTATGTCACGATGTCCAAACGCATCGCCTAAACTTAGTTATTCTCGTGTGACCGAAGGGGAGCTAAAGGCCTTCGGAGAAGTGGCTTCCGGGGCGGCGCTAAAAGCGGCCATCATAAATTTGCAGGTAAGGATTAGCGACAGTGGGGCAGTTATTACTAACGACACCCTTCCCACCGTCAAGGCGGACGAATCTCAGCTGATCCAGGTATTCCAGAATCTGATCGCTAACGGTATTAAGTATCGCCGCAGCGACAAACCTTCGATTCACGTTTGGGCTGAACAGAGAGGCGGCGATTGGCGCGTCGCAGTCCGTGATAATGGCATGGGGATCGAGCAGCAATACCGCACGAGTATATTCGACATCTTTAGTCGCTTACATGGAAAGGAAGTGCCCGGAACTGGAATGGAGACGCCTGGAACCGGCGGTACTGCTGGCGCGCTGTCAACCGTTAGACGTTGGGAGTGCGATGTAGTACCGCTGGTTTGATCGCGGTGGCCCCATGGCGGGATTCTCCGCACGCAGGAAGCTATATGGGCCTGATGTCGCCTGGGAACCGACAGAGGCCATTCCGCCGTTTTGCTGCATTCCCCGGCGACGATACCTTCGCTCTTACTCCGCGTTATCATAGTCAGTGTTTGTCACCTGTTGCCAGCCCCTTTTCAGCCTTGTGTGTGTCGCGTCCCGCTTCGCTCTTGTCAGTCTGTTGACTATCGCGTTCGTCCGCGCGGCCCCTCCTGAACGCGTCAGCTTTAATCGGGACATTCGCCCCGTCATGTCGGACACATGCTTCCGCTGCCATGGACCGGACAAGAGTTCGCGCATCGCCGGCTTTCGCCTCGATATACGCGAGGAAGCACTCAAGCCGCTGAAGGATGGCGCTATTCCAATCGTTCCTGGAGATCCCGAAAAAAGTGCCATCGTGCAGCGTATCTTTGCGCCCACGGTCGCCAGGCGGATGCCGCCGCAGTCAGCCCACAAGGAACTTACCGGGAAGCAGAAAGACACTTTCCGGCGTTGGGTCGCCGAGGGAGCCGTTTACGAAGGGCATTGGGCGTATGAGCCCGTCAGGCGTCCTCGCGCGCCCGAACTTGCGGATTCGAAGGCTCCCCCTCACAACCCGATCGACAATTTCATCCAGGACCGCCTCGTCCGCGAAGGACTGACTGCCTCTCCAGAAGCTGACCGGCGCACGCTGATCCGGCGCGTTACGTTGGATCTCACCGGCATGCTCCCGACGCCGGCTGACGTTGCGTCCTTCGAAAGTGACCCATCGCCGGCAGCATACCAGCGCGTGGTAGATCGCCTGCTGGCGTCGCCACACTATGCGGAACAGCGCACCATGCACTGGCTTGATGCGGTGCGGTACGCCGATACCTGCGGCTTTCACGGCGACAATATTTTCCCTGCGTGGCCTTACCGTGACTACGTCCTGAATAGCTTCCGCGATAACAAGCCCTTCGACGTCTTTACCCGGGAGCAATTGGCAGGCGACCTCTTGCCCAACGCGACCACGGACCAGAAGGTCGCATCCGCTTACAACCGGCTGAATCGCACTTCGGCCGAAGGCGGCCTGCAGCCGAAAGAGTATCTGGCAAAGTACGGCGCCGACCGGGTGCGCACCGTAAGTGCCGTTTGGCTCGGCACCACCACGGGTTGCGCTGAATGCCATGATCACAAATTCGATCCGATCCTGACAAAAGATTTCTACGCGATGAAAGCATTTTTCGCCGACGTCGAGGAGACCGGTCTGATGCCCGACCGTGGTGTGAAAGCATGGGGCACACAGATTGAATTGCCGACGCCTGAGCAGCAGGAAATGCGAAAGACCCTGGACGCCAGGATCGCGCAAGCAACACAGGCGCTTGCAGCAGCGCAGAAGAGTCTCTCTTTCACCCCGGAGCAGGAGAAAGCACTGCTGGATCGCTGGCAAGCTGGAGGTCTTGCGTGGACCTTTCAAAAGCCCATCGGAGCAGAGAGTGCCAACGGCGCAAAGCTCACCCTCTATAACAACCCGGTTCAGACTGTGGACTCGCCGGAAAGCACTCCGGGCAACGGCCTGATCGTCGCTAGCGGACCCAATCCGGACAATGAGGTCTATACGGTTACTCTTCGCCCGGGTGAAGGCCGATGGACCGCGCTTGGCGTAGACGTGGGACAGGATGAAAGCCTGCCCGGCAATCGGGTGTCCCGCGGTGCGGACCGCTTCGTGTTGACCGGCGTTGAAGCCACACTCGAAGAACCGAATCGAGCTCCACGCAACTTAGCCATTTCTCTCGCCACTGGCGACCAGTCCCCTCAAAACGGAATGCCCGCCATGGCCGTTCTGGACCACAACCCAAACACGGGCTGGGGTGCCGCTTTGGGCGACTCAGGCAATCCATTTCTCGCCCTGCGATTCGCCAGTGCACTCAACACCACGTCCGATTCGCGCATCGCTGTTCGCCTGCGCCATGAGTCGGTGGACTATCGCCGCGCCGTCCTTGGCCGATTTCGGTTAGCGCTTTCGTCTGCCGTGTATTCGTGGCCCGCGGACGGTGATACAGCAAAGCGGATGAAGAGTAAGAGTCCGAATGGGGAAAAGACTTGGGCCAGCGGACTCCCGGACCACGTCGTAGCCGCCCTGCAAGCGGAGCCTGGCAAACGTACCGATATTCAAAGAAAAGACCTTGCCGATTATCAGGCCTGGGCTTCCGCGGATTTAGCTCCACTACGCATCCGGCTCGAAACTTTGAACGCGGAAGCGAACATGCTTGAGGCCTCAATTGCCCACGTGGTGACCACCGTCGCGGCAACGCCACGCGAGACCCGCATTCTTCCGCGCGGTAACTGGATGGACGATTCCGCTCCGATAGTGGAACCCGCAATTCCGGAGCGGTTCGGAAAATTGGACACAGGCGGAAAACGCGCTAGCCGGCTTGATTTGGCGAACTGGATTGGCTCGCCTGATAACCCGCTAACCGCCCGCGTGTTCGCTAACAGGATATGGCGGCAGTTTTTCGGAACCGGTATTTCCAAGGTGCTCGACGATGTCGGGTCGCAGGGGGAATGGCCTACACATCCAGAACTGCTCGACTGGCTGGCTTCTGAATTCATGCATCCTGAGTGGGACGCCGCCGGCACACATGCCTGGGACGTAAAGCACTTGGTTCGTACTATCGTTCTAAGCCACACCTACCGGCAGGCGTCGATTCCCACTCCGGTAACGGAAGCCAAAGATCCTGAAAATCGTCTGCTCGCGCGGCAGGCTCGCTTCCGTGTAGAGGCCGAGAGCGTTCGAGACATCGCGCTGCAGGTTTCCGGCCTCATGAACGAAGCAGTTGGCGGCCCCAGCGTAAGGCCATATCAGCCCGATGGCTATCTGGCTACATTGAATTTTCCGAAGCGTGAATACTCGGCTAGCCGGGACGAGGACCTTTACCGCCGCGGAGTCTACACCTTCTGGCGGAGAACTTTCTTACATCCGGCGCTGCTCAACTTTGACGCTCCGACGCGCGAGGAATGCACGGTGAATCGAGTGATTTCCAACACGCCGTTGCAGGCTCTGGACCTGTTGAACGATCCCATTTTCATCGAAGCGGCGCGGGTCTTCGCTGAGAAAGCCGTGCAAACGGGAGGAGCCAGCTTTACTGAGCGGCTGGACTGGGCTTTTCAACAGTCCCTCAATCGCAAACCTACTGTACAAGAGCGAGGCATCCTGGAAAGCCTCTATAAAAAGAACCTCCAGCGTTTCACAGCGACTCCGGCGAGCGCGCGCGAATTCGTCCGCATCGGCGACGCTCCTCTACCGGGCGCGATGAACTTACCTCAACTTGCAGCCATGACCACGGTCACACGCGTACTTTTGAATCTCCATGAAACAATCACGAGGAATTAAGATGCAGCCTGACTACGCCACCATGCAACGTCGTACCTTTCTGGGCCGTGGAGCGGCGGGCCTCGGGCTCGTGGCGTTAAATTCCCTATTGAGACCCAGCCTCCTCCAGGGCCGCGGCGCCGTAGATCCGCTCGATTTTCCCGCCAAGGCGAAGCGCGTCATATTTCTTTATCAGGCGGGCGGCCCTTCCCACCTGGAAACGTTCGATTTCAAACCCAAGTTGCTGGAAATGTCCGGGAAGCCTATGCCGGATTCCATGACGAAAGGCCAGCAGATCGCTCAATTGCAGGGGAAGGAATTGATTTGCTTCGGTCCTCAGCACGGCTTCAAATCCTTCGGCAAGTCGGGCCAGCAAATCTGCGAGTTATTCCCGCAGATCGGAAGCGTCGCTGACGATATTTGTATCGTCCGGTCCATGTGGACGGAGCAGATCAATCACGACCCCGCGCATACCATCATGAACACGGGGTCGATTCTTACGGGACGGCCAAGCATGGGATCGTGGGTGCTTTATGGTTTGGGTTCGGAGTCGGAAGATCTGCCCGGTTTCGTCGTTCTTATGTCCTCCGGCCGCGGAGGCCAGATGCAGCCCATCGCCGCGCGTCAGTGGTCCGCCGGTAATCTTCCCAGTAAATTCCAAGGGGTGAAATTCAATTCCGCCGGTGATCCGGTGCTCTACATCAAGACCCCTGGAGGATTGAGCACCGGCGCGCAGAAGGACTCCATCGACGCCATCAACGCGTTGAACCGCATTGAGGACACCATGAAGCATGATCCGGAGATTCAGACTCGGATCTCACAATACGAGATGGCGTTCAAGATGCAGGCCAGCGTACCCGGCCTGATGGATATGAGCAAGGAGCCGAAGAAGGTGCTGGATGCCTACGGCGCAAATCCGGGTGATGGGTCCTTCGCCTCGAATTGTCTGCTCGCCCGCCGTCTTGCGGAACGCGGCGTCCGCTTCATCCAGCTCTACCATAGGGATTGGGACCATCATGGCGCGGTGAAAAAGGGCGTCGAGTACAAAGCGGAGGAGGTCGACAAAGCGACCGCTGCGTTGATCAACGATTTGAAGGAGCGTGGAATGTTTGAAGACACGCTCGTGATTTTTGGCGGTGAGTTCGGCAGAACTCCAATGTCACAGGGAGACGGCCGGGACCACCACATCAAAGGCTTCTCGTACATGCTGGCCGGCGGCGGTATCAAGCGGGGAATCAGCTATGGCGGTACGGACGACCTCGGCTATGCCGCGGTCGACAATCCGGTGAGCATTCACGATTTTCATGCGACGCTGCTGCACCTGCTCGGCATGAATGCTGCGAAGCTCTCCATCAAGTACCAGGGACTTGATGTCCGCCTGATTGGGCCGCAAGGCGGCGTTGTAGTTAAAGACATCCTGGCGTGAGGCTAAGCTGGCCGCACGGCGCTATCGTCTCAGCCGCAGCACGAGCGGGTTTCTTTCGATGCTGCGGTCAAGCCGTCCTGCTTCGACGCTGAGGGCGGCAAGTCGTTAGCTGGGTTCATTTCGAAGAATCCGTTCGGCTTGAGAAGGAAGCCAATGTAAGACGTCGGCATCACGGGATAGTCTTCCGGACGCGGGATGTGGGTGTGCCCGAAGGTATACCAGAACACCACATCGGTATCTGCCACGGGACGATCGTTCTCTGTCCACTTCGATAGTCCGTCGCCACCAGTGCTTTGATTCGGATAGTCGCCCGCCGCATATCGTTCGTCTTCCCGGTGAGGCGTCACCCAGACGTGATGATTCACGAAGCCCGCTCGCTTGCGCCACCAGGCATTGGGTGAAGCGAACGGAAATGAGTTGTCGCCCGGCAGGAACTTGTAGCCCACCGGCACACCGACGGAGTTCTTTACCGACGGGTTGATTACGCGCCACGAACGTGCAGTTTCAAGTTTCAAGTGACCTCGCGCCTCCTTCTCGGTGGCGAGGTCCGTGGCCCGCGCCTGGAAGGCGTTTTCGTACGGGTTGCCTTCGCCCAGGGGGTCGGCCTCCACGTCAATTCGCTGCACTGTATTCGCGGTGCCGTCCAGGTCGAAGTCCAGACGAACGTTAAAGAAGTGCTGATGATTCGGAGCGTAGAGTTGCGGAGCGATTAGGGCTCCATAGGGAGACCGCTCGCCCGGGCCAAGCGCACCAAGCGAGAGAATACCCGTTAGCTTGATCTCAAACTGAATGTTGCCGTCCTGATAGAAATACCAAAAGAACCCGTACTCGTAGTTCTCCACCGTGGAGATGGACGACACCACGAGGCGGCGGGAACGGCGAACCTCAGGCGCATCCGGCAAACGGCGATCGGTGTGTTTCCACAGAATGCCGAAATCCTCTTCATGCAGGCAGACTGCGTTGGGAATCGTCAGCGGTCCTCCGCGGCTGTCGCAAAGATGCGCGTCAAGATAGACTATGTGCCCAAGACAATCGCAGCCGAGGCGAAGGCTGTTGGCACACATGCCCATGCCGTATTCGCCAACGTCAAAGGCATTCTTCCGCGCCTGTTGGGGGCTGGGATCGCCATAGGGAACCACCATCTCGGTGAGCGAAGCGCGGTAGAGGACGGACCGGTCCTGGCCCTGATCGTGATATCGGATGTGATGAAGCGTGAGTCCTTCGCGCGCGTTGAAGCCGATTACGAATTTCCAGTTCTGCCAGCTCAACTGATGGCCTTCCAAAGTGAAGCTGGGGCCTTCGGGCTGAGCGACGGTAAGAGGCTTGATGTCGCCTCTGTGGTTGGGCACGCGTTGGGCGGAATAGTTGCCTGGCTGCGGTGGCAGCGGCCAGACACCGTATTCCTCCACCCGGATTACCTTCATGACGTTGAGGTCAACCACCGGCCGGATGCCTTCGATCGGCCGCGCGTAGCCGTTGTCGGTGCTATCTGCCCGCAGAAAGCAGAGCGGCCGTGCAAGGCGGCGGGTTCGATCTTCCTCTGAACCATAGTTGCCGGCGCTCCAAATATCCACCATTACCAGAGACGTGTCCTCGATTCCGTAGTGCTTCTTCAGGGCGGCGGCGAACTCCTCACTCGCCAGCACTGCTTGTTCACACTCCACCTGCTCGTCGACGGACATCGTGGGCTGCGCACCGTGCGGCGCGTAACGCGGCGAAGAGACAGCGCCGGTAGCCAAATTCACGTTGACATGGAAACAGGCGTTTCGGGCGTTGTCGTGCAGAACGGCTTCCCCTTCACGGTGCATTGGGTCGATCCTAGGCCACGCGTGAACGGCGTCTTTGGGTGGTTCCTTCAACATGACGCTGATCACGCGGGTGGATGGTGTAAATTCTGGCAGGGTCCGCAGGAGTTCAATGGCACGTCCCAATTCGGCTGCTGAAAGTGGTTCTAAAGGGTGTAGATGCGACATAACAAATCCTCATGTAAGAGAAAACACTCGGACTGGGAGGGTGGCTAGGACCGATTATACATTGACGCGCTTGGAACCACCGGTCAGTTCGCCAGTGTGCTGCTTGTGAATATGGTGCGAGGTGTCCGGTTCCTCGTGGCACCACTCAATTCCTCAAGACGCGGCGAGGCGGTATCCTCGTGTAAAGTGCTACGTAACCGTACATCTCGAGAAAGATAGAGTGACGATGAGAACGGAATTGCTACGATTCAACGGCGCTGTCGAGCGGGATCCCGCGATCGACACGTGGATTAAAGTGCGTCAAGGTGAGCTGGGAGCTATCGCGCAGCAGTGGTTTGAGGTAATGCGAAAATGCGGGGACGAAGTCCGGGAACTCATGCATGACGGCTGCCCGGTTGCATGTTTGGGAGATGTGCCTTTCGGCTACGTCAATGTATTTAATTCGCACGTAAACGTGGGGTTCTTTCAGGGTGCGGCGCTGCCGGATCCCGCTCACCTGTTGCAAGGCACCGGTAAGTTCATGCGCCATGTGAAATTGAGACCGGGAACGGCCACCAACGCCACAGCGCTAATGAGCTTGATCGACACGGCTTACTTGGACATAAAGGAGCGCGTTGAAAATGGCTAGCTCACGGAAGCGCCTTTAGATGCCGACGCCTGTTCAGGTGTAATGGCGTCTTCGGGTCCAGGCAGCGACATGACAAGGTTCGGCCTGCCTGCGGAAACCGCGCCTCGCTCGCGTGAGGAGTTAACATACTACGTAATGCCGATCCTCATGCTGTTCCTCCTCTCGCTCCTCGCGTACCTGCCCGCCGCCGCACAACCCCTCAGCGTTGAGAATGCACTGGCAAAGCCGATTCTAGCCGCGAACCAACCCCTTGTGGAGGTTCAGGTATATACTGCCTCCCACGTGAAATCCATGCCGTCGGTCAGCACGGCACAGCAATGGACGCAGACGAAAGAAAAGTTGCGACAGCAGCTGTTGAATGAAGTGGTTTTGCGCGGACAGGGCCGCAAGTGGGCCGAAGCGAAGACTCGCGTGGAATGGCTGGACGAACTTCCCGGCTCGGGCTATCGCATCAAGCGCCTCCGTTACGAGGTGGTCCCCGGCCTGTGGATTCCCGCACTGCTGTATGAGCCCGCAAAACTCACCGGCAAAGTTCCCGTCATCCTGAACACGAACGGACATGAGGGAACCGGCGTGGCGAACGATTATATTCAGATCCGCTGTATCAACGAGGCTAAAAAAGGCGCGCTCGCACTCAACTTCGAGTGGTTGGGAATGGGGCAGCTTAAGATGGACGGCTTCAACCACACCCGAACCAACCAACTGGACTTGGTGGGAACCAGTGGTGTTGCCCTGCACTACCTTTCTCAAAAGCGCGGACTCGATATCCTCTTGTCTCATCCCAACGCTGACCCTTCCCGCGTCGCAGTGACCGGACTTTCCGGCGGTGGCTGGCAGACCATCCTCATCAGTTCGCTCGACCCCAGAGTCACCATCGCGGCTCCCGTGGCAGGATATTCCAGCTTCGTTACCCGCGCGCAGTTTCCTGAGCAGGACCTTGGCGACAGCGAGCAGACTCCGGTGGATCTTGCAAGCATCGCCGACTACACGACGCTCACGGCGATGCGTGCGCCCAAGCCCACCATGATCAGCAACAACGCGTATGACAACTGTTGTTTTCGCGGAGACTACGCCAACGCCCCTCTTATATGGGCGGCTCGCCCGTTTTATGCGTTGTACGGAGCGGCGGACAAGCTGACCGCGCATATCAACTTCGATCCGGGACACAACTACGGCCAGGAAAATCGCGAGGCTTTTTATCGCTTCGTGCGCGACAACTTCTATGGCGGGGACAACGCTGCCTATTCCGAGAAGGAGATCCCATCAGAGGCCGATGTCCGCACGCCAGAGGAGTTGAAAATTAAACTGCCCCCTGACAATCTGGACATACACAAACTCGCCCTGCAGCTAAGTGAAGGCCTGCCGCACAAGACCGGAACCCCGAGCCTTGCAGATGTCGTCAAAGCCCATACGTACAAGATCAGCGCAATCGACGCCGGGTTCAGCCAGGACATAGAAGGAATTCCCTTCCGCTATTGGCGTCTGCGACTCGACAACGACTGGACGGTGCCGGCAGTTGAGATGGGCGATCCATCCAACCCAAAGGTTACTTTGCTTATCGCCGACCAGGGACGAGCCACTCTCGCAGCTGAAGCTCACAGGTTGGTAAAGCAGGAAGGCCGCCGGGTGATCGCAGTGGATCCGTTCTACTTCGGTGAATCGAAGATCACCAAACTCGACTGGTTATTCGCGCTGCTGATTTCCTCCGTCGGCGACCGTCCCCTTGGCATTCAGGCGAGTCAGGTTGCGGCCGTTGCGCGGTGGGTAAAGTCACCAGTGACCGTCGAATCGTTCGGACCACGGACCAGCCTGATCGCCGCAGTGGCGGCTGCTTTGGAACCGAAGGCTATCACGGCTGCAATCACACACGGGGCGCTTTCCTCGCTTCACGACGTACTTCGCAGCGACATGACGGTGGACAAGTTTCCAGAGTTCTTTACCTTCGGCCTGCTCGAAGCCTGGGACATTCCCGGAGCCAGCCAGTGGCAGTCGCTCTTCGACGGCAAGACTTCGGCAGGCTGGCGCACGCTGGCGAAGCCGCAGTTCCCCACCAACGGCGGATGGGCGTTGGAAGACGGAACCATCCGGTCTCTGGCAGCCGGCAAACGCGCCGACATCTCTACCGAACGCAGTTTCCGCAATTTCGAACTGATGTTCGACTGGAAGCTGGCCAAAGGCACCAACAGCGGCGTGAAGTATCTGGTATTCGGCATGCGCCCGAACCCTGAGATTGGCCAGATTGACCCGGAAGTACCCAAGGCACTTGGCCTGGAGTTGCAGTTGATCGACGACGAGCGCGTGGCCGACGCGAAGGTGAATCCGAGCCACGGTACAGGAGCTTTGTACCTGTTCGCCGCACCCACGGCGAAACTGCCTCCGCTGCCGATCGAGCAGTGGCACACCGCGCACATTCTGGTGAAAGGTAGTCACGTCGAACACTGGCTGGACGGAGTCAAGGTACTCGATACGGACCTCGAATCGGAGACGCTGCGTAGAACGATGAAGGCGCAGTCGCGTGAGGATATCCCGAAACTGAAGAACCTGGACGAACTGAAAGCGGACCCGGCGAAGAAGTATCCGCTGGTGATCACGCACCACGGCGGCGACGCGTGGTATCGCAACATCCGGATTCGCGAGCTGAACTAACCTTTGAAAACCGCATTCTTGGGCCTTCGTTGCTATCGCACGCGCCATCTGGCAGAGCTGGGGACCGAGGTCGCCGGAAACTGCGGCATTAGCCCGGGTGTAGAATCCTACTAACGAGCGCGCATGACCAAGCCGGAAACAGGCGAAGTGACGGTATTGCTGCTGTCTTGGGCTGATGGAAATCAGACCGCTCTCGATCGAATCTTGCCTCTGGTTTACCGGGAACTGCGCCGCCTGGCTGCGGCATATCTTCGCCGTGAGCGCACCGATCACACCTTGCAAGCGACCGCGCTTGTCCATGAAACCTATTTGCGCCTCGTGGACCAGAGTAAAGCGGATATCCGTACCCGATCGCATTTTTTCGGCATCGCCGCGAACTTGATGCGCCAAATTCTCGTCAACCACGCAGAGCGTCGTCTGGCGGCAAAGCGCGGTGGCGGGGCAAATTTCCGGTTGGAAGATGCGCTCGGGCTGGCGGTAACCTCGCAGGTGAACTTCATTGAATTGGACCAGGCGCTGGACAAATTGAGCCTGTTTGATCCAAGGTTAAGTAAGATCGTGGAGTTGCGTTTTTTTGCGGGTTTTAGCGAAGATGAAATTGCGGCATTTCTGGATATCTCGCCGAGAACAGTGCAGCGCGAGTGGCGAACTGCCAGGCTGCTTCTCCACAAAGAACTTCGATCCGGCAAGCCTGAGCTGACACCGCCATAAGTTGCTTGCCGCCTCTGCGTACCTACGGCATCAGGTCCACGCTGCGCAGGATGGCCGCGAATCGTGGATCGGAGTGTAAGGCGTCGAGTCTTGGATCCACGTTCACGGCTGCAAACCACTCCGAACGGTCGTGATCCACTTTTTGCAGCCATCGGAATGCCTCATCCCGCTCACCCAAACCTTCGTAGAGCACTCCGATATTGTAGGCGGACACATAACGGCTACTCGACTGTTCGAGTAATTGCTGAAGAACCTTCCGGGCATCTGCCTTCCGGCCTGACATGGCGTAGATGTGGCCGAGTTGGGAGAACCCATCTTGATCCTGGTCGAGATTGTAGGCTGTTTCCATTTCAGTAATTGCTTGCGCCAACTCGCCCTTTTGTTCCAAAGCCATCGCAAGGATGGCGTGCGCCTGCTGGTTCCGAGGGTTCAGGTCAAGGAGCGGCCGCATTCGTTGGATGATCTGGTCATATCGATGCGCGTAGAAGAGAGGGATTCCCACGTAAGCACTGACGAAGGGCGAAACCGGGTCGAGCTTTTGAGCCATGTCCATTTGAGCGACAGCGGCATCAAAGCTGCCCATTTCGGCCAAGTACAGACCGTAGAGAAGATGAACCTGCGCGTCACCAGGTTGCAGCTCGAGAGCGCGCCGGAACTCCCTGCCGGCTTCGGCGCGGTTGAAGTCAAAGGCTGACCGGACCCGTCCCAGCAGGCTATGTGCCTCTCCGAGGCTGTCGTCCAATTCGATCGCTTTCAATGCGGCCCATTTTGCTTTCGGCATTACCTCGTTGGGCGCATAGAAAACGCTCGAGAGTCCCCAGTAGCAGTGTGCCAGGCCGGCGTACGCCGGTGCATATCCCGGATCGAGCTCTAAAGCACGCCGAAACCATGCAATCGCAAGCTCCGTGGACTCCTTGGAATATACACTGAAGTACTGGTGCCGGCCCTTGAGGTAGGCATCATAGGCCGCAAGATTGACAGGCCGGCCTCGAATTCCGGCGTTCCGGTTGGGGCGCGAAAGAGTCACGTGGATCTCTCCGGCTATCGCCTCGGCAATCCTACTCTGCATGGGCAACACGTCGCTCAATTGGCCTTCATAGCTCCCGTTCCAAATCGGACGTTCCGTCGGCGCATCTATCAGACGCACTGCGATGCGGATCAGATCGCCCGTCCGTAAGACCGATCCTTCCGCGACGGTCTGAACGCCCAACTGGCGAGCTATTTCGCGCAAGGGCTTGTGGAAGCCTTTATAGGACATGACCGAAGTTCGGGAAATGACTCGCAAGCCGGAAATCCCCGCCAGATCACTGATGAGGGCCTCAGTAATTCCATCGGAGAAATATTCCTGCCGGCTGTCACCGGACAGATTCTCGAGCGGCAATACAGCGATGGACTGATTGAAGCCGGGACTATCGACAGACCGGTGTATACGAGCGGCCCCTAACGTCAGGGCGAGAACGATGACAGTAGTGAGTATTGCCGTCTGAACCAGTTCTCGATTCCGCTTCAGGTACCTGCGGCCACGATTCACCAGTCGCTCCTTCCGCGCCTGAATCGGAAGAAACTCCAGGAATCGCCGTAGGTCCTCGGAGAGTTCCACAGCCGAGCCATAACGCTGCTCCGGCTCTTTACGCAGAGCTTTGAGTACAATCGAGTCCAGGTCTCCCGCGAGGAGCCGGCGTAGCTTGCCCGCGGATCCGCTGCGGGTATCCTTTGGGTCGATGGCTTTACTAGGCCGGATAGGGTCCTGATCGCAGATGACTCGTGCCATCTGCTGCAGATCCTGTCCCGACAATGAATACGGGGGGCGTCCGGTAAGCAGAACATAGAGAACTACTCCCAGCGCGTAGATATCACTTGCCGCACCCACAGTTTGACCCCGCACCTGTTCCGGACTGGCGTAATCCGGTGTCATCGGGCTTGGACCGACGGTGTCCTCCGACGCTTCCCTGGACAAGTCGCGGTTCAACACCTTCGCGATGCCAAAATCCAGCAGCCGCGGCGTTCCTTCGGAGCTGACCAGAATATTGGCAGGCTTGATGTCGCGATGAATCACATGGTGTTCGTGCGCATATTGGACGGCATCGCAAACTTTGCGGAAGAGCAGCACACGATCCCGAACCGGCAAATGGCGGCTGTCGCACCAGTGGTCGATCCGTACACCGTCCATGTATTCCATGACGAGATAAGGACGCCCGTCTTCTGTCGCCCCACCATCCAGCAATGTTGCGATGTTGGGGTGATGCAAGGCCGCCAGCACCTGGCGCTCGTTGCGGAATCGCCGAAGCACCTGGTCGCTCCCGAGATGCCAGTTAACGAGTTTGATTGCCACCCGCTTGCGATATTGACCATCGACCCTCTCGGCTTCATAAACAGTGCCCATTCCGCCGTGGCCCAGCTCACGCAGCACCTGATACGGGCCGACGCGCATTCCCTGGTGCGCGGGCTCAGGGCACAAATCGGCCGCAGCCGGCTTAAGCAGAAAATCTCCCACTCCGCCTTCGGCTTCCAGCAGCGATTCTACGGCGGCGCGCAAGTCCGGATCATTGGCACAAGCTCGATCCAAAATATCGACATGCTCTGAGGGGTCGCTGTCCCAGACCTGGCACAAAATATCCTTGATTCTTTGCCAGCGTTCCGAGGGCATGGTGGCGATTGCCCGTTATTCTATACCACCCAGGAATTGTCGGGGCGTAAAGCGTCTCTCAGAAACAAGAAAAAACAGCGCCAGGTGACGGGTAATTCCTCCGTTTCCTGCATGAATAGGTGGAGGTTTCAGATGACACATCGGTTCTCGCATCGAATCGGCCGGTTCTTGGTTACAGCCGTCACCGTAATCCAACTGGTTCAGGCGGCCCCTCTGGGCGGCCGCATGCCAAAATACGCCAGTAACGCAGATCCCGGAGTTTTACCCCCGCAGTCCCGCCCGTATGCGTTAACGTATGGTGAATGGAGCGCCAGGTGGTGGCAATGGGCGTTCTCGCTACCGGTCCATAAGAGTCCTCTCTTCGGCACTGCCGATTGCAGCGAGGGCCAATCCGGTCCCGTATGGTTTCTTCCGGGAGCGGCTCTGGGAGGTCCGACGCCGAGGCAGGATTGTACTATTCCTGCCGGTAAAGCGCTTTTTGTCGCCATCATCAATGCGGAATGCTCAAATCTTGAGGGTTCCGGCGAGACCGAAGGCGAATTACGAGACTGCGCTGACTCCATCGGCAGCTTGATCGAATCTGGAAAGCTGCGTGCAACTTTGGATGGGCAGCCCCTGAACAACCTCTCTCAATATCAGGTCGAATCTCCGATGTTCTACTTCGGGCCCTTGCCGGACGACGACTTGATTACTCATTACTGTATCGATCAGCCGGAATCTTGCCTTGCCGCGCCCAGAAAGAGTACAGGTGTCGGCGTGGGAGTTGGAGTGTATGTGATGCTCCGTCCCTTGGCCGTTGGACCACACAAGCTTGAATTTCACGGTGAGATTCAGACTGACCATTTCGTTTTCGTAGTAGACACCCAGTACCATTTGATTGTGAGGCCTTGACACACTAAAGAAGACGGGATCGCCATCTGTGTTCGCGTCTGAGAACGGACGTTTTAAGGCCACGGATGGGGTCCCCGTCAAGGCTCCTATGAGGACGCCAATTCAACCGGTACACTGCCCGGCATGCCTGTAAATGTCGGCGCTCCTGCCATCGAACAAAATGCGTGGCGATGACATCCGGCTTCCAGAAATGTGGCGAGGTCCCCGGCGTTAGGCGGGTCGGCTTGGGATAAGCCGTCGTTTGGCCAATTTCTCACGGACGCGGAAAGCCTCCGCTCGGAACACGGAAGAATTCTCGTGATGGATGTGCGTATCCATTTCGAATCCCTTTTGGAACTTCGAATTTCAAAGTGAGCAGACGTTGAAGCAATGCGCAGGGGATGAGGATAAATTGGAATTGCTCACACTTTGTGCAATAACTTGGGAATCAGTCTTCAACCTTGGATCGAGCAAACGCCAGGTCTGACGTTTTCATTCAGAAAACTGGCAACTCCAGGCCCGGGAGAATCTTTCCATGGATGATGAGAGTTGTAACACTGCAAAGTTTGCATCCTCTCCTTCGTGGAAAAACTCATCGCTGAACTGTCTTCCTGTTTGGGTCTCGAAGTGCTTGGCAAGTAGGCGACGGATAGAGAACCCTGGCCTCTTCAACAACATGGGCTAGCGGGCGTATGTCCGACCTAATTGATTAAGGATATTCCCTTGTTTGGCTTGACATCGTTTACATTCCCACTCATCCCCGCTTGGTCCCTTGTTACCCTTGGTGGCGCGCTGACGCCAGAAAACGGGGGACTGGCAGTAGCAGTCGATGGCACTCCTATCGCTCCCAGGCCGTTCGCGCCGTTGGGTAGCCTGCAATTTCGCGCCTTCGCGGTTTTTTCCGCTCCGATGAATCAGACGCGCCTCCCATGGGCAGATGAGACGAGCCTAATGGCGAATAGTTCGGTAACCCGGGCTCGGAGGGAGCGATAATGCGGGCCGCAAAATGGATGGCCGCGATCATCGCCACGGTTGCAATCTGTCAGGCGCAAGTGTCTGTCATGCTTTCGCCAGTTGCTTCTCCCTCCTCAGGACAAGCAGGTGTAACCAGCGTTAATGTGACGGGGACCAGTTTTCCCGGCGGGACTATTACTCCAGCTAACACTATCGTGCAGTTGCAACCCGCTAGTGGAGGGCCACCCGTTGTAATTCAGCCGAACACGGTAACCACGATCATCGGTTCCACGCGCCGGGTCACCTTTGTGATTCCGGCCTCTATAAGCATTGAAGAACCAACACCTTACCTTGTGTCCATTTCGGGCACTACTTCTTCGCAAATAGCGTTTGCGAGCAGCAACAGTGCCTCTCTAACGATCACGGCCGGGACTTATAGCGCGTCCGGTGCGGGTCCTACCCCGGCGATCTCTGATTTCAATCCGAAATCCGGTCCAGTGGGTACCCAAATTACCCTGGCCGGATCGAATCTGTCACCGTCACCGGTCGTAACCCTCGCGAAACAAGGTGGTGGGACCGTCACCGCCTCCGTCGCCAGCTCTGGGGGCAACAGTATTGCCTTTATCATTCCGGCGGGTGCGGCGACTGGTGCGGTAGCCGTGACGGTTAAGGGCAAGACAGCGACGTCGTCTGCGGTCCTGACTGTGCCGCCTCCGCCAAACTTCACTATCAGCATGCTTCCGTCCCCTGCCAGCCTCATCCGGGGCCAATCAGTCAATTTGAACGTTAGCCTGACGGGATCCAACGGGTTTGCTCAGGCGGCTGCTCTCAGTGTCAGCGGCGTGCCGAGTGGTGTTACTTCAGGTCTCAGCCCGCAACAAATCGGCGACGGACAGATAGCGACGCTCACACTGACGGCCCCGGCGAATCAGCCAACCTCAGGCAGTGATATTACCGTTACAGCTTCCGCGACAATAGATGGAAGTCCGGTTGTCCACACTGCGACTGCTCATTTGAATGTTGTTGTAGACGCAAGCCTGGTCTCGGTCTCAACTGCCCAGTACAACAACGAGCGAACCGGAGCAAACTTGACTGAAAAGGTCCTGACTCCGGCGAATGTGGCTGGGATTAAGAAACTGGGATCCTTCGCGGTGGACGGTAATGTGTACGCACATCCGTTGATCATCACCGGCGTCTCCATTTCCGGGGCGGCAACGGTCCTGGTCACTGTAACCATGCACAACTCGGTTTATGTCTTTGACGCTGACGCTCCGGGAAGCCCGTACATCTGGACGAGAAATCTCGGAACGCCGCTGACTAGCCACCCGGGCCAGGCGGATAACTTTCTGTACCAGCAGGAAATGGGTTGTATGGCGACGCCGGTAGTCGATACTTCCGCTGGTGTCATTTACGCGTTGTGTGTCACGTCCTCGGGAATTTGGAAACTTTACAGTTTCAATCTGGCGAACGGTACAGACTTTCATGCGCCGGTTACGATTTCTGGAACCGCCAATGGATTGACTTTCGATCCTATCCGGCAGTTTTCGAGGGTTGCGCTTGGCCTCGTGAATGGGGTGTTAAATCTCGCCTTTACCGGTTTTGCCGATGAACTGCCCTATCAGGGATGGGTTTTCGCCTATAACGCTAGCACGCTGAGCCAAGTGGGGGCTTGGTCGGTAGTGGACACTCTGAACGGCGGCGCCGGGATCTGGTCCTCCGGCGGCGGACTCGCTTCCGACGGAACCAGTCTCTTCGCCAGCACGGGCAACGGAACCTTTGCGGCAAAGAATTACGGAAACGCAATTGTACGCTTGTCTCCGCTGCTGGCGCCGCTCGACTACGCGACGCCTGCCGACTGGGCCGACATCAACGCCCATGACCGGGACATTAGCTCCGGTCGCGTGTTGGTCGTCGGAAACTATGTAATTGGGGGCGGCAAAGACGGCCGTATCTTTGTTCTCGACAAGAGTGGATCTGCCACCATGGGAGGACTGGAAGGCAGCAGCGGAACGCCGCTTCATCAGATCCTGGACGCGCAAAACGGCGCAATTTTCGGTTGCACCGTCTTTGCCAATAACTCACTCATAGTCGGGGCGATGAACACGACAATGAAGCGCTATTCTTGGAACGGGTCCAGTTTCAACCCGGCGGCTGTGGCCATCGGCGTCGATCCCTATCCCAACCCCGGTCCCGCCTGTTCATACAGCTCAAATGGAGCTGACACCACTACGGGAATTGTTTGGGGCGTAACTCCAGTGGCAATGGCCTTTAGCGTTCCTCAACCGGGAATACTGCGCGCCTGGAGCGCTCTGACTCTCGCGGAGATTTACAGCTCCGATGCAGTCCCTGGAAACGCTCTGGGTAATTTTGCCAAGTTCGCTTCCCCAACGGTGGCGAATGGCCGGGTGTATGTATCAACGTTTAGTAACGCAGTCTCCGTGTACGGTTTCGCGAGTACACAGTAAATCGCAGGGGATTCCTGCCGGGCGGTTCAGGTTCGCATAACGAACTGCCCGTATATCCCCTGTGACGGTTGCATGCGCCTCAGGCCTGCCGCCGGCAGCGCCAGAGCGGAACTGCGGGGACTCAGCGCCGATGTCCTTGATAATCGACGCTCGCGCCTCAGGCTTGTGGTAGTCTTTTGCCTGATGCGTCTTTTCCAACTGTTATTTGCGGTCTTCGCCGGGCTTCCTCTGCTGGCTCAACAGCCTTCCTTCGTGGAGTTGTTGCGCATGGGTAAAGCGGCTGCTCCGGAATTGAAGACGGTGCTGCCGGCAGCCATGGGAGAGGCCAATTTGAAGAAAGGCGCCGCTTACGCGGCCGAGGGCTCGGACTTCCTGTTTGCCGTAGAAACGCCATCCGCACCGCAGCTTCTTGTGGATGACGCCGCAGGCAGCCCGATGAAACGGGTAAAAGGCACCGACCTTTGGGTTGGAACATCCAGCCTAGAGACAGGAGCGGTGCACTCGTTTTCTTACCTGATCGACGGAAAGCCCTTTGGAGGCAAGACCGACGTGCTGGCGTTTGGTCCTTACTCCTACGCAAAGCCAGGGGTGCCGGCCGGGAAGCTCTCCGAGAAACTGGTACACACCTCCAGAATCTATCCCGGCATGAAGAGCGACTACTGGGTTTACGTTCCTGCGCAATACGATCCCAAGACCCCAGCCGCTGTGATGGTCTGGCAGGATGGTGAAGTGTTGGTGCCGAGAGAGCTGCCTTCCCGAGCGCAGGTCGTTTTTGACAATCTGACGTACGAGAAGAAGATTCCAGTCATTATCCAGGTACTCATTTCACCCGGTCTGGTGGGCGAGACCAAGATGCGCAGTATCGAATACGATAGCGTGAACGACACCTACGCACGTTTTCTTCGGGACGAGATTCTCGCCGAAGTGCAATTGAAATACAACTTGCGCAAGGAAGGATACAGCCGGGCGATCGCCGGAGATTCATCGGGCGGTATCTGCGCCTTCAACGTCGCCTGGCAGCAGCCTGATCAATTTAGCCGTGTATTGTCCCGCATCGGAAGTTTTACCAGCATCCAGTGGAAGCCAGGTATCCTCGATGGCGGCAACGTCTTCCCCAATAAGATCCGCAAGGAACCGCATCGCAACGTTCGCGTCTGGCTGCAGGACGGGTCCGGCGACCTCGAGAACGAACACGGCAGTTGGCCTCTGCAAAATGTACAGATGGCGAATTCCCTGAAGCTGAGAGAGTACGATTTCCACCTGGCGTGGGGCGCCGGCACTCACAACCGGAACGGCGGCCACGCTGAACTAGCGGATGAAATGATCTGGCTTTGGCGCGACTACGATGCGGGCAAAACAGAACAGACATACCAGATGGAAGCCTCGGAAAGAGCGAAGCCGCTGTTCCGTATCAAGGCGCTGAACCGGGATTAACCTCTTGACCACTCCACTGATTGAATACCAGAACATTACGGTTTGCCGCGGGGAAAAGGTGGCGTTAGATTCCATCACGCTTTCCATCGCGGTGGGAGAACACGTTGCCATTCTGGGGCCGAACGGCTGCGGGAAATCGACGCTCATCAAAACCATGACCCGCGAATGCTACCCGCGGCTGGATGGACCCGACTCCTGGATGCGGATCATGGGAAAAGAGATTTGGAACGTCTTCGATTTGCGGGCGATGTTGGGGATCGTCTCAAACGATCTGATGTTGAGCTGCACACGGGACTATTCCGCCCGCGAGATCGTGTTGTCCGGCTTCTTCAGCAGTGTCGGAATCTGGCCCAACCATCATGTAACACCGGAGATGGAGGAACGAACTGAGCAGTTGCTCAAACAGTTTGAAATCTCACATCTGGCCGAAAGGAACACAGACGAACTCTCTTCTGGAGAAGCTCGTCGTGTTCTGATCGCCCGGGCGCTCGTTCACGAACCAAAGGCGCTCGTCCTCGATGAGCCGACCACAAGCCTTGACTTTCATGCCACGCACGAACTTCGTGAGACGCTCCGTAAAGTGGCGCAAGCAGGTACAAGTGTCGTCCTGGTTACGCACCACCTGCCCGATATAGTTCCCGAAGTGGAACGAGTGATTCTTATGCGGGAGGGAAAGGTTCTTCGGGACGGGGCGAAACATAGGGTCCTTAGTTCAAAGGCCCTGTCCGAAGTCTTCGCAACTAAGGCCGAGGTAGTAGAGCGCGATGGCTACTATCAGGTTTGGTAACTCTCCCAAGTACTGCTCTCACTGTATAAATTCCTTCCAAAGATCAAATATTACCAACAATTATAAATAAATTGTAATTATTCCTTTGCCTCAAAGGACTTTCTATATTACACTCATCTCCTAGGTCAGATTTAACGCTAAAGTAATGACTCGAAAGAATTAAGGTGTTTCCCTGAGATTTTTTTTGTGCAAGTTTTCGCGGAATTCTGCCGATGAACGCGAGTAACCCAAAGGCAACCGTGTAACCAACTGATTTGATAGATGGGTTGCACGGAGTCCAAATAAATTGATTGAGGATTCTCCCATGTTCCGACTCACAACGTGCGTCTTTGCCCTTTTCCTGACGTGCTCCACCTCAGCCTACTCTGCAACTATCAACCTGGGGGTTATTAGCTTTGATGTCTTAACTTCCCCAAATGGTGCTGACCCTGGTGTCAACGTCTTTAACGTCACTAACCTGACGGGCGACCCAACTCTGGCGGGGTTCGCCCTGCCATCCGACTTTCCCGTTTTCACGTTTCTTTCGTTCCTTGACAGCAGCATGACATTGGAGGATGGTGGACCATCTTCGGTTGTCAATATCGGTGCAGTCGATCCCGGCCCGTTTGCGTCGCCGATCAGCCTGCAATTTCCTGACACGGCGGTGTTTACTTCAGCGACATTCTCCGGAATGCTGAGTCACACAACGCTGCTTCTGGCAGATGGGACGACTTTCCTGGCGGATAGCTCCGAAGTGGTGGCAACTATTTTGCCTTTTTCTGGGCAGTCGCTGGTTGCAGGCGGCGATTTCGCGGTAATCAGCATTACAGGCTCAATCGCCCCCACTGACTCAGTTCCCGAACCGCAGACAGGCGTACTGGTAATGGCTGCGTTCGGATTGTTGTCCGTTGTTGCCAAAACGCGGAGGTCGCGCTGATGCAAGTCGCAAAATGGGCTGCGGCAACGATTGCCGCGGTCGCGCTCTGTCAGGCGCAGGTACCGGTGATGCTTTCGCCGGTAGCTTCTCCTGCAGTTGGACAGGCCGGCGCAACAAGCGTTAATTTGACCGGAACAGGCTTTCCAGCCGGCACTATTTCTCCACAAACCACTATCGTGGAACTACAACCCGCTAACGGGGGGCCTGCGGTTGCCGCAAAGGTGATGGCGGTAACGACGATTTTCGGCTCAACAAGGCGCGTCACGTTTCTGATCCCGGCGTCGCTCAGTGCGACCGGACCCACCCAATACGTGGCGTCCGTCTCTGGGACGACCTCGACAGCAACTACTTTCGCCAGTTTCAACAGCGCATCTCTGCTGGTGTTGCCGGGCGCTATCGAGTTGCCGGATGCTTCCCTTACGTCGGTCTCTCCAAGTGGTGGGCTGGCCGGACAAACCTTCCTTGTGACAATTACAGGAATAGCCACTGATTTCGTTCAGGGGTCGACGCAAGCCCGCTTCGGCGCCGGCATCTCGGTTGGAGGAAGCGCCGCTGGTGGATTCGGGCCTGTAACCGTAAATAGTCTAACCACCGCGACAGCCTCACTGTCAATCGATGCAACGGCCTCGGTAGGTGTGCGAGATGTCACAGTCACGACGGGATCCAAAGAAGTGAGCCTGCTTTCTGGCTTCAATGTCGGTGCGGCACCTCTCCCCGCCATCTCCGATTTCAATCCGAAATCCGCGCCGGCAGGTGCGCAAATCGTGCTCACCGGGTCAAATCTCTCGCCGTCACCGTCCATCACGCTGGCGAAACAGGGAGGAGGAACCGTCGCGGCTCAAATCCTCAGCGCCTCAGCGACTGGTATCACCTTTACGATTCCATCGACTGCGGCTACCGGAACGGTCGCGGTAACGGTAGGAGGCGCAACAGCGACGTCCTCCGCGGCTTTGACTATCACTCCGCCGCCGAGCTTTTCCATTAGCGCGCTGCCGTCGCCGGCTCAGCTCATACAAGGCCAGTCGATTAATTTGACGGTCAGCCTGACAGGTTCGAACGGGTTTAGTCAGATGGCGACTCTGAGCGTCAGCGGCGTTCCCAGCGGCATCACCCCCGCTTTCAGTCCGTTGCAAATCACAGACGGTCAATCCTCTAGCCTTACGCTCACGGCTCCAGCCAATCAGCCAACCAGCAGCAGCGACATCACCATATCCGCTTCTGCAACCGTAAATGGGAATGTCGTTGTCCACACGGCAATCGTTCATGTGAACGTCACAGCCGCCGATACCGGGAATATTGTGACGGTTTCCACGGCACAATACAACAACCAGCGAACCGGGGCGAACTTGAACGAGAAGATCCTAACGCCCGCGAATGTGGATGGAATCAGGAAGCTCGGCTCTTACGCGGTCGACGGTGCCGTATACGCCCAGCCCCTGATTATCAGCAACGTCTCTGTTTCCGGGGCTTCATCCGTATTGGTCACGGCCACCATGCACAATTCGGTGTACGTATTCAATGCCCAAGCGCCAGGGAGCCCTTACATCTGGACGCGTAATCTGGGTACACCTCTGACCAGCCACCCCGGACAGGCGGACAATTTTCTGTACCAGGGCGAAATGGGATGCATGGCAACGCCAGTAGTCGATACGGCTGCCGGTGTGATCTATGCGCTTTGTGCCAACTCCTCGGGACTCTGGAAACTATACAGCTTCAATCTGGCGGATGGGACGGATTTCCATGCTCCGGTCACCATTGCTGGAAGCTCTAACGGAATCGCGTTCGATCCTATACGCCACATGTCCCGGGTGGCCCTGGGCCTCGTCAATGGAGTTGTGAATATCGCATTCTGCGGTTGGGCGGATCAACTACCTTACCAGGGATGGGTGTTCGCCTACAACGCTTCAACGCTCAGTCAAATTGGAGCATGGTCGGTCGTGGACACTGAGGACGGAGGGGCCGGGATTTGGCTCTCCGCCGGGGGACTGGCTTCGGATGGAACCAGCCTGTTCGTCAGCACCGGTAATGGCACGTTCGCCGCCAAGAATTACGGCAACGCATTTGTCCGCCTTTCCCAGTTGCTTGCGCCCCTCGATTACGCCACACCCGCCGATTGGATGACGATCAATGCGAGGGACCGCGATATCAATGCGGGCCGCGTTTTTGTGACCGGTAACTATGTAATTGGCGGCGGCAAGGACGGGCGAATCTTCGTACTCGACAAGAGTGGTCCGTCAAGTATGGGAGGTTTGGAAGGCAGTGGAGGGCCGCCGTTTCATCAGGTATTCGAGGGACAGAACGGCGCCATCTTCGGCTGCACGGTTTTTGCCAACAACTCAATGATTGTTGGGGCAATGAACACGACTATGAAACGCTATACGTGGAACGGCAGCACGTTCAACACGTCACCCGCGGGAATCGGGGCCGATCCCTATCCCAACCCCGGTCCGGCGTGTTCCTACAGCTCAAATGGCGCCGACACATCGACGGCAATCGTTTGGGGAGTAACGCCGGCGGCCAGCGCCTTTAACTTCGTCCAGACGGGAACGCTTCGAGCCTGGGACGGCAACACGCTGGCGGAGATTTACAGCTCCGGCACAACCCCAGGAGAAGCCCTGGGCGACTACACCAAGTTCGCGCCTCCCACAGTCGCGAATGGCCGGGTCTATGTCGCCACTCACAGCAATGCAGTAGCGGTATACGGCTTTCCCGCAAATCCGTAGATAGCAAGTCCGGGCGGCTGCCATTTTCCTTGGAGCCGCCCGGCGATTTACACCTTTCTCGTCCACACACCGACGCTCCGTACGGCGGCAGATACACCCAGCCATCCGCCCATTCCCTTCCAAAACCCGGATCATGGGAGAGTTCCAGGCTCTTCGAAGTTAGGAGCGCGTTCCTGCGCCCAAGTTCGACGAATACTGCAACCTTCGATCGAAGAATCTCCGGAATAATCGGTTTCGACAGGAAATCTACCGCGCCCATGTTGTAGCCGCTGAAAACATGCTCATCATTTCGAAACGCAGTTAAAAAGAGAATGGGAGTTTCCGCAGAACATTCGCGGTTGCCATATCCGGCATTCTGACGTCCAGGAGAATCGCGGCAAAATCGTTATGAGCAAATACCGCAAAGCTTCCCGACCCGAATGGAATCTCCCTTCGCCACGGCCGTGGTCACAACCCTATGTTTCGGACCTGGCCCGTAAGATTGCTGGCCATGGAATGCACGCTCTCCATCAAGTCTTTCCAGGTACCGGCTACGCCCTTCACTACGGCTTGTTCGCCTAGTTTGCCCTCCGTCCCGACCTCGCGAGCCACGCGCGTGACCTCCGAAGCAAATGAGTTAAGCTGGTCAACCATGGTGTTGACCACGCGGGCCGTTCTAAGAAACTCTCCCTTCAGTGAACGGCCGTCTGCGTCCAAAGCCATCGTCTGGGAAAGGTCCCCTTTGGCGGATTCAACACACTCTGTCCACGAGCCGGAAGTACTTCCTAGCTGGCTGGTTGCGTTATCTTCCTTCCTTGCCCACGGCGCGGCTGATCCGCTCGAACTCGGTTGTCATCTTTTCGTTCAATTCGATAACTTCATTCAAAGTGTCGCTAATCTTCCCCTCGATACCGACTAAGTCGACCGGCATTCGAATGGAAAAATCACCTCGTCGCAAAGCTGTTACTATTTTTAGAAGCTGTTTACTATTAATGACTTCAGCGCTGGACGTTGAGGCCGTTGGCATAAGAGCATGATCGGCTACATTCGACGGAAAGTCTAGTTGACGCCTCATTTTTCCGGCCATCCTCAAATGCCTTAACTTTTATTAGTTAGAAATGGCAGGGTGAGTGATTTAGAGCCCCTCTAAACCAACTGAAACGGAACAAAAAGTTGCGCAAGGATTTCCATTCCGCTGCGCCCCCCAAGATGCCGCACGAATGAATTTCGCGTCACAATGGGATCGCTCTTGGTTAGCGTCGCCTCATGCGGCGATTTTACCGCCGGGCAAAAACATCAATGAGACTGGCGCGGTTTCAACGGAATTCGCTGCCGGTAGTGGAGCGTACGATCCTCCGCTTCCAGGAAGATTTCTAACTGCCTGGCTCTAGCGGAATCTTTCCACGAAACCTCCGCGGTCTGCTGCGTGGTGATGGCGGCCATCATGCCGGCCACGGTGACCGGAATATCGCTGACCGATCGGCAAAATTCAGCTGCTCCTCCGGATTCTGTGGCCAGATCCAGGAGCCCCGTTTGATACGCCGATGCCAGCCGGCCGTTCTGATAGTGCAAATGCACAATGAAGATGGGGGCCAGCACTCCCGCGATTTCTTTCTTGAGGCTCTGAATCTTCTCGTTCACCAAGCCCTCGGGAAAGCGCCGGCTCATGTCGTTCGTATCGCTGGAATTGACCACGGGATTCGTGTAGTCCTCGCGATAGTTGCCTATGGAACTGTCAGTGATGTAGAGAACGGAGAGACGGATTGGCGCCTTCGCAAGGATAGAGTCGGTGAGGCGCACCATGGGTTGCAGCGTGTCCAAGAGTCCCGCTCGTCCGCTGACGGTGAGACCGTCGATGATTTCGGCGAGCCTGTCACGTCTGGTTCCCGGATCGGCAAGAACCCGAAGGCCGTCCTGAGCCCGAAGCAGCCCTACCGAGGTATTGGCCGGAAGAGCCGACACGCCCGCTATCAAAGCGGCTTTCGCCGGATCCACCAGCGACAGGTCGCCCGCGAGGTCCAGTACGACCAGCAGCATCTGGTCATCAGCGGGGGAACTCAATCGCAGCACCTTCGCGTCGGTGCCGTTCAGCGTGACTTTCAGATCCGCGGGCTTCACCGCGTCGCCGGTTGAGCGCCAGAACGAGATGAGCAGCGCATGCGAGTCCGCACCCGGAGCGATCGACAGCGAAAGGAGCACGAGCAGAAGATGCCTCAGAAGCTGAACCTCATCCCAAGTTGCATCACACGGCCGCCGCGCGAGCCGATGATGCGGCCGGCGTTGACGTTGGGAGCCGAAGCCGGTCCGATCACCGTATCCGGATCGTTCCAATTGGCATGGTTGAGAAAGTTCAAACCCACCACGCTCAACTCCAGGCTTTGTTCCTGGCCCAGCGGCAGCCGCTTGCTGATACTTACGTCATGATTCTGGTTCCCCGGCAGGCGCAGCGAAGGATGGGTGCGCGAGGCGTCACCCACCGTGAAATCGGCAGGTTGTGAGAAGGCGGCCGGGTTGAACCACAACTCCGGGCCAGGATTCGGAACGTGGGCATCAACGCCGGGCACGACGTTCACATTCAAGGCATCCACCACGCCGCCCGTATTGTTGAATTGCGGATGTAAACCGATAGGTTCTCCGCTGGTGACGGTGGTAACGCCACTTACCGACCAGCCCTCCACAAAGTAGCGCCTCCAATCCGTGCTGCGGAACAGCAAACGGTTTGGGCCGAAAGGCAGCTCGTATGCATAACTCAACGAGAGTCGGTGCGGAATGCTGCCCGCCGTGAGGGACCACTCATTCCCGCGGTTGTAGTAGTCCTGAATGCCATAAGGGCCGGAGTAGTCATCCATCTGTTTCGCAAACTGATAAGTAGCGGAAAGGGATATGCCGCCCGACGATCGCTTCTCCACTCGCACGTAACCGGCGTCTCGTTTGTAGCGGCCCTCGGGCCACGAACTGTGAACGTCAAATCTCTGGTATTGGGGATACGGCCGCAGCGACTTCTTGAATGCTTCGTTGTTCAACTGATCGCGATAGTCCAGCGCTGAGAGGGATATCGCGTTGGGATTCGCCGCGGAATTGCTGAGCAGCAGATTGCGTCCCTCGGAATGATCGAAGCCCATGGTGACCAGGAACGGTCCCGGCAGTTCGCGCTCCAGGGAAATGCCTGCGGATTGATAAGTGGGCTGCCTGCCTGTGGGTTCGATCAGGTCGGCCACCGTGTCATTGGCCGCGTCGAGGCGCGTGTCGGGAAATGTCTGAGATGCCGAACCTAAGCCGCCAGCCAGCGTAGCTGCCGGCGTCAATTGAGGATTGGCGGAGATCCAGGTAGGCGTGCCGTTGAACGCCTGAGTGCCCCATTGCGATGTGTAGACGGGGATGGGCGAATAGGAACGGGAGTAGCTTGCCCGGGCGAGAGTCTTGTTCGGGAACGTCCAAACCAGGCTGGCGCTGGGATCGAGCTTGGAGAGCCAGGGCTGAAAGCCGCGGCCGGCGCCATTCCGCCCGGCAGTGACTAGGGCACCAGGCAAGCTGTTCGCGGGGTTGAGCACATTTAAGTCAATGGTCGATTGACGATCGTACTTTTCCGTGCGCGGGCCGGTGGAATCCAGGGTCAAACCGAAAGAGAGCGTCAGGCCCTTGCCGACTTCCCACTGATCGCCGCCGGAGAGCAAGTAGCGGGGCTTCCGAAAATACGAAGGAGAAATGACCTCGCTTTTTTGTGCGAAATAAGCGTCCCCCAGGAGGAAGCTGGCGAAGGCATGGCCCGTGTTGATGATGCCCGGGAGGCTGGTCAGCCCGGAAGAAAATTCGAAGTCGCCGGTGGGAAACTGCGGCGCGTAGATATTGACCTGCTCGGCAATCAGTTGCGTGGAAATCCCGAGCCGGTGGGATCCCCGGCGCCAGGAAAACCCATCGCTGACGGAATACGTGTTACGGGCCGACCGCGAACTCGGATTGGTGCGGCCCATCGATAAATAGGGCGAAAAACGGTACTTGGGAAACGGCTGTCCGTCGTCGGCTGGTTCCCGCTCATACTCGGTCTGCCCGGTGGAGGCGGAGGCGGAAAATGTATTCACCGACTGGGCAGACAGGGTGACCACATGCCTGAGGGCGGCACTGCGCGAGCGGCGATCCACAATCGGGGAGCTTGGATTGGCCACCGAATCAAAATAGCGAAACGCGCCGTCTACACCGTTAGAATAGGTGACGTGGAACGTCAGTCGCTGCTTATCGTTGAGCGTATGATCCAGGCTCACAATCACCCCCGCCGCGGAGTTCACCTCCGGCGACAACACAAAGAAGTTGTTCTGGAAGAATGGGCCTGCGTTCGTATTGGGCGCGGGGTAAAGCAGCAGGGCCTTCTGCGCGGTGGGATCGAGGCGGGACGGAGGAATGCGATTACCGGGAAACGGCGCGCGATTGTATTCCAGATTTGCGGCTGAAACATCCTGAGCAGAATCGAACGCAGGGTTCTTCATTGTTGTCTGCGGGTCGTAGATCGGCAAGAGTTGACCGGCGGCGTCCACGGTGGAAGACCAATCGCCGGCGCGCTCGGCCATCGTGGGAATAGTTAGTAGCGCGGTCCTGCCAATTTTCTCACGCGTCCCCTCAAACGTAAACGTGAAGAAAGTATTTCGCCCGCCGTCATAGACCTTGGGGAGATATAGAGGGCCCGTCAGGTTGAAGCCATATTGGTTGCGCCGCAGAATGCCCTTGCTGCCTCCGCGCTGGAACACCTCATGAGGCACGGCATCCAGGAAATCGTTCCGGAAGTTCTCATACAGGCGGCCATGCCAACGCCACTTGCGCGCTCCGTTCACGTGCCGGGTAGAGGGGGGGGAGTCTTCGCGCAGCCCCATATCCCGCGACTGAATTTTGAATTCCTCAATTGCGCGTTGCAGTTCGGTTGGTTTGGCCGCGTTCTGGCCGAAGGCCAGACAGACGGATAGCAAGGCTCCGAGGGCAACCCTCATGATTTCAGTGTATGTTTTGCGCTCAAGTTTGGCGTACCGGAAATACCTTAATAACCATGTTACGCTGAGCGCAAAATGAAAATAGGTGGTTTCGCGCTAACGATACGCTGCCTCGTCTTGACCGGCGGCGAGATTCTTTCTCAGAGAGAAAGACACCATTATCGAATCAGCCGTAGTGGGGAGATAGAAGACCGTCGATGACAATACTGTCTGGAGGGTGACGGAGACACCGCCCGGGCATTATTCGGTGGTTGAAAAAGGGAAGAATGGAGGCCAACTGGAGGCGCGCCTCACGCGGCTGGGTAAAGGGCTGTTCGCGGATTTCTCGGCGATTGATTGAGATGGAAGCCTGCCAGATTCCCGGCCACCCCCGCGCGTATGCAAGTGGACCGCTCGACGATGCAAATCGCATGGGTTGATTTTCAAGGCCTTGTCCGCCATTCGGGACAACCGCCGTTCCCCGTTCACTAGTTTGCCGGGATAGCCGGCAAGAAGATACGTGGTGCTTACCGCTTCGGCCAGCGAACTGCGGGACTACCTGAAGAAAATAGCTGTGGTGCCGGGCGCATTCAAAAGAACGAGGTATTCCGGCGGCAATAGAGGCGTGGCGGACGGTGGTGAGAGATTCCCACCACCGCCAACATCAGACTCATGGCGTTGGTATTATTGCCACAGTTTGGCTAGAATAGCCACTCTCCGTCGTGGAACTGACCGTAGTGGCGACGTAGTAGTAGACCAACCCCGCTCCAACGCTGTTATCAACGTAGGATGTTGAGGCCACCGGGGACGTGGTCAATCTGGTGTAAGGCCCGCCCGAAGTCGTTCCCCGATAGACGTGGTATCCGCTAATACTGGGCGAGGTGCTGGAAATCCAGCTCAAGGTAACGCTGTGCGCGGGGGGGATCACAACGGGCGGTACAACGGGGGGCGGTGCGGCGGTCGCAGTAAAATTCAGGCCGCTTAGCGAAGCTCCGCTGATCGTTATCGATGACACGGAGGGGCTGAATGTGTATCCCGACTGGCTCGGGGCAACCGCATACGTTCCGTTCGAGAGGCCATTGAAGGAGTAGTTTCCGGAGCTATCCGTCGTTGTTACCGCCGAAGCCGTGCCTGACAGGGTCAACGTAGCCGGCGATCCTGTCACTTTGCCCAGGACACTATACGTGTTAACGCTCGTCCCCATGGTCCCCATCACCCTCACTTCCGCCATAGTGAGATAGCCCCAACCTGGGACCTGCACGCGCACATAACGGCCCTGCGCACCACCCGCCTGAATGACGGTGGATGGGTTCGGCTGGATCATCTGATGATTGTTCCAGGTGCCGGGTCTGATGCTCAGCGTTTCGGGTGTATCGCTGGCAAGAAAGGGAGTATTTGACACGAAAACCCAATAGTCACTCAACCTGTCTCCGCAGCAATCGGTTCGATTCCAAACCTCGATGGAACTGACGGTCGCTGTCGCGCCCAGGTCAACCTGCCACCACGGCTTCCACTCGTAAACCGTATGCATGATGGAACCGTTGTTGTAGTTGCCGTCGGTGTTGCCATCCACTGCATTGCCAGCCACGGTGGTACTTCCGAAGGTGCTACTTTGCAGGGCGGGCTTGCTGAGGGCGACATTGCCGGAAGAGGGAGTTGTCGTAGTGGTTCCCACGGTTCCCACAACTTTGACTTCCGCCATATGGAGGTAGCCCCAATTTGAAAGCTGGACCCGTACGTAACGGCCTTGGGCGCCACCGGCCTGGATGATGGCGGAGGGGTTAGGCTGAGACATTTGGTGGTTGTTCCAGGTTCCGGGTCTGATGTTGAGTGTCTCCGGCGTATCGCTGGCAAGAAAAGGCGTGTTGGATACGAAAACCCAATAGTCATTCAACCTGTCTCCGCAGCAATCGGTTCGATTCCAAACCTCGATGGAACTGACGGTCGCCGTCGCGCCCAGGTCAACCTGCCACCAGGGCTTCCAGTCGTAGAGCGTATGCGTAATGGAACCGTTGTTGTAGTTGCCGTCGGTGTTGCCATCCACTGCATTGCCGGCCACGGTGTTGCTCCCAAAGGTGCTGCTTTGCAGGGCGGGCTTGCTAAGGGCGACATTGCCTGACGAAGGGGCGGTGGTAGTTGTTCCCCCAGTCCCCATGACTTTGACTTCGGCCATGTGGAGGTAGCCCCAATTTGGAATCTGGACACGTACGTAACGGCCCTGGGCGCCACCCGCCTGGATGATGGTAGAGGGTTTCGGCTGAATTGTCTGATGATTGTTCCAAGTGCCGGCTCTGACGCTGAGCGTATCCGGTGTATCGCTGGCAAGAAAGGGAGTATTAGATACGAAAACCCAATAGTCACTCAACCTGTCCCCGCAGCAATCGGTTCGATTCCAAACCTCGATGGAGCTGATGGTCGATGTAGTGCCGAGGTCAACCTGCCACCAAGGCTTCCAGTCATACAGCGTATGCATAATGGACCCGTTGATGTAGTTCCCATCGGTATTACCGTCCACCGCGTTGCTTGCCACGGTATTACTTCCAAAAGTACTACTTTGGGATGCCGCTTTACCAAGGGCTACGTTTGTAGTTTGAGCGCTCAGGAAATTGATGCCAGCAGTGAATAGCACAAGCAATGCAGCCCGGCCCGAGAAACTGTAAGCCACAGATAATAAACCGGGTACCTGCTTTGTGATCTTCAAGAGTAACTTCATACCGCCTCTGCCTCCTGTCAGTACAAACTCCAGCAGTTCGTACCAAGTACATATCGACTAGTACTACGGAAATCACATAGTACCACCGCGTCAACGAAAAAGTTAGCCCTCGTAGCCTTATTTCGCTGCTTTAACTCGCTTAGGCGTTGCGGAGAGAATTTCAGAGGCCTTCTAAGGTTTTCTATCTTTCTGATTTCAATAATCTTGGTGGTTTTGACTGGCTTTACTAAGGTTCTTTCCGGTTTTGCAAGGTACTTATTTTTTCGCCTCGCGGGAGCCAGCGGCACTTCAAATCCCTAACTCGAGCTGTAATCCGCAGAATAGTACTAGAACGTACGTCTTAGTGTGAAATATAATATTTCAAAAATCACCTTAAGCATGTGGTGCCGCATCACCATTTGCCGCAAGGGGATTACATCTTTTAGATTCAGATCAATACACCCGCCTTACCCCGCAACAGTGGAGGTAGGCACGTCGCTCATTTAGCCTTTGGCGGCGCCTTCCTCGAGCATTTTCTGGATGGCAGAATCGTCGTAGCCAAGCGAGCGTAGAATCTCCACGGTGTGCTGGCCGATTCCCGGGGCAAAGCGCGGGGGCGTCTTTGTTTCGCAGCGCAGATTGATGGGATTGTTGACGGTACGAATCGGACCACCGGGCGCGTCGGCGATTTCTGCGAATACTCCGATCTGCTCCGCCTGCAAATCTCTGGAGACCTGCTCGCTGTCCGGAACGATTCCGAAGATGACATCCAGTTCATGGAAGCGTTTGGTGAGCTCAGTGAAATCCACCGCGCCGACTGCAGCGTCCATCAGAGCGATCAACTCGACGGAGTTCATCGTCCTTGCTTCGTTGCAGTTAAACCGGGGATCGCTTTGGAAACTTAGCAACCCCAGAGCCTGACAGAGCCGGGGCCAATCCTTCTCCACATCGAGGCAGCATAGAATGATGCGGTGTCCATCCCTGGTCACGTAGTGATTCACCAGCGGGTTCACGGTTGTCTTGCGGCTCCACCGCTCGGCGAACGTGGCGCCCGCCAACGCCGCCTGTACGTTACAACTGTTGGACCAGATGCCGTTGGCGATCAGCGAAGTGCTGACCTTGGTTCCCAGGCCGGTTTTCTCGCGCTTGTACATCGCCAGCAGAATGCCGGCGAAAAGCGCCATGGACGTGGGATGGTCGCCAAATCCTGGAGGCGACTGGCAGGGATCCGCGCCGGCGTTGTGCATAGTCGCCATCAGACCGGATCGCGCCCAATAGGCAGTCATGTCGTAGCCAGGTTTGTCCACATCCGGGCCGGTTTCCCCATAACCGCTCAACTGGCCATAGATGAGCCGCGGGTTCAGGGCATTGAGGATCTCGTATTCGAGGCGGAACTTCGCTATCGTCGGTGGCTGGTAATTGGTGATAAAGATATCCGCGGATTCTACAAGTTTCAGCAGCGCTTCGCGTGCTTCGTCGTAGTTCAGGTCCAGCGCGATACTGCGTTTATTGCGGCCTTCCAGTATCCAGCAGTAAGCATGCTCGGAGGCAGGCATCGGCGGGGACAGGGAAAGATAACGATACGGATCGCCGAGGGGCGGCCGCTCTATTTTGATGACGTCGGCCCCGAAGTCTGAGAGCGCAGTGGCCGCTGCCGGCGCGGCAATATACGTGCTGCAATCAATTACTCGAATCCCTGAAAGAATACCCAGATAGACCTCCGTTCCGGTGTCATCATATACGAATGCCGTTTCATTCCGACACAGCCCCAGTCCGGCCGGGTGAGGAACTGGATGCACAGGCTCTCAGCCGATATTTGAATCGGGGTGAAGTGGCCGTGCAGCAATTTCCAGGCGGGCATTCCAATCTGACCTATCTGATCCGTGCGGGCGGGGAAGAGTATGTCCTGCGGCGTGCGCCCATGGGTCCGGTGCCGCCGAAGGCACATGACATGGCGCGGGAGTACCGCATGCTGGAGAGCATTCATCCGCATTTTCCGGCTGCACCCAAAGTACATTTGTTGTGCGAGGACCCTTCGATCATCGGTTCGGCGTTTTTCCTCATGGAGCGGCGCAGGGGAATCATTCTGCGCGAGACCGATTCGCGTCCCTGCGATGCTGCCTTTACCGGCCGGGTGAGCGCAGCGTTCATTGACGGAATGATTGCCCTCCATGCGATAGATATTGGCCAGCCCGGTCTCAATACGCTCGGCAAGCCCGACGGGTTCCTTGACCGGCAAGTGCGAGGCTGGTCCGATCGCTGGCGCCGGGCCGAGACCGAAACCATTGCCGAGATGGACCGCGTGATCGCGTGGCTGGCGGCGGCTCTGCCAGTCTCCGGGCCAGCCACGATTGTGCACAACGATTACAAGCTCGACAACATCATGCTGAACGCGGAGGACCCGGGGAAGATTGAAGCGGTGCTGGATTGGGAGATGACCACCGTTGGCGATCCGCTGGCCGACCTCGGCCTGACTCTTTGCTACTGGATGCTGGGCAGTTCATCTGGGCGCAACGATTCACCGGGCTGGTATTCGCGTGAGCAACTCCTGGAACGCTATTCGGCAAAGACCGGCCGCGACTTGTCAGGCATCGGCTACTACGAAGTGCTCGGCGTGTTTAAGCTCGCCGTGATCCTGCAGCAGATCTACTATCGTTACGTAAAAGGCCAAACGCACGATGAACGTTTTCGCGCGTTTGATGCGCGCGTGAAGGGACTCATTCGAACAGCGTCAGCGCTACTCGATAATCTCGAACCGCTTTAGCGATTCCTCGTCGATGGTCAGTCCGAGTCCCGGCACGTTTTCATCCAGATCGATATACCCATCCACAGGGGTTGGCTCGCCCTTGAACACATACCAGAACAGTTCATTGCCGACCTCCACATCGACCACCGGGAAGAACTCCGCAATCGGAGAATTGAAACTCGCCATCACGACGTGGAAGTTGTGCATCTGTCCCGCGTGTGGAACCACCGGCACGGAATACGCCTCTGCCAGGGCCGCAATCTTTCGCGCCTGCGTGATGCCGCCAACGCGATTCGTGTCGAACTGGATATAGTCCAGGGCCTTGGCTTCGAGCAACTCGCGAAATCCGTACAAGGTGAACTCATGCTCACCGCCCGCGATCGGAACACGTCCCATCGCCTTCAGCGCCGCATAGCCATGAATGTCGTCCGGAATCACGGCTTCCTCCAGCCACCGCAGCCGGAACGGCTCGAGCAGCGGCACCATGCGCCGCGCGTAGTCCAGTGTCCAGCCCATATATGCGTCGCTCATCAGGTCCACTTCGTAACCGATCACGCCGCGCACCGTACGGACCAGTTCCAGGTTACGCTCCATCCCTGCTGCTCCGTCGATGGAGCCCCACCCAAACCGCAGCTTCATTGCCTTATAGCCCTGCGCGACATAGGCGGACGCCTCCGCAGCCAGTTGTTCCAATGGCTGGCTGTAGAGTTTGCTGGCATAGACGGGAATGCGCCTTTTGGTTCTGCCGCCGAGCAAGCGGTACACCGGCTGGCCTGCGGCCTTGCCCAGCAAATCCCAGATGGCGATATCTACGGCGCTGATGGCGACCATGCCGACGCCCTTGCGTCCGAACGCCATTGTCTGGCGGTACATCTGCTGCCAGAGATATTCGGTTTCCCAGGGATCCTTACCCATCAAGACAGGCTTCAGGTAGAGATCGATCGCCTGCTTGGTGAGCCTGGGCGCGAGCGCCGCGTTCCCAATGCCGACATGACCGGTGTCCGTGAAAATCTCCACGATGAGCCAGCCGTGAAAACGGAAGCCGGACATGGAGTCGCTCGGCAGGTCCAGAATGTCCATTGGATTGGTGCAGAAATGCGGCTGAGGCGGAACGGTCTTGCCTCGCCATTCGACAACGCGAGTGCGAATCTCAGTAATTTTCATAATTTCCTTTCGAAGACCAGCGGCTCCACTCTGCGGATGGCCAGCAGAATGACGCAGAACGCAATGACATGAAATGTACTCACCATTCCCAGGACGACGCCGTATCCCGATCCGTGATCGAGAAGATACCCTACAGCGAGGTTGAACACAACACCGCCCATGGAACCACCGAAGCCCACCAGTCCGGCGACGGAACCGACCGCGCTCCGCGGGAAGAGATCGGCGGGCAGAATCATTACAAGCGTTGACCACGACTGCTGTCCGAAGAAAGCCACACTGAACAACGCAATGGCCATCTCCACTGGCGAACTGGTGACGAACGCAACCAACGGCATCAGTGCCGCACTGAGGCCGAGCGTGATCTTGCGCGAGGCGTTAAGCGAGCTGCCGCGCTGCAAGAGCCAGCTGGAAAACCATCCGCCCGTCAGGCTGCCGACGCCCGCGGCCGCATACGGAATCCAGGCGTAATAGCCGACGCTCTTTGTGTCGAAGCCGCGGACGTCATAGAGATATTTCGGCAGCCAGAACAGATAAAAATACCAGGCAGCATCGCTCAGGAACTTCGCCAGGACGAGTCCCCAGGTTTCTTTGAACGTCAGCAGCCGCAGCCAGCCGATCGGTTCCTCTTTAGCTTCCTGCAGTGTGGTTGGCGGAAGCGGCTGATACTCCCGCAGCCACCAGAAAATCCAGGCAAGGCCCACCGCGCCAGTGGCGAAGAACACCCACCGCCAGGACCCTGCGCCGATGATGGCTGCGATGGCCGGCGGCGCGAAGACGGCGCCGACGGCAGTGCCCGCGTTGATGATGCCCATGGCGGTGGAGCGCTGGCTAGCCGAGAATCTCTCTGCCACTGCCTTGGTCGCAGCGGGGAATCCGCCGCCCTCACCGAAGCCCAGCAAGAAACGGCTCATCGCCAGGGTGCGGAACCCGACGGCGAATCCGTGGCTGGCACAGGCGAGCGACCAGGTCACCATGATCCACACGAAGCCGCGCCTGGTGCCAAGAACGTCAATCAACTTTCCGCCGCCCGCGTACATCAAGGCATAGGCAACAAGGAAGGCGGCCTGCAGTTGGGAGAACTGCGTATTGGAAATCGGAATCTCGCGCTGAATCGCTGCAATCGCCACCGGCAATGTCTGCCGGTCGAGATAGCTGATCGCGATTGCCGCACTAATCAGGAGCGCGATTCGCCAGCGTTGGGATTCGATGACTCGCTCCCTACCAAGTGATTCGAATCAGGGAAACGCCGTGGCGCGGCAGATCGAATGTGATTCGCGTGCCGCCATTTTCCGCGGAGATCCAGCGCGGTGAGTCGAGCAACTGCAATTGGCCGGCCTGCTCCAACTGGGCATACTGTTCCTTGCTGGGCTGCACCGGCGATCCCATCTTCTTCCAGACTTCGTAAGCGTTACTGTTTTCGTTGTCCACGCGATAGTGCTGCACCAGCAGCCTGGCTTTCGGCAGACCCGTAATGTTCAGGTCAACGGGAGCGGCCGGTCCCGGCTTACCGGAATCGTGATAGTTCGAAATCATGACTGCGACCGAGCGAGTGTCCGAACTGGCCAGGGCGTTGATATCTGGCCGGTCCTTCACGCCCGCGCCCGTGATGGCATCGAGGCCCGAGGCTCCAGTGCTGTCCACGGCGATGCGATCGCCTGTCATCATCCCAAGCATGCGGAATACGTTCAGGACCGGTTTATCGATGCCGTTCGTCGCCAGGTCGCGGAAGCCGTCAAAGTAAGGCTGATCTTCAAACTCAAACGCCCAGGTGACGGCACCCACCAGGTTCACGCCGTATTTCTTTGCCAGATCGAGATGTCGCGGCATCACCGCCGCGGTGTAGCTGGAATACATGACACCATTTCGATAGGCATTCTGCGGATAGACACGCGACGAACACGCCGCGCAGCCTTCGGGATCCGATTCGCCGATCATGATCGGTTTGCCCTTCAACTCCGGGAACGATGCGATAATCTCGAAGCCTTTGGCCAAGGACTGGAGTTGTCTCTCGATCCCCATCACAACGCCGTCGCCTACGAATTTGGGGCTGCCTTTGGCGTGGAAGAGAATATGGTCCAGGGGAGAGCCGGTCTTCCCGGTGGCGTAGTTCTTACCGTGAACCACATGATCCAGAAAGCTGCGCAGGAATGCGGCGGCCTTTTCACTCACGGGGCCCGTGGTGTCGGGTCCGCCAACCCGAGCCGTGGGCAGCGCGCGTTTCACGGCATCGGCCGTGTAGTCGTACAACTTCTGGAATTCTTCGGGCGTGCTCTGCCAATATCCGCCATCCGGTTCGTTCCAGACTTCCCACTTCCACGTTTCCACTTCGGCTTTGCCGTACTTCTCCACACAGTGCTTGGTCCACTGGTAGACCAGCTCCGACCATTTGGCGTAGTCTTTCGGCGGATGAGCCCAGCCGGTGAATACGTCGCTGTATTTGTCGCCTGGCTTCCAGTGATGCGTGTAGGGCTCCGGTTTCGTTGACAGTGCCTCGGGCATGAATCCCACCTGGACCAGAGGCTTCATCTTCCGCTCTACATAGGTGTCAAAGATGCGGTCCACGATGGTCCAGTCGTAGACCGGTTTCCCGGACGCATCTTCGGTATATGCGTTTGTCGAGCCCCACTTTAAGGCGGCTTTACCGTCGCCGGTCACCAGCAGGCTATGCGCGCGGACATACACCGGGACCGGACTCAGCGCCGCTAATTCGGACAGCAGCTTCTTGCCATCCTTCATGTAGGTGTAGTTCGGCTCGTCGTAGCCGAAGTAGCTCCAGATCGGCGTCAGCGGTCCGAGTTTCTTTGCGGCGTCGACTTGAATGGACACCGATTGAGCATGAACAGAGGCTGCGCAACAGAGCGCAAGGGCCGTCAGGTTTCTTTGAATAGTCATGATCAGAAGTAGAGTTTCAGTGCAACCTGCAACTGGCGCGGAGCCGTAGAAGTGCTGGTGACACGGCCAACGGTGCCTGTATCCAAAGTAGAGTTGGGCGCCGCGAAGCTGGGCGTGTTCGGGAGGTTAAAGGCCTCCAGACGGAACTGAAGCCTCGCTCTTTCCGTTACCTGGAACTGCTTGAACATGGAGAAGTCGATGGTTCGCACGATATCCGTAGGAAGAATGCGCAACCCCGAATTACCGTAAACGAAATTGGGGGCGATGGCGAAGGCTGAGGTATCAAACCACTTCTCCAGCGTCGGGTTGTCCAGCTTGCCAGAGGCAATCCGGTTGGGCCGCTGTCCGCCCACCCCGGTGTTTGCGACGTCGCGCGAAACGGTTACCGTATACGGTACGCCGCTGCGGAAAAGCAGGATGCCCTGCAATTGCCATCCACCCACCACGGCGTTGGTCACCCGGCTTGCGTTATCGAGGAAATGCCGTCCCTTTCCAAACGGCAGCTCATAGCCGGTACTGAACGAGAACGAATGCGGCACCTGGTATTCGGACGGGCCTTTCTCAAAACGATAGCGGCCTCCCGCAGCCGCAGTATTCGTGACCCAGAGGCTCTTGGAGAACGTATAGGAAGACAGGAACCACACGCCCGCTGACATGCGTTTTTCAAACTTTGCCTGCAGCGCGTGATACGTGGTGGAAACATCGCTCGCAATATATCCGAAGCTGGCGAACCTGGGGAACGGACGCCGGGCCTGCACGCCTCCGGTGCCAGGATCGGGAATGTTGAATGCGTCATTGCCTTGAATGTTGGAACCCTTATTCCCCACGTATTCAATATCGGCCATCATGGTCTTGGACACCTGCTGCTGAACGCCGAGATTCCAGTGCTGATCGTAGCCCATCTTCATGTGCGTATACTCCGGTCCCAGGGTGATTGTGGAATTCGGTGAACCCAGCGGAGCGCCGAGGTAGAAATCAGCCAGTGTGCGGTTCGGAATCACGCCGCGGTCGTTCAGTGCGCTGTCTCCCAAATTGAACGGGGGCATGTTCAGGTTCACGCGTCCGTCGGTATACTCGCCTTCGTAGAAAATACCGTAGCCGCCGCGGATCACCGTGGTTTCGCCTATCGGCCGCCACGCGAATCCGAAGCGCGGAGCCCACTGTGTGTTGTCAGGATACGTGATGGAATATGGAAGCCCGGCCTCGCTGCTGGTCTGGATCAGATCCTTCAGGTAGCCGTATGCCGTGGCCGCAGCGGGCTGCGCGGCCAAGTCGATATCCTTGGTTTTGCTGGCGACGATGATCGGCCTAGCCAGCGTTCCATCGAACGTGCCTGTCTGTCCGCGATAAGAAGTAGCCCACGGCGTGTGTTCGTATCGCAAGCCGATATTCAGTGTCAGGCGATTGGAAACTTTGTAGTCGTCCTGCACGAAGAACTGCCACGAGTTGTAGCTTCCGCCGAATGTATCTGACGGATACCCGCGTCCGCCATTGGCGGGAAGGCCCAGGGCCCAATCCGCGAAGCCGTCGCCGGTGCGCGTGGGACTGGCGGGGTTCTCCGTATTCTGCCCGTTGAAGGTCCAGTTGCCCATGTAGATTTTGCTGTCCGTACCGAGCCACTGGTAGTGGCGCATCTTGACGCCTGCCTTAATGACATGCTTGCCCTTGATCCACGTCAGATTGTCGGTGAACTCCAACGTGTAGCGATCCTGCGTCTTCGGGCGCTGGTCAAATGTCGATCCATTGAGACTGGCATAACCGGACCAGGCGAAGTCAGGGAAAGATCCAATGTCAGAGGCCCGCCGCAGCGTCTCGGTGCCCTTGATGCCCGCGTCCTTGTTGAAGTCTCGCCCCTGCAGATAGGCATTCAGCTTGATCAGGCCGTAGAGAATGTTGAAGCGGAATTCGTTCAGCACCGTGGGCCGCAACGTACTGGTGATGCTGGTGGTATAGTTCTGTCCGCGGGTGGCCGAGTTGGCAAAGCCAAGCGCCGGTGTGCCTCCAGGCTCGCCCAGACGGTTGTCGTTGAGGCTGTAACGGAAGAATACCTTGTGCTTGTCGCTGGCATTGATATCAAAGCGCGCCGTCAGCTGGTCTTCATCCAGAACGGTTGACGGAGAGAAGGTAAAGTTTCCGCCGGGCGTGGCCGCGGTTGTCAAATACGGATTGAAGAAGGCTGCTTGCGGCGAGAGGCGTGCCGTGGGGATGCGGTTTCCCGGAAAGGGAGTGCGGATGGTTCCGCTTCCCGCAGGGTTCGGCACCGTGGTCAGCGGGTCGTAGATCGTGTTCGATAGTGCGCTGAAGTCCCCTGCCAGCATGGCGGCGGTCGGGCTCGGCCGGGTCACCACATTGCCCTGCCGTTCGCGCATGCCTTCGTAATTCACAAAGAAGAACAGCCGGTTCTTGCCGTTGTAAATCTTAGGAAGCACCACGGGTCCGCCCACCGAGGCGCCGAACTGGTTGCGTTTCAGAATGTCGCGGCGGACGCCGAAGAAGTTGCGCGCGTCCAGCTTGTCGTTGCGCAGGAACTCATAGAGGGTGCCGCGAATTGCGTTCGTACCGGACTTCGTGGTGGCGTTGAAGAAACTGCCCGACCGGCTGTGCTCCGCCGAATAAGCACTTTGCTGAACGCTGAACTCCTGCAGCGCATCGACGGAAGTTTGAATCCAACTGCCGCCTTGGTGCTGCTCACTGGTGTCGGTGCCGTCAAGGTAATAAGAGACCTGTCTGCCGCGCACGCCGCTGATGGTTGTTCCGTTGAAAAATTCCGGACGAATGCGAGTCACGTTTCCGGTTCCCGTCAGAAGCACCACGCCGGGAGTCAGCCGCGCCAGTTCATTGAACCCGCGGCCGTTCAGTGGCAGATCGACGATCTGGCTGTTCGTCATCACGTGGCCTAATGAGCCGGACTCCGAATTCAACAGGGGCAGATCGGAATTGACTTCGATGACCGAACTGGTTTCGCCCAACACGAGATCCACGTCGAGCAGCAGATCTTTTCCGACCACCATCTCCACCCCCTGTCGGACCGTGGTGCGGAAGCCCGCGGCCGTTACCGCTACGTCGTAGATGCCCGGGTTGAGTGACGCCGCTACAAAGGCCCCATGGTCGTTGGTAATGAATTTCTGTGCGACGTTGGTTTCCCGGTTGGTGACCGTCACACTGGCGTTGGCGACCGACGCTTTATTCGGATCGTACACCGTTCCGGAGATTCGTCCGGTCTGGATTTGTGCGACCAATACTAAACTCAGGGAAAGGGCGAGCAGGGCGATGGAAAGTGCTTTCGTCAACAAAGACGTTCTTCTGCGGCTCATACGTGTGACCCACCTTCTGAAGGATGTGAAAACTTAGTGAATGGTACTACCAATCAAAGGGCACGTCAAGGGTTTGATTCAGCGAAACGCCAGCGCTGCGCAACAATTATGCTATATTTGGTTGGTCCTATGGCAGCAAAATCTCCGGTTGTCTCGAAAGACGACGTAACCGGCAGGCTCATTGGCGTATTCAAAAACCTGATCTCAGAGGGTACTTTGACGCCAGGTGGGCGCCTTCCCGCTGAACGCGATCTGGCGGATACGTTCGGCGTGAGCCGTTCTTCCCTGCGTCAGGCTCTCAAGGTTCTCGAGATCATGGGCGTCATCTCGCAACGGGTTGGCGACGGAACTTATTTGAACGCCGGCGCGCCTTCCATCTTAAGTGAATCGATGGAATTCCTGATTCTGCTGGACGGCATCTCGTTTCACGAACTCATGGAAGCGAGGCTCATCGTGGAGCCGGAACTTGCTGCACGGGCGGCCATCCGCGCTACTCCCGAGGACATTCTCGACCTAAGCGACGTCCATGCCCGCATGGAGCAGAGAAAGTCCGACACGCCGCGGTTGGTGGAAGCGGATCTGCTGTTTCATCAGACATTGTTCCGCATCTCCGGAAATCGGGTTTGCAGCATCATGTTCACTGTGGTTCATCAATCAGTCCATCAATTGATGGCACTGACCGCGGCCCTGGTGGATCCGGAGCATACGCTGATGCTGCACCGCCGGATCATCACGGCGATCCGGAAAGGGGACGCCGATGAAGCGCGGCGCAGGATGGCGGAACATTTGCAGGATGCCACAGGCCTTCTTGCCAAGACGGCGGCAAAGCAAACCGAAACCAAGCTGCTGACGCGCCTGACGAAACTGGCGTCACAGATGGACGGCCGCTAGCCGGACGAGACTAACGGTTAGACCACGGGCGGACGGCGGCGTCCAATGTTCGTAGCCTGTTCGAAGGCGTACGCCAGTTGGAGCACCGTGAAGTCCTCCTGGTAGCGTCCAACGATCTGCAACCCAACGGGCAATCCTTCCGGTGTGAATCCCGCTGGCACGGAGATGGCAGGATTTCCCACAATCGAGATGTACCAGCAGGACTTCATCCAGTCGATGTAGCTCTCCATCCTGACTCCATTCACTTCCGTCGGGTAGGGCTGGTTAACGTCGAACGGCGGAACCTGTGTGGTGGGCAATATGAAAAAATCGTACCTGCGCAGAAACGCCTGAAAGCGCCGCCAGAGTTGGCCATGCAAGGTTTCGGCGCGTGCCAGGTCGGAACCAGTGAGGCGAAGTCCGTCTTCAATTTCGCGCAACAGCGTGTCTTTATAAGCGGCCCGACGCGAGCGGATGCGCTCGCCATGAGTGGCGGCGCTGGTCCCGGCGCGAATCGTCTTGAAGGCGAAGTCGGCGCCTGAAAAATCCGGCTCGGCCTGTTCCACTACGCAGCCAAGGTTTTCGAAGATCTTCCGCTGGCTATCCACCACCGAGCGCACTCGTGGATCAAACGGAATGCCACCGAGGTCTTTGAACCAGGCGATTCGTATGTCTTTGAACGCGCGGTCGAGCGGCCGGTAGAACGTTTCGCCGGGCTCCGGCAGCGAGAGGGGAGCGTCCGGGTCAGGTCCGGCCACCGCGCTCAGCAGCAGGACAACATCCGAGACCGATCGGGCCATCGGCCCCGACGCGCTTAGGGTGGACCAGGCGAACGAGGCCTTTGGATTCGGCACGCGGCCGGGCGACGCCCGAAATCCAACCACGTTGGAGTAAGCTGCCGGATTCCGCAGCGATCCGCCGGTATCGCTGCCGTCCGCGATGGGGACCATTCCGCACGCCAGCGCTACCCCCGCTCCGCCGCTGGATCCGCCACAGGTCTTCGAGGTGTCGTAAGGATTCCGCGTAGCGCCGAAGACGGTATTAAAAGTCTGCGAACCCGCGCCGAATTCAGGAGTGTTGGTCTTCCCTAATGTGATCGCGCCTGCTTGCCGGATGCGTTTTACTATCAGGTCATCCTCCCGCGGCACGTTGTCTTTGAACAAAGGCGAGCCGAAAGTAGTGCGGATGCCTTTGGTCTCCACCAGGTCTTTGTGTGCGACAGGAAGACCATGCAACGGACCCAATGCCGCGCCCCGGGCCTGAGCCTCGTCCGCCTGCCTGGCTGCCTCCTCCGCCATTTCCGGAACCAGCGTAACGATGGCATTCACTTTTGGGTTTACGCGCTCAATCTGCTTGAGGTGTGCCGCCAGCGCCTCGCGGGCCGAGAGCTTTTTCCGCCGGATCAACTGCGCCATTTCGCGTGCGCTCAGATAGCAGACGTCAGCGGCCGTCGCCGGCTGCGCCTGTAGCAGCGGCGCGGCGGCGGCAGTTATCAGGACATCGCGCCGCGTCGGCGGGCCCGAACTCATCAGGGCAACTCCACCGTGATAATGCGTTTGGGTATTTTGCCCACCGCAATCTTGGTGATCTCCTTGCGCGCGGGAACATCCAGGACCGAGACGGAATTCGATCCCGCGTTCGAGACAAAGCAGCGCGTACTGTCTGGAGTGAAGGTCAACCAGTCCGGGCCGCGGCCCACGGGGATTGTGGCCAGATGCTTCAGATCGGGCATGGAGAATACAGAGACGGAATTATCCAGAAGACTGGTCACCCACAAGGTCTTGCCATCGGGCGTGATGCCGATGCCGTGGGCGTACGTGTCTGGGATCAGCGGCTTTGCGCCCGGCGGTCCGTCAGGCAGCAGGACGTTGCGCGTTACCTTTCGGGTGTTGTAGTCCACTACCGCAAAGCCGTGCAGTTTGGAAAGTTGCACGAAGATGCGGTGGCCCTTCGCGTCGAACGTCAAAGGGCGCGGCACTCCGGGGAGCGGAATTTCGAAATCCGGCTTCTCGGTTTTGATGTCGATCGCGGTCAGTTTGTTCTCGCCCATTGAGGTGGCGATCATGTCCTTGCCGTCGGGAGACAGGTAAACATTGTGCGGCTCTTGCCCCACGGGAATGCTCTTCACTTTCTCCATGGAAGCGGTATCCACGACATCCACCCACGACTCCTGGCGAATACAGACGTACACACGGCGGCCGTCCGGTGTGATGGCGACATTGTTCGGACGGCGGCCCAGAGGCACGCGGCGAAGGATCTTCGAACTCTTGCGATCTACGACGTCGAGCACGTCTTCGCTTTCGCTGGAGACATAGAAGCGGGACTTGTCGGGCGAGAAAACGATGCCATGCGGGTTCTTGGAGACCTTGATATCGGCGCTGACGGAATTGGTGAGCGGATCGATGACCGTGATATCGTCGCCATCGCTGTTGGCGACGTAGATGTGGACCGAAGCGGCGAACAGCGGCGCGGTGAGGAAGAACGATAAGAATTTGCGCATCGTGTTCAGCATACTTAACTCCGCTTCTTGCCGCTGATCTGCCAGTCGGTGAATGGGGAACGGACGCCGCGAATGTTGACGTTCAGACAATAGGGAACGCCGGCGGAAAAGGCGCGAGCGACGGCCGGGCCAACTTGCTCCAGGGTGTCGATGGTTTCACCTGCGCCGCCGAAGCCCTGCATCACAATGTCGTAGCGGGTTGCGCGCAGTTCGCAAGCTACCGTTGCCGGACCGGTCAGCGCGGATTGCAGTTCGCGTTCCAGACCCCAGCCCGCGTCGTTTCCGACAATGATGACGATGGGCAGTTTATACCGTACGGCAGTATCCATTTCGGCAATGTAGAAACCGAGGGATCCGTCTCCCGTGATAATCGCTACCGGCCTCTGCGGATGCGCCATCTGCAGGGCCATGCCGTTGGGCAGCGCGGAACCAATGGTGCCGAGAGGGCCCAGACGCAGCCAGCCCCCGCTTTCGAGGGCGGGCAGCGACGCGCGGCCCCAATGGGCGAAGTCCCCTCCGTCCCAGGCGTAGAGGATGTCCGGCGGCAAGGCCTTCTTCAGTTCCGCGTAGAAGGCGGCGGGATGCATTGGGGAGGAGTTATCTTTCGCTGTTTCAGCGAGGCGGGCCTCCCATTCGGACTTCAGCGCTCTTAAATGCGCTAACCATTCCGGGCGGGGCGGAATGTCCGTCTTCAGCGCCGCCAGCGTGCTCTTCACGTCGGCGTGAATGGCGACGTCGAGTTTGTGATTGAGGCCAAGTTCCTGTTCATGCACGTCGATCTGAATGAACTTCGCCGTGGTGGAAAACAGACGCGCCCCACCGAGCGCCAAGCGGTAATCGATTCTCTTGCCGACTACCAGAAACAGATCGGCTTCCTTGAAAGCAGTGCGCACTGCGACGTTGAGCGCCGGGTCGGCGTATCCCATACAGAGCGGGTGATCGTCAGGCACCGTGCCCTTCGCCATGGTGATGGTGTAGAGAGGCAGGTTGGTCTTTTCGATGAACAGCCGGAGTTCCGCCGCGGCGTCACCCCACCAGACCCCGCTGCCCGCGATGACGACTGGCTTTTCAGCGGACTTGAGTAACTCGATGGCCTTGCGGATCTGCGCGGCGTTCGGCTGGGCCGGGCAAGCTTCGGGGATAGAAAATGCTGGCGCTACAGTGCCTGCCTCAGCGGTGAAGAGGTCGACTGGAATCGTCAGGTGGACCGCGCCCCGGCGGCCCGCGTTGGCCTCAATATATGCCCGTGAAAGGTAGAAGGGAATCTGGCCCGCGGTGGCCGGTTGCGCGGCCCACTTCGTTACGGGCGCGGCCATGCCGACCTGGTCGATATCCTGAAAGGCCTGCCGGTCGGCTACGGCATTGGCGCGGCTGCCGCTGATCGCCAGGAGAGGGCTGGCGGCAAGCTGAGCGGTGGCAATGCCTGTGAGGGAATTTGTGTGACCTGGACCGCCGGTTACCAGAGACAGGGCGGGCTTGCGGTGAATCCGAGCCCAGGCGTCCGCCATGTGCGTGACCCCGGATTCGTGACGCATATGGACAATCTCTACGCCAGCCTTAGCCGCCACGGTAAGCACCTCATTGAGGTGATCACCAACCAGCGTGAAGATGTGGTTGATCCCGAGGTCGAGGATGGTTCGAACGAATAAATCGGCTCCCGTTGGCATAAAAATTATTATGCCCACAACGGGCTAGCTTTGGGTTTTCTTTTTCCTGGCAGGCTTCTTCTTGCCCTTGGCGTTGGGAACCTGGTTTTTAGCCTTATCCAAATCAGGCGTATCGTGAGGGGTGGTGCCCTCAGGAGGCGGCGCGACCCCAGTCGCCGGCTGATTGGCGTAGGGCGGCGGATTCAAAGGCTTGTCATCCTTCCCCGGCTTCGGAGTCTGGGCGAACGCCGCCGTCAGGCAGAATAGAATCACGGCCATGGGTAAAATCTTCCTGATTCGCTTATGAATAAGTGGCATGGATTGAGGTTGTGCAAGTTGATCGCCATGTTGCTGATGGGATTCACGGCGAATGCTGTCGAACTTCGCATCCACCACAGCGTCATAAAGAAGATTCTGGCCGAACAGGTGTTCACCGACGACGGACGGAAGTACGTCAGGGCGAACCGCGCTGCAAAATGCACTTATGCCTATCTGGAGAATCCGGAAATCGGGGAAGAGAAAGGGCGGCTGAAGATTCGCGCCCGCTTCAGCGGGAGGTCGGCTAAGGACTTTTTCGGTCGATGTGTGGGTCTGGGCGATTCGTTTCTTGTGGCCATCACCGCTGTCCCTTACTACGAAAATGGTTTGATTCGGCTGAAAGAGGTAAACGTGGTGAGTGAGGATAAGGACGGAATCTACATCCGCGGCGTGCGCGCCGCTTTGACGGAGAACCTGTCCAAACAGTTCTCCTACGGCGTGATGCTGGACGCGAAGAAAATTCTGGAAGAGCAACGAGCCAAAGCGCCTTACAGCCAGCAACTGGTGAGTTTTAACGTCACGCAAATTCGCGTAACCGGCGATGCAATGGTGTTGACGATGGATTTCGTGCTGGATGTCAGGTAGAGGGGCTGACGGATCAGCCCCTCTACCTGATTCTTAGAACATGTAGAGCGGGGTACCGGCGCCTACTTCCACCGGCTCTTCTTCTTCTTCAGTCGCTTCCTTGATCTGGCGGCAATAAATGCCCGTATCGCCAAGGTAAACTTCGAGTTCGGACGGTCTGGCGAGCGTACCCTGGATCAAGGCTTCGGAAAGGGGATCCTCGATGTACTTCTGCAAGGCGCGGCGAAGAGGCCGCGCACCGTAGTTGCGGTCGCCGCAGGTCTTCTCCAATACGTAGCGGGCAGCGCCTTCCGCCAACCGGATCTTGATCTGCTTGGGGACCAGGTTGACGTTGATCTGCTCGACGAGCAGGTTGATGATCTTCAACAAATCGTCGTCGGTGAGCGACGTGAAAAGGATCACTTCATCAAGCCGGTTCAGGAACTCCGGATTGAAAGACCGTTTCACCTCGGCCATCACCATGTCTTCCACCTTGCTGGGAACTCCCTCCAGGGCCGGTGCGGCGAAGCCAAGCTGGCCGCGCTTCTCCAGGAAGCGTGCGCCCAGGTTCGACGTCATGATGATAATGGTGTTCTTGAAGTCCACCGTGTTGCCGAGTCCGTCGGTCAACTGGCCGTCTTCAAAAACCTGCAGCAGGATATTGTAAATATCCGGGTGCGCTTTTTCGATTTCATCCAGCAGGATGATGGAATACGGCGCGCGCTTCACGCGTTCGGTGAGCTGGCCGCCTTCCTCGTAACCTACGTAGCCGGGGGGCGATCCGATCAGCTTCGAGACCGAATGCTTCTCCATGAACTCTGACATATCGAAACGGATGAGCGATTTTTCGCTGCCGAACAAGAAGTCGGCGAGAGCCCGCGCCACTTCGGTCTTACCGACGCCCGTGGGTCCGAGGAACAGGAACGATCCAGCGGGACGCTTGGGAGATTTCAAGCCCGCGCGCGAACGGCGGATGGCGCGGGATAAGGCGCTGATGGCCTTCGTCTGGCTGATGACCCTGCGGTGCAGTTCTTCTTCGATGCGCAGAAGCTTGGTGACTTCCTCCTCGCGGATGGCAGTCATCGGCACGCCGGTCCAGCGCGCCACTACGTCTTCGATATCGTCTTTGGTGACAATTCCGGTGGAAGTGTCGTCCAGGTTGTACTTGTCGCGAAGAACGCGGAGGTTTTCGCGCTCCTTTCGTTCCTCGTCCGAGTAAAAGCGCGCCTTTTCGAACTCGTGGTTCGCGATGGCGTTTTCCATGCGGTGGACGATGAACTTGATGCGCTTCTGGATATCGGCCACTTCGCCCGGCAGCGTGGTCTGCCGCAGCTTGACCCGCGCGCCCGCCTCATCAATCAAGTCGATGGCCTTGTCCGGAAGAAAACGGTCTGGAATAAAGCGGGTGGACGTGAAGACGGCACTTTCCACCGCTTCGTCCGTGTAGGCGACGGCGTGAAACTTCTCGTACCGTTCCTTGATACCGAACAGAATGCGGACCGCGTCATTCTCGGTGGGCGGCGGAACCTTTACTGCCTGGAAGCGCCGTTCGAGCGAGCGATCCTTTTCAATCGACTTGCGATATTCGCTGGGCGTTGTCGCCCCGATGCATTGGATTTCGCCGCGTGAGAGCGCAGGCTTTAGAATATTGGCGGCATCCAGCGAGCCTTCGGCCGAACCCGCGCCGACCAGCGTATGAAGCTCGTCAATGAAGATGATGGCGTTCTGATTTTCCATCAACTCTTTCATGATGGTCTTCAGCCGCTCTTCAAACTGACCGCGGTACTTGGTACCGGCGACAATCAGCGAAAGATCCAGCGCGAGAATGCGCTTGTCGGCCAGGAAAGAGGGAACATCGCCATCGGCAATGCGCTGCGCCAGTCCTTCCACAATCGCCGTCTTACCTACGCCGGGCTCGCCGATCAGCACCGGGTTGTTCTTGGTGCGGCGGCAGAGGATCTGGACAACCCGCTCCAGTTCATAATCGCGCCCGATGAGAGGATCCATGGAGCCGTCCATCGCCGTCTGCGTCAGATCTCGGCTGAATTCGGCAAGCAGCGAGCTTTCCTTGGGACGATTGGAGGACATTTTCTCAGAAGAGGACCGCGCAATCTCTTCCCGTACCTGCGAAAGCCGCAAGCCCCGCTCATGCAGTATCTCGGCGGCGAACGATTTGTCTTCCCGCAGCAGTCCGAGTAACAGGTGCTCGGTACCGATGTGCTTATGATTCAGACGCTCGGCTTCTTCGGCGCCATAGGCCAAAACTCGTTTGCACTCGTGGCTCAGCGGGAGGTCGACCGATGTCGAGACCTTCTCGCGGATGGTGGTGTGCGCTTCAATCTGCTTGCGGATGGACTCGATGGCTGCATGCGAACGGAGGAATCGATTCGCCAGCGCCTTGTCTTCGCGCAGCAGTCCGAGCAATAGATGTTCAGTCTCGATGTATGGACTTCCGAACTGGCTCGCTTCGTACCTCGCGAAGAAGATGACCCGCCGTGCCTTCTCGGTATAGCGTTCAAACATAGTTTGTACCGTTTTCCCTACTTGCAGTTTTCTCAGACACGCCCTCGGCCTGCAAGGATACAAGAGCGCCGTGTTCCAACTTTAAGACGCGGTCGCAGCGTCTTGCGAATTCCAAATTGTGCGTTACGAACACTGAAGTGAGCTTATGAGTATGATGCATCTCATCAAATAGATCGGCTATTTTTCCGCCAGTAATATAGTCAAGGTTACCCGTTGGCTCGTCGGCCAGCAACACCTTGGGCCGCCCAACCAGCGCCCGAGCCAAAACAACACGCTGCTGTTCCCCGCCGGAAAGCTCCCCGGCGCGGTGCGACGACCGGCTCGCCAAGCCCACTTCATTCAATCGTTCCTGTGCGATAGGAGCTGCTTGAGACTGCGGAACACCACGTATCAACAACGGCATCATGACGTTCTCCAGCGCCGTAAACTCCGGCAGCAGGTAGTGCGTCTGCCAAACGAAGCCAATTTCGCGATTCCGGAAATCGGCGAGCGCCGATTCGTCCAGCGATGAGATTTCCCGGTCCCCAAAATATATTGTACCTTTGGTTGGCCGGTCGAGGCCCCCTAGTAAATGGAGTAGGGAAGATTTGCCGACACCGGACTCCCCCACCAGGGCAACCCGTTCGCCAGGAGCAATTTCGAGATCGAGATCGTCGAACACAACTACTGTGTTCTCACCAGAGCGGTAGTGCTTGGTGAGCTGAACGGTGCGGATTCTGACTTCGCCGTCCGATTCCAAAGCTGTGTGTGCCTCTTGGTACTAGTTTAGCGTGACGGGCGAGGATGTTTGCTATGGCGATTCCTTGCGCCGTTACGTCAGCTGGGATGCTATAACGCTCTTATGCCGAGCGAACCGGAGCCAGAGGCGGCGGAGGAGCACTTGCGTCGAGTCCGCCGGATCTGTGGCAGCCTCCCGGATACGGTAGAGAGGGTGTCTCACGGCGAACCGACGTTCTTCAGCAGCAAGAAAGTCTGCGTGATGTTCGCCAACAATCATCATCACGACGGCCGCATCGCCGTCTGGGTGGCTGCATTGCCCGGCGAGCAGGCGGAATTGGTACACCTTTCTCCGGAGAAGTATTTCGTTCCGCCATACGTTGGGAAGAGCGGTTGGATCGGTATTGAACTTGACGCGGTAAGCGACGAAGAACTGGCGATCCACATTCGGAACGCCTGGGCCCTGGTTGTCCCGAAAAAATCTAAGAAGCAAAGGAAAGTGAAAATATGAGGACATTCTTGTTAGCCGCACTTTTGACTACTGCGGTTTTGCAAGCCCAGCCGGCGGGTTTGTGGGAAGGTTACGACGGGGAATGGGGCCACGTCTCCCGCCAGTTGATTGCTTTGGCGGAAGCGACTCCGCAGTCGCATTTCACGTGGCGTCCGGGGCCAGGTGTACGCTCCACCAGCGAGGTCTACATGCACATTGCGCTGGCAAACTTTTCCCTGTTGAGTGCTACGGGACCGAAAATGCCGCCGGACATCAAGTCCGAGGAAATGGAGCGGACGGTGAAAACGAAGGCCGAAGTCATTGACTGGCTGAAGCGCTCCCTGCTGGCCGTAAAAGCAGCCCACGCCGCTGCGAAGCCCGAGGATCTGCAGCGCCGGGTGACGATCGCCAAGCGGGACGTGAATGTGGATGGGATGTACCTGCGGATTATCGTCCACGCCAATGAGCATATGGGGCAGTTGATTGCCTATTCCAGGATGAACGGCCTGGTGCCGCCGTGGTCGAAGCCCGGCGGAGAGTGAGATCGTTTTATAATTCTCGTCTGCGTTCCACGTCGTCTTCTTTCGCGAATCAGACGGGTCTTTATGGGCGCCGTGGTGAGTCATGGAACCGCGGGCGTGGGATTCCACAATCAGGGTGAATCCCTCGCCGGAATCGCAGACGCCGGCTGGTACGGCGTCTGTATGGCGACTTGCGCCGTCGCGCCGCCAGCGGTACGACCCCGGCTTGATATCATCCCAAGATGAGAAAAACTGTTCCTCTGCTTCTGCTGGCAGCGACTCTGTTCGGCCAGCAGACCCGCGATTTACAGTTTGAACCCGAACAACCAATCAATCCACTAAAGGACCGTGGCACGCGGTGGGCGCTGGTTGTCGGTATTTCCAACCACCAGCACCTGCCGCCGGCGGCGCAGCTGCGTTTCGCACATCGCGACGCGGAGGATTTTGCGGCATTTCTGCGCACCGTTCCCGGAGGGGCGCTGCCCGCCAGTCACATCCGGCTGCTGACCAATGAGCGGGCCACGCTTGCCGCCATCCGGGCCTCGCTGCATACGTGGCTCGTGCAGTCTGCCGGGCCCGAAGATGTCGTCTATGTTTTCTTCGCCGGCCACGGCGTAGTGGGGGAGCAGGACGAGGCTTACTTCATCGCAAACGATACAGATCCCCAGAATCTCCACGCCACGGGCCTCTCATTCCGCGAGGTGGACGCGACGCTGAGCAATCGTCTGCGTGCCGGTCTTGTCATGATGGTGGCCGACGCGTGCCGGTCGGGCCGCCTGGGCTGGTCGAGCTACGGGCCGGATATTCCCAGCCGTGCGGGTGCGCCGATGGCCGCCATCGGTCAGGGCGACCGGTCGTTCCTACGGTTGCTCGCGTCACGCGCGAGTGAACGGTCTTTTGAGGACGAACGCTGGGGCGGCGGCCACGGCGTCTTCACTTATACGCTGCTGGAGGGGTTGCGGGGAAAGGGGCACACCGATGCAAGCCAGCCCATCCGCGCTTCGGAAGTAATTGACTACGTAGCGAAGATTGTTCCCGAAGAGACGCGCGCGCAGCAGCATCCGCGCGTTGCCGGAAATTTCGATGCGCGGCTGTCGCTGGCCGTGCTGGCGCCTTCTCCTTTACGTCCGGAACCGTCGCTGGCCGCCTCCCTCGAATTGGCGGGGCCTCCAGGGACAGCTATCTACGTCGATGATGTTTTTCGCGGCAGGATTCGTCCCACTGGAACGCTCCGGGTGGATGGTGTGACGGCACGCCAGAGCCGGGTCTCGGCGGACTTGCCGGATGGCACGATCCTCGGGGGCACCGTTACCGCGCGCAGCGGAGTCACGCGCGTGAATATTCAGCCGCCAGATACCGACCGCCTGATGCAGTTGCAGGCGAGGCTACGAAGCGGGCAGGCACTGGAGGCGTTTGACGGCTACGCGAGCCAGCCATTTCCCGCATCCCAACGCGCGGTGGCCGCCTCCATGATGAGCGATGCGCTGGAGGAGCTGGGGCAGGCATGCGTCAGCGACTATGTGCAATCCACGGCGACCGGTCCCAAGAAGGTCATGCTGCGGCGGGCGGTGGCGGCCTACGAACGGTTGCAAACGCTGCGCCCCAACGATGCGGCCATCGAGACCCGGCGTGTCTTCTGCGTGGGCAGATTTCAAATCGCTGACGGGAAGTTCAATGAAGCCGTAGCCAGCCTGCAGGAATCGCTGCGGCGGGACCCGCAATTTGCCTGCGCGCAGAATGCTCTAGGGGTGGCGCTCGACCGCCTGAACCGCAAGGATGAAGCGCGGCAAGCCTTCGAGCGGGCGGCCCGGTTGACCCCGGAGTGGGGTTTGCCTCCGTTCCAGATCGCGTCCCAGCTGATTACCGCCGGGAAGCTCCGCGAAGCCTTGCCGCACCTGGAGGACGCGGTGAAGTTTAACCCGCGTTCGGTCGGCACGCGGTGGAGTCTGATGCGGCTGAACCGGCTGCTTGGCCGCCCGGCTGAGGCCGAGCGCGTTGGCCTGGACCTTTTGAAGGTGAACCCCAACTATGCGCCGGCACACATGGAACTGGGGTTGACCTACGAGGCTGCGGGAAATGCGGCGAAGGCGGCCGAGCAGTACGATCTCTACCTGCTGCTGGCGCCAAACTTCACAGACAGTACGGAGGTCCGCTCCCGCAGTGAGCGGCTGAAGGCCCAGGGGAGCAGGCCCGTGCCGACTCTCAAGAGGAAATGATGGAGGTCGAAATCATCCGGCGGCTCTGTCTTTCCTTTCCTCATGCCACGGAGGACATTCAATGGGGAAACGACCTGCTGTTTCGTATTTACAAGAAGATTTTCGTCGGCGTTTCGCTCAGCCCGTCCTCGCAAGGCCAGTTTTCGTTCAAGTGTACGCCGGAGCAGTTTGCGGAACTGGTGGAGCGGGACGGAATTATCCCTGCTCCTTATGTGGCCCGCTACCACTGGGTAATGGTGGAACGCGATGAAGCACTTTCCGTGGCGGAGTTCCGGCTGTTCCTTCGCAATTCGTACGACCTGGTGAGCGCGAAGCTTCCGGCAAAGGTACGGAAGCAGTTAGGGATTTAAGACGCAGACTCCGCAAACCGGCCCAGCTTCTTCAGGAGGGCAATTGTCTGCAACCGCTCGGCTTTCGAAAGTCCTTCCGTCGCCGCTTCCATGGCCTCGGCATGCTGGGCAAACGCGCATTCAATCAAAGTCCGGCCCGCCTCCGTCAGGTGAACCACACGGGCACGGCGGTCCGACTCAACGTTCTCACGGCTCACCAATCCACGACGGACCAGCCGGTCGACAGCCACGCTGATAGATCCGCTGGTGAGCATCACCTTGGGGCCTATGGTGTTTACCGGCAGCGGCCCCTTATGCAGCAGAACTTCCAGCACGGCGAAGTCGGACCAGTTCAGGTCCAGCGACGCAATGCTCTGGTCTGCCCGGGCGCGGAGCGTACTATACGCTTTCCAGAGCACCAGCCAAAGATGAATTCCCGATGTGTTGCCCATTTGAATCCTTTTGAAGTATCTTAACATCAATACTCTTGACAGGGAGGTAAAGGAAAATGGCAAACGAAAGAAAAATCAAGCAGGTATTGCCCAGCATGAGAGCTACCGAGGGCGACGGAATGGTGATTCACCGGGCATTTCCGGGCAGCAGCGTATCGGAGATAGACCCGTTTCTGCTGCTCGACGAGATGGGTCCCCTGGAGTTCAAGGCCGGGCAGGGCGGCGGGTTTCCGGACCATCCCCACAGGGGCTTTGAGACGGTGACTTATTTACTCGAGGGGCAGATGGAACACCGCGATTCGAGTGGAAATCATGGAGTTCTGCGGCCCGGCGATGTGCAATGGATGACGGCCGGCTCGGGACTGGTGCACTCGGAAATGCCGGGTTCGGATCTGCTTCGCAATGGCGGAGCGCTGCACGGATTCCAGTTATGGGTCAATCTGCCAAAGAGCAGGAAGATGACTGCTCCGCACTATCAGGAACTGGCGTCATCGCGAATTCCCGTGGCCAGAAATGAAGCGGGCAATGTCGAGGTAAAGGTGGTTTCGGGCGAGTCGCTTGGCGTGAAAGGACCCATTCAGAGCGAGAATCCGATCGTATATCTTCATGTAACGATACAACCGGGAGGCGAGTATAAGCAGACGATTCCGGCCGGCTACACGGCGATTGCCTACCTCATTGAAGGCGCTGGAACCTTTGACGCGAAGTCAGGCGTAGTGAAAGCGCGCAAAGTGATCGTATTTGAGAATGACGGCGATTCGGTGGTGGTATCGAATCCCGCGGGAAGCGCGGAGACGCTCAGCTTCCTGCTGCTGGCAGGTGCGCCGTTAAACGAGCCGGTGGCACGCTACGGACCGTTTGTGATGAACACGCGCGATGAACTCTACGAGGCTTTCGAGGACTATCGGAGCGGCCGGATGGGCACTATCTCGCACCCGGCACCGTCCTCGGCGAACTAATCGCCCAGCATTCGTCCGTAGGGTTGCAGGTGTTCGATGTTGTCCAGGACGGCTTTCATGGCGGCGGTCATCGGGATGGCTAAAACCAGCCCGACGCCGCCCCAGATTGTTCCCCAGAACATCAGTGCGACAGTCACGGCGAGCGGGTTCAGGTGAACCCGCGCGCCGACTATTTTCGGGTACAGCAGGGTCAATGCAATCAAGTGGACGAAAGCGACAATGGCGGCGATGAAG
>JBDUEM010000004.1:0-74551 GCA_040002435.1 Bryobacteraceae bacterium
AGCGAAGGCAATCCATGGATTGCGGACTGGCAGGAGAACCATCGTAATTCGTTCATCCCCTGGAGCGGCGGAGTGGTGGCGCGTGGCATTGAATTCGGAACATCGCCGTTCGATGAAGGGCTGCACAAGAGCGTGGAGCGCGGTTCGCTCTTTGACACGCCGTCCTACCGCTGGATTGGCGCCGGGCGCAAGATCAAGACGGAGTTCACGATATTCCTCGCAGAAATTCCGCAAGGTTTTCCAGGTGTGAAGGATGTGACCGTAGTGAACGGGATTCCCAAGGTGGTCTCTAAATAAGATGACACGCAGAAGATTTGTGAAAGCCAGTGTGGCCGCACCGGCGATTCTCGGGGCTCAGGATAAGTCGGGCGCCAGGCGGCCGGTCATCGGTAGCGGCGAACATACGTACGAAGTTTTCCATGACTGGGGCGAGTTGCCCGCCCACATCAAGTACGGAAATACCCATGGCGTTTGTGAAGATTCGCAGGGGCACCTGTACATTCACCACACCGTTCACAAGACCAGCCAAAGTCCCGATGCCATGGTCGTGTTCGACGAGAAAGGAAAGTTCGTCAGATCCTGGGGCGCTGATTACCGCGAGGGCGCGCACGGCCTTCACATCCGAAAAGAAGGCAGCACGGAGTATCTGTATCTCTGCGACATCAACCGCCACATCGTAGTCAAAACCACACTAAGCGGTGAAGTGGTGCTGACATTGGGGTATCCGGAAGCAGCGGCGCCATACCAGGCGAAAATTCCCTACACGCCCACAAACCTGGCGGTCGCGCCTAATGGCGACATCTACGTCGGCGACGGCTATGGTTCCAGCTACGTGAATCAGTACGACAGCACAGGCCGCTACATCCGGACGTTTGGCGGCATGGGCAGCGAAGCCGGACAGCTCAATCAGCCGCACGGCATCTGGATGGATACGCGCGGTCCGGAGCCGGTTCTCACTGTCGCGGACCGTAGAAACTATCGCATTCAAACGTTCACGTTGGACGGAAAGCACATCGGCTTTGCGCCGGGCTTGCGCTATCCGTGCCATTTTCACGTTCGCGGCCAGTTGATGGTAGTGCCTGAACTGGAGGCACGCGTCAGCATTCTGGACGCGAAGAATGCGATCATCGCGCACTTCGGCCAGGGGCCGGACAACTTTCGCGAGGTGAGGTTGCTGGACCGTTCCGCCTTCGTGCCCGGACAGTTTGTGGCGCCGCACGGGGCATGCTTCGATCACGCCGGGAATATCTTCGTCGTGGAGTGGGTGGAAGTGGGCCGCGTTACGAAATTGCGCAAGATTACTTAACCGTGTCAAAGTGCCTGCGTCGGCCATGGGGGTCCAACCCACAGGACGGTGGTTGTATGAAACAGCGGTGCCGCACGTGGCATGGCTTGTATACTAATTACTAACCTCCATGTCCGCCTTTTGCCTGATGATCGTGGCCGTTTGGGTACTTGGTGGACCGCTTGCGGCTTTCGCCGCGCCCAAGACAGCGGAAACGCCCAGCGAACCGAAGCTCACATCTGCCTACCCTTTCACAGGACAACGCGGGACTACTTTCACGGCGATTATCCGAGGGACCGGCTTGCGCGGCGCAACCACCGTTTTCTCGAAAACCGCGCCTTTCACTACGGCCATTGAAGGTATTGAAACCGAACCCGTCGAGGACGTGAAACCTTCGGCAAAGCCGAAGGCGCCCATCGAGTTGGTCCGAGTCAAAATCCAAATCGACGCGGCTGCGAAAGCGGGTCGATATCCCATCCGCCTGATCACACCAGCCGGCATCTCGAACGCAATTCCGATCGCCGTGATTGATCACCCGGTAACGGATGAGCCTGCGCCATCGCATGAAACACCCGACACGGCAGTTGTCATCAGCAAGCTTCCGGCAGCGCTGAACGGACGGATTGCACAGCGCGGCGAAACTGATTACTACGCATTTCATGCCGACGCCGGAGAGACAGTCACGTTCGAAGTTTTCTCCGGACTGCCCTCAACCGGAGCCGCCGGCGGCAACGCTAACGGATTCGATCCTTCGCTTTCGATTTATGAGCGGTCAGGAAGCTGGTTCGATCCAAAACGCGTGAACCGCATCGCCTTCAACGACGAGCCGCTCTGGGTACTCGGCAAAGGTACCGATGCTTACCTCGTGCAGCGGTTCGAGAAGGCAGGCGAATACCTGGTCCGTGTGGAAGCTTTCTCTGGCCAGGGTGGTCTCGATTACGGCTACCACTTGAAGGTCGCGACTGGCGAGGCGCCGCAAGAGCGTAGCTCCCCAGGCAAAAATTGGGCGGAACGAAAATATGAGCGCGCACTTTCGACGGACCGTCTGAACGATCTTGCAGAGCGCGGCGGAAAAGCGCGCGATCAGGCGAAGATTGAAACTTACCGTACCTCCGTGGCGCCCGCTTCCTCCGCGCCCATGTTCCGTCTTCCGGGTACTCTGGAAGGCGCCATCACCCAACCCGGAGAAGCGCAGCGCTCAAAGTTTCACCTGGACGGTCCGCAGGATATCGCTATTGAAATAGAGACGCCCACCTCCGCGCCCCCGTTGTTCAACCCCATCGTGCGGCTGCTGAATGCCGCAGGGGAAGAAGTCGCAACCAATGTTTTCGCCGGCCGCGGCTTATGTACCGGGGAGCTGAATAAATCACTACAAGCCAAGGTGATTGTGCCGCTTCGCGACGCCGGCGACTATACCGTTGAGGTTCGTGAAACCACCGCCGATCTTGCAAGCCCGGAATTCCGGTATCGCGTGCTGGTGCGGCCGCAGATCGCCCATCTCGGAGATGTCAAAATAGAAGAAGATAAGGTAAACGTGTCGCCCGGTGACGCGAAATCGGTTCGGGTGGTTTTCGACCGGGAAGAAGATTACCGGGGCGCAGTGGCGGTGACGGCCGAGTCGCTTCCGCCTGGCGTGCAGGCGTTGGCTGGAGCAGATTTTGAACCGGACAAGGATCCTCCGTTGCATCCGGGAAAACGTGAGCGCTACGTACCGCGCAACGAGCGTTTGGTAGTAGTGTTTACCGCATCACCAGATGCGGCGTTGACGGCGCAGCCGCAATTGGTGCGGCTGGTTGTTCGTCCGATTGTCGATGGAAAACCGGGGGCTATCGTTAGCATGAAAGAGATTCCTTTAATGGTGGTGGCTAAACCGTGAGAATGGTCTGCCTGTCGATGTTCGTAATTCCGGCGGTTTGCTGCCTGGCGGCGCCGCAGGCCGTATCGCTAAAAACCATTCCCGCGAAAGTGACGCTGCAGTATGCCGGGGCCCAGCAGCAATTCGTTGCGATTGCGAACTACGCGGACGGCACCACGCACGACGTGACGGATACGGTCGAGTGGCGGTTGTCGAATCCGGCGCTGGCAGAACTGATCGGATCCGCTCGCATTGCCGCGGCCGCAGACGGCGATTTAACCGTCACCGCCGTGTTGGCCAAAGGTGTTGAAGCCCACTCCGCGGTACAGGTGAAAGGCTCCGCACAGGCTCGTCCGTTCAGCTTCACGCAGGAGATCGGCGGAATTCTCACCAAGCGCGGCTGCAATCAGGCTGCCTGCCACGGCGGTGTCAAAGGTCGCGGCGGCCTCAAGCTTTCCGCGAACGCGCTGTACCCCAAAGACGATTACGAGTGGATCACGAAGGGCGGCACCTATCAGGTGTTGACTGCGGAGGTAAAAGGCGAACGCATTCCGCGCATCGACCTTAAGAATCCCGAACAGAGCTTGCTGTTGACCAAGCCGACCATGATCAAACCTCATGGCGGGGGCAAGCGGCTGGAGAAGGATTCGGAAGATTACAAGGCCATTCTCACCTGGGTAAAGAGCGGAGCCCCGTTTGGCGCTGAGGACAGCGGCAAAGCACCAAAGCTGGCGCGTCTGGACGTGTTTCCGCCACTCGCCGCCATGGCGGTGGATGGACAACACCATCTGCTGGTCACAGCTGTCTTCACAGATGGCCACACGGAAGACTATACGCACCAGGTGCTTTATTCCAGCAACAATGCGGACGTCGCCACCGTGACTGCGGAAGGCGTCATCAGCGGCAAGAGATTAGGTGAGACGGCGATTCTGGTCCGCGGAGCGGGACAGGTTGCCAGTGCCGGTGCGGGAGTAATTGGTCCCCCGATTTCGAACTACCCCGAAGTGGCCCGCGGAAACTTTATCGACGAGGCGGTCTTCACAAAGCTGAAGAACTTCCACATCATTCCGTCTGAACTTGCCGATGATGCCGCGTTTCTGCGGCGTGTCTGTCTGGATCTGACAGGAACCGTGCCGCCGCCGGAACGGGTACGGCAGTTCATTGCAAGCAAGGATGCACGGAAGCGCGAGAAGGTGATCGATGCGCTGATCGGCTCGCCTGAGTTCGTGGATTACTGGACGTTCCGCTTCTCCGATATTTTTCGCGTTGCCATTTTCGCCAACGGCCTGACTCCGAAATGGAGTCAAAAATATTGGGAGTGGATTCGCAACAACGTTGAGACAAACCGGCCTTACGATGAGGTGGCCCGCGAGCGTATTTCAGCAGAGGGTTATGGTCCGGCTTCGCGGCACTTCCTTCCCTATAACCAGGTGGGCGCGCCGAACGATGTGATGGCCGAAGAGGTTCGGGTCTTCCTGGGGCGCCGTTTGGATTGCGCGCAGTGCCACAATCACCCGTACGAAAATTGGAGTCAGGACCAGTTCTGGGGCATGGCGGCGTTCTTTTCGCGCGTCTTCAAGATGGGACCCGTGGTCTTCGACCATCCGTCGAACATGGACCTCAGTTCCAAGGACGTGAACGGCAGCATCCAACTTCTGCATCCCCGCACGAAAGCGGTGGTGCTACCCGCCTTGCTGGATGGCTCGCCGGCTAACCTGACGCCGGAATCGAATCCCCGCAAGGAACTGGCGCGATGGATGACAGCCAGTCCCTACTTTGCCGAAGCCGCGGCGAATCGCATCTGGGGGCAATTCTTCGGAAGAGGGATTGTGGACCCCGTGGACGATTTCCGCTCCACGAATCCGCCCACGCATCCGGAATTACTCGCCGCTCTGGCCGCCGATTTCCGCGAACATGACTACGATTTGCGCCACCTGATGAAGACGATCGTGATGTCTCGCACCTACCAACTGGCGCGATCGACGAATGCCACTAACAGCGACGACGTGGTGAACTATTCGCATGCGCTCCCGCGGCCGCTGGATGCGGAGGTGCTGCTGGATGCGATGGTGGACTCCACCGGAATTCAGGAGATTTTCTCCACCGCGGTCGCTGATGGTTCGTCGGTGGGTCAAGCGCCGGTGGGTACGCGCGCTATCAATCTGAAAGATCCCGATATGTTCTTCTCGCGATTCCTGGAGTTGTACGGGCGTCCGAATCGCGGTGCAATTCCGGAGCGCAGCATCCATCCGAATTTGGGCCAGGCGCTGCACATGCTCGCCGGATCCACCTACGCCGACCGCCTGAGTGCGAAGGACAGCCGGCTTGCGCGCCTGCTGCAGTCCGGCGCATCGGACGCGAAGATCTTCGAAGAATTCTATCTGGCTGCTTATGGCCGCTTCCCTGCCCCGGACGAGATTCAGGACTTGGAAAAAACGCTGGCGAAGCGCAATGATCGCGAAGCCGGCCTGCGCGAATTTGTCTGGGCATTGACCAGTTCCCGCGAGTTTGCGGAAAATCATTAGGAGGAGGAGAAATGGCACATAACAATTCACGCCGCGATTTTCTGAGTGCGGGTTCCCTCGGGTTTCTCGGGCTAACGCTCAGCGAATATCTGCAGGCCGCCGCGGTCTCGCAGCCGTTCAAGCCTACCGCGACCTCCGTCATTCTCTTCTGGCTCGAAGGCGGCCCAAGTCACATTGACACCTGGGACCCGAAGGGCAACAGCAACTTCAAACCGATCTCAACCAACGTGGCGGGCATTCAGGTCTCCGAACTGCTGCCGAAGATCTCCAAGAAGATGGACAAGCTGGCACTGATCCGGTCCATGCACACCCGCGGTAACGATCATCCGCAGGCCACGCACTACGTCATCACGGGCCATGAAGTAAACCCGGCGATGCAGTTCCCCAGCGTCGGCTCCATCATCACCAAGGAACTCGGCGCGCGCAACGCTGTGCCTGCCCACGTACTGGTGCCGAAGTGGGACAAAGGCCGGCAGTACGAAGACTATTTCCGCGCGTCGTTTCTGGGCGGCGATTACGATCCGATGTGTATTCCGGACCCCAGCCGTCCCGACTTTCAGGTGACAGACCTCAGCCTTCCGAAATCAGTGTCGCAGGCCTCGGTGGAAAGCCGGTCGGCGTTTCTGAATGTGGTGGACCGCCATTACCGGGCACTCAACGATACGGCTGACCATGCAAATGTGGACGCCTTCACGGCGCAGGCTTGGAAGATGATCCTTACGCCCGCGGTCCGCGATGCGTTCGATCTTTCCAAGGAGAGCGACAAAACCAAGGATCGCTACGGCAGAGATCCCATCGGCCAGTCGGCGCTGCTGGCCCGGCGGTTAGTGGAGGCGGGCAGCAGGTTCGTAACCGCCGCGGGTTATCACAGCGGTTCCTGGGATACCCACAGCGATAACGATAAGTCTCACCGGGACCGTCTGGCTCCGCCGCTTGACCGCACTCTGACTGCTTTGATCGACGATCTGGATGAGCGCGGATTGCTAGCCAGTACAATCGTGATTGCCATGGGCGAGTTCGGCCGCACGCCCGTGATCAATCCCAACCTGGGCCGCGATCACTGGCCAAACTGCTGGTCGATGGCGATTACCGGCGGCGGCATCAAGACCGGGCAGGTGGTCGGATCGAGCGACGACAAGGGCTATAACGTAGCCAGCCGCGTGGTCACCATGGGCGATCTCTATGCGACCATTTACAAGGCCCTCGGCATCGACTGGCGTAAGGAGCTGATGAGCCCCATTGGCAGGCCCATCAAGATCGCGAATTCCCTCGATGACCGCACGGGTGAGCCAATTTCAGAACTGCTCGGATAGTCATGCGTCGTCTGACGGCCGCGTTAGCCGTACTCTTATCGTCTGCTGCTGCTTCCGCCCAGACGGCCCCTGAAAAGGAATACGCCAGGCTTTGCACGGGCTGCCACGGCGAAGGCGCTACAGGAACCGAACGCGGGCCCGCACTGGTCAACAGCCGCACGCTCCGCAATCGTTCGGAAGAACAGATCCGTACCTTGATCAAGACAGGTACGCCCGGCGGTATGCCTGCCTTCGCGCTTCCCGATGAGCAGTTGCACTCGCTTGCCGCATGGGTGCATTCGCTGAACGCGTCTGCCTACGACATCAAACCAGCTGGCGACGTCCACGCAGGGGAGCAGTTCTTCTTCGGAAAGGGACAGTGCAATACCTGCCACATGGTACGCGGGCGCGGCACTGCGAATGGTCCAGATCTTTCCAACATCGGCCGGCAACTGACGCTGCGCGACATCGAACAACTGCTGGACAATCCAAAAACTTTGACCGGCAAGCGTTCCTCGTCCTCCTGTCCTGGCTGGGCTTTTTGCCCTCACGACCCCTGGGGCGTAGTGAACGTCCGCCTGCGCAACGGATCAACCCTGAGAGGATTCGCGCGAGGCCAGGGCAAGCACGATTTGCAGTTGCAAACCTTCGACGGTAAGATCCATCTATTGGCAGAAAGTGAGTATCAAAGTATTACGCGGGAAGATAAGCCGTACATGCCGGCTCTGCAATCGTCCCCGCAAGAGCGCACGGACCTGCTGGCCTATCTGAGCCGGCTGGACGGCATCCCGGTGGGTCCGCTGCAGGACCCGTCCTCGCTAGCCGAAGCAATCGAACCCAAGCCAGGTGACTGGACCACCTATAACGGAAACCTCGGCGCCAATCGTTACAGCGCGCTGCATCAAATCAACACGGCCAATGCCGGACAGTTGCAATTACAGTGGTCGTATTCCATTCCCTACAACCTGTTGGAGACCACACCGTTGGTGGCGGATGGCGTCATGTACGTCACCGGCCCGAATCAGGTCTGCGCACTCGACTCCCGGTCCGGCCATGAGATCTGGTGTTATTCGCGTCCGCGCACCCAGGCAGGAACAATCGCCGGAGACGCCGCAAAGGGCGCTAATCGCGGCTCGGCGCTCCTGGGTGATCGTATCTTCTTCGCCACCGACAACGCACACCTCATCTGCCTCAACCGGCTGACCGGTGGACTCATGTGGGATGTAGTGGTCCCCGAGAAGCCCGGCCGTTACGGTTCCACCGCCGCGCCGCTGGTCGTCGGCGACCTGGTGATCACCGGAGTAGCTGGCGGCGATGAGGGTATCCGCGGTTTTATAGCGGCCTTCAAAGCCAGCACAGGCGCGCTGGCGTGGCGATTCTGGACGGTCCCCGCGCGCGGGGAGCCTGGATCGGAAACCTGGAAGGGGAGCGCCCTCGAAGTAGGCGGCGGTTCCACCTGGGTGACCGGCTCCTACGACGCCGAGACCGGGCTGCTGTTCTGGCCAACTGGAAATCCCTTTCCCGACACCGATGGCGATGAGCGCGGCGGTGACAATCTTTACACGAACTGCGTAGTCGCTCTCGACGTGAAGACGGGCAAGCTGCGTTGGTATTTCCAGTTCACGCCGCACGACCTGCACGACTGGGATGCGACTGAGCCGCTGCTGGTGGTGAACGCACGCTTTCGCGGGCAGGAACGAAAGCTGCTGATGCAGGCAAATCGCAACGGTTTCTATTACGTTCTCGACCGCACGAACGGAAAACTGCTGCTGGGTGAGCCGTTCGTCAAGAAGCTGACGTGGGCCAGCGGCATTGGCGCGGATGGACGGCCGGTCCTGGTTGCCGGTAACGATCCGACGGCCATGGGCACGAAAACCTGTCCGGCGGTACGCGGCGCCACCAACTGGTACTCCACGTCATTCAGCCCCCTGACGAACCTCTTCTATGTAATGGCGGTGGAAGATTGCAACATCTACCGGCAGTCAAAGTTGGGAGGCTACGTTCCCTACAACGATCCGGCGGACCCGCCTTCGAAGGTCCTTCGTGCATTGAATGCAGAGACCGGGAAGATCGCCTGGGAAATTCCTCAGGTGGGCGCCCCTGAATCCAACTACTCTGGCGTCCTGACAACCGCCGGCGGCGTGCTCTTCTACGGCGAGACCGGCGGCGGCTTCGCGGCTGTGGAGGCCAAAACGGGGCGTCCGCTTTGGCATTTTGAGACGAACCAGGTGTGGAAGGCTTCGCCGATGACTTACACCGCAGCCGGACGTCAATACGTAGCCATCGCTTCGGGAGGGAACATTTTGTCGTTTGCCCTCCCGGCCAGGTAGACCCCATGCGCCATCTCTCACGCAGGGCCTTCATGGCGGCGGCTTCCGCGTCCACCATACGCGCCGATACCAGACTCAAGATCGTTTCCGTGAAGGCGGCTCCGCTGCGCGTAAGGGAAGGAAGGCCGCCAAGTGCGGAAACGCTGCCGGACTTTGACCCCAAGCGGTGGAGAAGCTTCGGGCAATTTTCGCAACTCAACGGAGCCATTCTCGTCCGCATCCAAACCGACCAGGGCATCACGGGTTATGGAATGGGCGGCGGAGGCGGCGCCGCATGCTACGTCATCGAAAATCATCTGCGTGAGTTGCTGGCTGGAACGGACGCGCTGCACATCGAAACCATTTGGGAGCAGCTCTTCGCCTCTACATCGTTCTATGGGCGGCGAGGCGTTGTCATTCAGGCAATCAGCGGAATTGACCTCGCCCTCTGGGATATCGCGGGAAAGCACGCGGGCAAGCCGGTGCATCGCCTGCTCGGCGGGCCGACGCGGGACCGCGTCCCCGGATACTACACGGGCAACGACGTGGAGCGCGGCCTGAAGCTGGGCTTCTCCGCCGTCAAGATCTCAGACTTCGCCGATTTCCGCCAGGGCCGCGCGGGAATGATGAACAACGTAAAGAAGATTCTCGACGCGCGGCGCCGGGTGGGAAGCGAAGCACTGTTAATGGCCGATGCGCTCTGCGCCTGGGATACGGCTTACACGCTGGAGCTTGCGGACCGCGTCGCCGAGGCACGCCTGCACTTCATCGAAGAGCCGCTGCTGCCGGATGACATCACCGGATATTCCCGATTGTGCCGGGAAGTGCATGGCACACGCGTTGCCAGCGGAGAACACGAGGCGACGCTCTACGGATTCCAGGAACTGCTGCGGAATCATGCGGCGCACATTCTTCAACCGGACGTAACGTGGTCTGGCGGCCTCACCGAGTGCCGCCGGATCATGATTGCCGCGGAGGCGGCAGGCGTGCCCGTAATTCCGCACCGCGGAAGTAGCGTCTACGGTTTGACTCTCATTCTCAGCTCCCGCGCTTCCACCCTCGCCGAAAGCTTCGGAACAGGTGAATCCGGAAATGAGTTGATGGAATTGATGACGCCAAAGCTCGACCGCGGGAGCTACCTTCCGCCGCCAGGGCCGGGATTCGGCGTCGACTTCAACAGCCGCATATTGACGCGGTTTGCGCCGGAGCTGGCGTAGCCAATCGATTAGACCTCGGTACTGGATTTCACTAGGTTCCGCAGTTCCGTGGCGGTTGCGATCAAATCTTCCACAGTTCCCAGAGAGGCGTTGACAACCGCGTCTCGCTCGATAGTCTCATCAATCCTTGACGCCAGTGAGTCCAGCGTTTGCACCTCGGCTGCACTCAGTTGCTTCACTTTGATGTTGGCTGCCTGCAGTCGCGTCTGCGCAATCATTGAAATGCGGAGTTCCAGCTCCAGCATACTGATGTCAGCTTCCAGGGAATCCTGCAGCATCGGACTGATGGCTGCGCCGGGGCGCAGTTCCCGCAATCGCTGCAGGGACTTCGAAAGCACGTCTATCGAACTAAGATTCATTTCGCGAAGCACGCTAATGTCGGGTATTTTACTTGGGCTGGCCATTGTTCACCTCTCACTACTTGGGGCACGTAGGTTTCTTCTCGCAACCAATCGATTTCTGGCGCGCCTTTAGCGGCGCAATCATTGCTTTCAGCGCATCCGTTCGCGCCTTCTCTTTCACCGGATCGTCCTGGATCACCTTTGCAGGGTTCGCCAGATTGGCCTCCGGCGTCTTCAAGGCATTGGCCAGATCCCGGCAGATCGATTCATCCAAACAGCCTTTGGCGGAACTCCCGAAATCCTTCAGGAACTTCAGCTCATTCAACACCGACGGTTTGGTGGTAAGTACCTCCAACGACTTCGCCGCACTCTCAATCGTGTCGCCGTCCACGGAAAGCTTGTTAAGTGTGATCAGATACTTGTCATAATTGTGGGATTCCCGCGTCAAAAGCTCGCGCGTGGATTCCGCGTCACGGCTCGCATAGTCTTTCAGCAAGTCGACGATCGCTGTCCCCGTTGGGGTCTTTCCGCTGGCCGCAAGATCTGCCAGGCGGTCGCCGCGCTCGCGCCGCTCCACGTTCAAGGAAGCGATGAGGTCGCTGTCGGCGGCGTCGCCATAAATCATGGCCAGAGTCTTGTACGCCTTCTGCTCGGCTCCTGCCTTGGCCTGAAGTTGTGCCTGGTAGGTCCTCAGCACGGCAACTAATCCCTTGGCATACTCTCGGGCTTCTTCTTCGCCCTGGCACCCGGATAGGACCAGCATAGAGCCGGCCAGAATCGAGATAGCAATTTTGTTTTTCATGGCCTCTCCTACTGCTTCACTGCAATTACTCCGATACCCGCCAGTTGCCCCGCCTGATAGACCAGTTGCGCGATCTCTGCCGGCTTGATGCCGCCTGCGTGCAACAGGGCCAGACGCCGTGTACCGGCTTCGACGAGCGTTTCATAGGCCCGAGCTTCCAATGACGACTGCACAATCGAATATCGCTGCTCTTCCTGCGCCCGCCTCAGTTCCGCCAGATACTCCGGCGTCGCTCCCCGAGTCTGCACAACAGCGGCCTGAAACAGCGCACGAGCCAGAGCGTCTAACCGCAGCCGCGCAGGACCTGGTCCTTCCTTGCACAGTTTGCGGATCTCAGCATCGTCTCCCAGCGCGCGCGAGAGTCTCCGGCTATAGATATACTCATCGGCGGGCGTGGATTTGTCCGACGCGGCTAGTTGACCCAGTTCCCGCAGAGAATCGTCGATTCTCTTCAAATCGATTGCTGCGTCTCTCTGACGCTCGCAGGTCATTACGGCCTGGTACTGTTCGAAGGAAAGCACGGCGTCTTCAATTTCACGCGCGCGGCGCTCTTCAATTCCGATCAATCGCTTCAAATGCTCTTCTTCCGCCACCAGCTTTAGAACGGCGATCTTCAGCATCTCAGCTCGTAGTTCGCGCAGACCATCCTGCACCTTGCCGATCTCCGCCTGGGATCTCTGAACTCCTGATACGCATCTCCCAGCCGCGCCAGAATGGCTGCAGTCTCTGCCGCGGGCGCTGCCAGCGAGGGCACCTTCCCTTTGGCGCCGGAATTCTGGAATTGCTTGATTGCCTCTTCCGCCTCCGTCAGGTTTCCAAGCTGTCCAATCATGGCGAGCAACTGCGGCTCGGCCGTTCCCGGTTGATCTTTGAGGTTGTCAATCTCGCGCTGGCGAGCCGCTTTGGCGTCCCGGATTGCCTTGATACGCTCCTGCCATTTCTCAGCCGCGTCCTTGGGAATGTCCACAGTGGGATCCCTTTCTAATAGATCGGCGCACGCCTTACGCAACGCCGGTTCGGTGGACGCGCCCCTGGGATTCGCCGCCAGCAAACCGGGATAGTCGAACCGCTTCATCGCCTGAACCATATCGGCATGAACGGCACACCAGTTGCCCCAGGTTTGAATGCGGTCTCTGGTTTGGCGGCGTATTCCGGAAAATGTGGTGTCCACATCCTGTTTGCTCTGCGTCGAGAGGTTTTGCAGCATCCGCTCAAACAACTGTTTGCTGTCCACCTTGTCAATCGCTTTCAAGGCTTGTTGCGCCGCGGCGTCAAGCTCCTTGTGGTAAAGCCGCTGTCCGTTCGCCGCACCCGCCAGAACCGTCACGGCTAACACCGTCGCTAAGGCACCGTACATTTTCGCTCTCCTCTCTGCTAACAAGGTATGCGGGGATATGACAGGAATCCCGCCAAAACTCTTTTGAGAGGTGTTTTTTGCTATCATCCAAGTCTTACCCGAGTACTCACACGAGCCGCGACCGCCCGTCTGCAGACTGAGGAAAACTCTTTCATGACGTTCGCAATCCGCATCTCCATGGCACTGTTGCTCGCCGCCGGCGCGTCGGCGCAAACTGCGCCCACAAAAGTAAAAGTCGTCGTCATCGCTTTGTTTGAAGTCGGAGAAGACACCGGCGATCGTCCCGGTGAATTTCAATTCTGGGTCGAACGGGAAAACCTCACACGCACCCTGCCCTTCGATGCGGGTTTCAGAAAGCTGCGCAGTAACGCCGATGGAAGCGTGCTCGGAGTCGTCACAGGCCCTGGTGTTACCAACGCCACCAGCACCATCATGGCGCTTGGCATGGACCCCCGCTTCGATTTCACCAAAACTTATTGGATGGTCGCCGGCATTGCCGGAGTGGACCCCGAAGACGCGACCGTGGGCAGTGCCGCGTGGGCTAACTACGTTCTCGACGGCGACCTGGTGTACGAAATCGATTCCCGGGAAGCGCCGGCCGACTGGCCTTATGGGCGTCTTGCCACGGGAGCCAAGCGCCCGGGCCAACGCGCGGGCCTGACGTCGCAGCTCAATACGATCGTCTATCAACTGAACCCCAAACTGGTCGATTGGGCCTATCAGCTCACCAAAGACGTCAAGATTAAGGACAGTCCCAAGGTCATCGATTTCCGTTCACTCTACAAAGGCTTCCCAAGGGCGACGGGCCCTCCCTTTGTCCTGAAGGGTGACAGCCTCGGCTCAAGCACCTATTGGCATGGAGCCGTCCTCACCCGTTGGGCCAACGATTGGGTGAAGATGTGGACCGAAGGCAAGGGCAATTTCGTCATGACCAACATGGAAGACAACGGCGTGGCCACTTCGCTCAAACGGCTCGACAGCAGCCACAAGGCCGATTTCCAGCGCTTTCTCGTTCTCCGTACGGGCAGTAATTTCTCTATGCCCCCGCCCGGCCAAACCGCCGAAAGCAGCCTGTTCCGCGAGTACGTGGGTGGCCTGACGGCCCTTGAATCGGCCCATCAGGTAGGCAGCGTGGTGCTGCATGAACTGCTGAATAATTGGTCGAAATGGGAAAACAGGATTCCCGGTGAATAAGAGAGTTCTGGCGCTATGCTTCGCCGCGTTGCAGACCTGTGCGGCGCAGTCATCGTTCGGCGAACAATTCGAATCGATCAAGAAGTCGGCCACGCGGGAACAACTCTACACACTGCTCTGGGATCTCCCGAAGGGCGGCGACATCCACAATCACTTCAGCCTCTCGAACCTCGCCAGCCAGTGGTATCAAGCGGCCATCGACCCCAAGCGTTCGAACGGCAACGAATTCTTCACGCGCGTCCGCTTCAACAACTGCCCGGACAGTACGGAGCCCCTTCTACGCTTCCGTAACATTCAACGCGCCACGTTCCAGCATCTCTCGGATTGCCGCAAAGCCGAATACGTGAGTCTCGCCGCACTCACGCCGGAACTCAAGGCCGAATGGCTTTCGTCACTCAAGCTCGACAAGCCGGGCGAAGGGCGAAACGAATTCTTTGAAGCCATAGTGCCCCGCGTGGGCGAACTGTCCCGCGATCCTTGGCTCGCCGCCGACATCATGGTGGAGAACATGAAACGCTACGCCGCGCAGGGCCTCCGTTATCTGGAGACCCAGACCCTCGTTTCTACCGCGCAGGATCACGACGGCAATCCAATGGATCCCGAACGTTCGGTACAAATCCTCCGCGATGCGTTGAACAGTCCTGACGCCAAAGCCACCGGGCTCACCGTTCGCTTTCAGCAGGTCGTCATCCGGTACCTGCCCAATGCGGAGGAAATGCTGGAGCGTGCGTATCAGTTCGTTGACGCGCATCGCGACCTCTGGGTGGGCATCAATATGGCGGGCCGCGAGGACAACGACAAAGGCACTCCCCTGCGATTTCTCGACACCTTCCGAAAGATGCGCCGCACCTACAGCAATGTTCCGCTTTCCATCCACGGCGGCGAAGTCGACCGCCCCGGCGATGAAGTGCGCCGAACGCTTACGCTCGGCGCTACCCGCATCGGGCACGGGGTCAATCTCATCACCGATCCTTCCACCATGCTGCTGATGCAGAACCGCAGGTACCTGGTGGAGGTCAGCCTGATCAGTAATAAACTTCTGGAGTACACGCCGGACCTGGCCCGGCATCCCTTCCCCGAATACCTGCGCATGGGCATTCCCGTCTGCCTCAACACCGACGATGCCGGGGCTTGGGATTCCAACATCACCGACGAATACTTCACCGCCGTCACCAACTTCAATCTGAGCTGGAGTGAGATCGTGGCTATCGGCCGCGATAGCCTGTTCTACTCGTTCGCGGAAGCCCCGGTGAAAAAGCGAATGCTAAAGGATTACGACGAAGCCGTCGCCGCCTTTGAACGCCGTTACTCCACACCCAACTGGCAGGCCCACCTGACGAACGTCAAACCGGTTCCCTCAGGCTACGCCGCTCACAATCTATCTTTAAAAGGGGGCCAGACAGGGTCAAATTAATTTTGAAAGGATCGGCGCCATTGCGGCATTTGCCTGGTGGAGGTCGCGATGTTCCCACGACTGCTGGCTCTTTCCTTACTCTGGCTGCTTCCCTGCTTTTCTCAGATCGTAGTAATTGATGGACACTGGCACCGTATCCCGATGCCGGTGCCTCAACCGCGGCCCGTGCGTGCCGACTGTACCATTCGTTCCATCGACGTCCACGCCGACATCCAGGATCAGGCTGCCAAAGTCCGCATCTCGCAGGTCTTTCAGAATCCCTCTTCCGTTCCCATGGAAGCGCAGTTGCTCTTTCCGCTGCCCGAAGGCGCGGCCGTCAGCGGCTTGACGCTGCTGGTGGACGGCAAGGAGTTGACCGGCCGGCTTCTGGGTAAAGAAGAAGCACGACGGATTTATGAGGACATCGTCCGCAGCCGGCGCGATCCGGCACTTCTTGAGTACATGGGCCGCGACCTGTTTCAGACCAGCGTGTTTCCCGTCGCACCCGGCGGCGAAAGCACCGCGCAGCTTCGTTATTCCCAGCTCTTGAAGAGAGACAGCGGGCTCATCGATTTTCTTTTGCCTTTGGGCACGGCCAAGCACTCCTCCAAGCCAGTCGAGAACTTCTCCGTCACCGTCAATATCGCCGCCAGCGCACCCATCCGAACCCTTTATAGCCCCACCCATCAAGTGGACGTCACGCACCCGGACGCCACCCATGCCGTCTCGAAGCTGACGCTGCGCAACGTGACTAACCCGGACGACCTCCGGCTGCTTTACTCCACCGATGCCAGCCCCGTCGGGCTGAACGTGCTGAGCTACAATCCGGACGATAAGGATGACGGCTATTTTGTGATGCTTGCCACGCCGGACACCCGCAGTGGCAGCAGCGCCAGAATTGCCAAAACGATGTTGTTCCTGTGCGACCGCTCCGGAAGCATGAGCGGCAAGAAGATGGAGCAGGCCAAGGCGGCGCTGCAGTTTCTGGTGCGCCAATTGGAACCGGGCGATACCTTCAACATCGTCGCCTACGATTCGGATGTCGAAAGCTTCCGGCCGGAACTGCAGCGCGCGGATCCCGCCACCATCCGCGCTGCTCTCGCCTGGGTGGACGGCGTGTCGGCCGGCGGGGGAACCAATATCGATGGAGCGCTCCGTACGGGGCTGCGGATGTTGAGCGATGCCTCTCGTCCAAATTACGTGCTCTTCTTAACGGACGGCCAGCCGACTGTCGGGGAAACTCAGGAAGCAAAGATCGCCGCGAATGCCGCCCAGGAAAACAAGGTGAATGCACGAATATTTGTATTTGGTGTCGGCTTCGATGTGAACGGCAGGCTGCTGGACCGGCTGGCGCGGGGACTGCGCGGTCAGTCCGTATACGTGCGTCCGAACGAGAACATTGAGGCGCCGGTTTCCACGCTGTACGCCAAGATAGGCTCACCAGTCTTGACGGACGTGGCGGTGAACATACAATTAGACGGCGGCGTCACGTCACGCCTTTATCCTCGCCAGATGCCTGACCTGTTCCGCGGCGACCAATTGGTGCTCGTCGGACGCTATCGCAAGGGCGGGGCGGCGAAGATCAGCCTGACAGGATCGGCGGGCGGGAAAAAGCAGGCATTCGCCTTCCATTCCACCTTCGCGGAAACCTCGCAGGACGAAACCAACGGCTTCGTCGCCAAGCTGTGGGCCACCCGCCGCATCGGTGACCTGATCGATGAACTGGACCTGCACGGCCACAACCAGGAGCTTGTTGACGAATTGGTGGCACTCTCGCAGAAGCACGGCATCCTGACGCCGTATACTTCGTTCCTGGCCGATGAGACTGTCAATTTGAGTGCGCGAAAGGAAAATGGGGCGTTCGCGGCACGCACCGTCGCCGACCAACTCAACATAGTTGGAGGCTCAGCCGGCTTCACACAGCGGGAAGAGAAAGCACAATACCAGAATGCCACCAATGCACCCGCCGCGCCAGGTAAGCCGTCGAGATCGCTGCGCCAGGTCGGCCAGAAAGCATTTTTCAAGAAAGATCGCGTCTGGAAAGACTCCACCGTCACCACGGAACAGGCAAAAAACGCGATCCACATCGTGCAGTTCAGCCCGAAGTATTTCGAACTGGCAACCGCTCACGGCGGGATGATGGCGCGTTATTTGGCCTTTGAGGGGCCGGTGCTATTGAACATTGGAACGAAAACCTATCAGATCGACCCCGATGTGGGCCGCTAATCCCAGGGCAACAAGAGAAATGAGTAGGGACTCGCACCGGAAACACTCCGGTGCGAGGCGTTTAGGCGGGCGGAATCCGCAGCTGATCGCCGGGATGGATAATACTGTGTTCGTCCTTCAGCTTGCCAGGATTCGCTTGAATGATACGAGGGAACAAATTCCCCGCGCCGTAGAAATGACTGCTGATCTTCCAGAGAGAATCTCCAGCGACCACGGTGTAAATAGTGTCTTCCGCGGCAGGTGCCGGAAGGCTGCTGTCCACCGAGATATCGGCGGTCAAATCGCTATACGAGGGGTCAACCTCTTTGATCTTGTCCCACACCTGATTCTTAACAGCCTCGGTAGGCGCCGCGCCCTGCATGAATAGTTTGCCATCCTGCACGTGCAGATGATCTAGGCGCACCCCACGCTTCTTGATCAGCTCGAGCACTGAGGCGTACTTTGCCTTACCTTGTTCCAGTTCCATTTCTTTGGTTGCTCCTTCGTCTGAGTTAGAGGTTGCTTTTACTTCTTGGTTTCGGTTTTTGCTTTTGCCGCGTCCCTTTTAGCCGCCGCGGGCATCTTGGCACCCCGGTAGCCGGCTTTGGTGGCATCCGCTTCCGTCATAAATTTGCCACGCTTCGTTTTGCCGAAAAATTCACCATCTTTGTGGTACACACCGGTCCCGAGGTTCACCCAGACCATTCCCTTCGATTTCGCGTCCGCAATTTCAGCGGCGGTAGTGGCTGGGGTAACGTCGGCCTTCTTGGTGGTGGTTGTTTTTTTGGCGGCTGCCGCAGGGGCTTGTGCTGCGGCCGGTCCCGAAAAGAGAGAAACCGCAAGCAATGCACCGGTCATCGCCAAAAGGTGAAATCCATTCTTCATCGTGTGAATCCTCTTCTAGTTGCTGAGAGTAACACAGTCCGCGCAGCGCTCCCAGCAGCATGTGAAGCAAAAGTCCCGCAAACGCGTCATACTTGGCGGAGCAGTTTGTCCATACCAGCCCAAGGGAGGGCTGCATCGTCCATGTTCGGAATCATCGGAACCATCATCTTTGGCTTAATAGTTGGCATCGTGGCAAAACTGTTGATGCCTGGGAAAGACCCCGGGGGCTTCTTCGTCACTGCGATTATAGGTATTGTAGGATCGTTAGTCGGCGGATACCTGGGGCGGATGTTGGGACTGTACGGGCCCGGCGACGCCGCGGGATTTATCATGTCCGTGATTGGCGCCTTGCTGCTGCTGTTCATTTATCATCTCGCAGTGAAGAGGACCGCGTAATTTTGGCCGAACAGGCTGTTACCGTATATCGATAGGAGAACAATCATGAACTGGATGGATAGTCTGGGGCCGCTGTTGCAGCAATACACCAGCTCGCAAAGCGCACAGCCGCCGGCTGACGTAGAGGAACACTTCGATCGTGTGGCGCAGAATGCGCCGGCGTCGGAGATGGCCGAAGGGTTGGCGGCAGCGTTCCGCTCAGGCCAGACACCACCTTTCTCTCAGATGGCGTCGCAACTCTTCGGCGGCTCGAACGGCCAGCAGCGGGCGGGAGTGTTGAACGCCCTCCTCGGCGCAGTCGGACCCGCGATATTGAACCAGATCTCTTCCGGTAAGGGAGGCTCCATCCTCGGCTCCGTCCTTGGCGGCGGCGCCGCGCCGTCTCTTGGTTCTCTGTTCGGCAGCGGCATCGATGTCACCGCTGACCAGGCGTCCAAGGTTCCGCCGGAAGTAGTGAAGCAGTTGGCCGAACACGCCGAAAAAACGGACCCGTCCATCGTGGACCGCCTCAGCCAGATCTATTCCGAACATCCGGATTTGATCAAAACTTTAGGTGGCGCGGCATTGACCATTGCTCTTGCCAAAGTTGCGCAGCGCCAGCGAGGGTAGGCGGCTATGTTGCGATTCGCAGTATTATTCCTTTCGGCGGTGCTCGCCTTCGCCGCCGAAGAGGTTGTTTTCTCTGGCACACCCTCCGTCAGAATCGACGCCGACGGCAAACAGTCGGTTCGCGTGGAACTTAGTGATCTCGGAGCCAAGAAATACGAATGCCGGATTGTCTCCAAAGGCAAGAAGTTTCTCTGGGCGAGCCGCGGCAATCGCGAACTCATCCGGTCCGACAGCGGTGACTACACCTATTTCGTCTCGCCGGAAGGAACGGGCTACATCAAAGTGGCCCTCGTCAAGACGGGGGACGCCTTCGGATATATGGAGAGCTTTACCACCGACCTCAAGACCGTAACCTATTGGGGAAATCGCACGAAGGTTCCTTAGCATCGTTTGCTACTCTACGTCTCATGAAGCGTAGAGATTGGTTAAAGCTCCTTCCTTCCCTGGCCGTGGTGGTAAACGCCCAGACTCCCGCGCCGGAGCAAACCTTCACGATCAGTAAAGAGATGTTGCAGCAGGCTGTTCAGCTCGCCGGCCTGACCTTCACAGAAGCCCAGTTGATGTTGATGTTGCCCGGCGTCAACCGGCAGGCGGCAAACTACGATCTGCTGCGGAAACTCGACATTCCCCTCGATACCGAACCGGCCATGCATTTTCGGCCCCTTCTCCCGGGCCGGGTTCCGCCTGCGGGGAAAGCGCGATTCGTTCCCACTAAAGCGCCCGCAATGCGTAAATGGAAATCGCTGGACGATCTGGCGTTCCTGCCCGCCAGCCATCTTGCCCCTCTGCTGAAGGCACGGCGCATCACGTCCACAGAGTTGACCAAACTGTATCTGGAACGGCTGAAAACCTACGGCCCGAAGCTCAACTGTGTAATCACTCTCACTGGGGATCTGGCCTTTGCGCAAGCCGCGCACGCAGACAAAGAGATCAGGCGCGGTAAGTACAAGGGACCCCTGCACGGCATTCCTTATGGCGCAAAAGATCTGTTCGCAACCAAGGGAATTAGAACCACCTGGGGCGCCGAGCCGTATCAGAACCAGGTGCCCGATCACGATGCGGCGGTAGTTGAAAAGCTGCAGAAGGCCGGCGCGGTCCTGGTGGCCAAACTGTCCATGGGCGCTTTGGCGCAAGGCGGGCTTTGGTTCGGCGGCATGACCAAGACGCCCTGGGACTACGAACAGAGCTCCAGCGGTTCCTCGGCCGGCTCCGGCTCCGCAACCGCCGCGGGACTGGTCGGCTTCTCCATCGGGACCGAGACGTTGGGATCCATCGTTTCGCCCAGCACCCGTTGCGGTGTCGCCGGTGTGCGCCCGACCTACGGCCGGGTCAGCCGCTTCGGCGCCATGGGACTCAGTTGGAGCATGGACAAGATTGGGCCGATCTGCCGTTCCGTGGAAGATTGCGCGATGGTCCTGCGGGCCATTGCCGGCAGCGACGGGCGCGATGTCACTGTCGTGGACGCACCCCTCCACTGGGAACCGAGGCTTACTCTATCCAAGCTGCGGATCGGATACGTGAAAGAGGAATTCGACAAAATGGAAGCCGAGCAAAAGGCTATCTACGATACCGCCCTCGGAGTCCTTCAAAAAGCCGGCGCCAGGCTTCAACCCATTACCCTGCCCGATCTTCCCCTCGCGGCCCTGCGCATGGTCCTCACCGCGGAAGCAGCCACAGCCTTCGACGATCTCACTCGCAGCAATGGCGTGGATCAATTGAAGGGGCAGGCTCCGGGAGACTGGCCCAATACATTTCGCACGGCACGGACCATCACCGCCGTGGAATACATCCGCGCACAGCGAGGCCGCACACTGCTGATGCAGTCAATGGATAACCTAATGTCTCAGTGGGACGTGTTCGTGTCTCCGCCTTTCAGCCCCTGTCTTACGGCCACCAACCTGACCGGGCATCCGCAGGTGGTAGTGCCTTGCGGCTTTCTGAAGGGACTTCCACAAAGCATCCTGTTTACCGGCAGGCTGTATGAGGAAGGTACGCCGATGCGTGTGGCTTATGCGTTCGAAAAAGCCACGGTGTGGCACGGTTTGCATCCAAGGCTGACCGCTTGATAACTAAGGACCTTCGATTACTCCTATTCCCAGGCCAAGCGCAGGATAGGCCCGCACCGTTAAGCGTAATCTGAATTGCTTCTCCATAGAGGGGATGCGATAGTTTCTTATCTGCGCCACAAGGCAGAAACGGGCACGTCAGAACGGGACCGTATTTCGGCTGGAAAGGGAGTAGATTTTGAGGACTTTTGGGTGGAAAGGCGGCGTCCTGTTAGCGTTATTGGCACAGGTAGCAGGTTGGTCCACGGAAATTCCTGTCGCTCAGGACACTTCGGTCAGTCCCGGATCGGCCACCATTTTCGGTTCACATTCTTTAATAGCGGTAGGCGGTGCCGGGGCGAACCAGGGATTGATTCAATTTGATCTTTCCAATGTCTTTCCTGGCGGCACCACCGCACCGGGCATAGCCAAAGCCACCCTCTGGTTGTTCGTGAACAAAGTCGACAATCCCGGAGCGTTCGATGTCTATCAGGGCACCAATGCCCCCTGGGCGGAAGCCACGGCGAACGGAACCGGCCTGCCCATACCAACTCGGGGAAGCATGCTCGGCAACGGCATCCTTGTCACATACGCGAGCGCGGGAACCTTCATAGGTATCGACGTCACTGCAGCGGTTAGGGATTGGTTGCCTGGAGGATCGGGAATAAATACTGGATTTCTGATCATCGCCGGCGGCGGCCTGGACGTTTCGTTCGACAGTAAAGAAAGCACCAATACCAGCCATCACGCCATTCTTGATGTAACTGTATTGGGTGGCCAGACGGGTGCCACGGGCGTGACGGGTAGTACTGGTGTTACGGGCGCCACTGGTGTTACGGGCGCCACTGGTGTTACGGGTCCAACCGGCATAACCGGAGCCACGGGCGTTACCGGAATTACCGGCGCAACCGGCGACACAGGAGCTACTGGAGTCACGGGAGCGACGGGAGCGACAGGTGCCACGGGAACCACTGGCACCACTGGCACTACCGGTCCGACTGGCGTCACGGGCGCCACGGGAGATACAGGACCAACAGGTAGCACGGGCGCTAACGGCGCGGTTGGCGTGACGGGTGTGACGGGTGCGACGGGTGCGACGGGTGCTACGGGAAGTCTTGGCGCAACGGGAGTTACTGGAAGTACTGGGGCCGCCGGTTCTACCGGAGCAACAGGAACCACTGGAGGTACGGGAAGTACCGGGGCAACAGGAAACACCGGCTCGACAGGCTCTACCGGCTCGACCGGGACCACGGGGGCCACCGGCCCGACAGGATCCACTGGCGCGACAGGTACAACCGGAGTCACAGGCTCTACCGGCATCACCGGAGCGACCGGCGCTGGACTGACAGGAGCCGATGGCGCTACCGGCGCAACCGGAGTGACCGGAGCAACAGGTGTCGCGACGGTCTACCTGAACGACGGAACAGTGGTCAGCACTCCTCACATCGTCAGAGGGTTTGGTACCACAGACATAATCGGGAACGTCGCTGTGACTCTCAGCGGAGCGGCGATCTTTACGTCTTCGACGAGCTACTCGTGCACCATCGCTAGCGACAACCCAAGTTTTCCCGCCAGTGTCTTGCAGGCAAGTGGCTCTTCATTCACAATAAACGCATTGGGTTTGGGCCATACCGTCCAGTACGTTTGTGTCGGCAATTAGCCAATATCCCGGGCTTGGCTGCAGCGCAAACAGCGTTCCGCAGTTCCAGGACCCGGGAGCCACAGAGCTAATTTTATCGTTAAGCGCCGAGCTTGCCCCAGAGATTGGGCCTGGTATAGACGGGCACTCTCACTTGGCAGTGAGGTTTGACCGCCGTATCCAAACGCTTACCGCAGTACAAACAGCTCAGGCTCATCTTAAGACTTGCCATGTGGCAATGAGGGCAATAATGCCGCGTGACCTGTGCATCCTCGTGCATGTCTCCTCCTGCTTACTTCATAAACCGCAAGGGTGTCATAACTGAACTCATAGTACCGGCGAACCACACATAGCTGGCACCGGCGACATATGCCCTTGCTGATGGACAAACTTTCATCCACTAATCTGACGTCGGGAATCGCAGTCTTACATTTTGGGCAATCGATAGAACCCACTCTGGGCTTGGCAGAATCCGGATCTTCCGGCCGCCGGCGTGGCGAAGCACCATTCCCGTGAACTTTAAGGATTTTTAGGCTGAATGGTTTAGCGACGCTTCGACACGCATTCCCAGACTCTGCAGGTCGCACTGCCAGGGCTTCCCGCGAGCTTTTTGGGGCTTGTGACCGTTCTCCACTAGACATCATGACTACTTCATTGCATTTTTGTTGCCTTTCGCCGGGGGCAAAGTTTACCGGGGAAAGGAGCCGGCCCCAGCGTCGCGAACCAGCGTCCGTTCTCGGCCGGCGTGCCGTCCAGCGGCACCTCGGAACAGCCATTCCGGGCATTGTTTGCCGGGCTCGTTGCTGGGTATTGTCGCCGCGCAAAGACCCCAATCGCGGAATCCGTGCCGGTCCTTTTAGTCAACCGGATAGCATCGCACTGGGAGCACCGAAACCGCGGCGCCACACCTAACCCGAGCCTCATGGCCGCGGGTCCAAATCGAACCGCAAATGCTTTTTCGTGCACCAGACCATTTTTCCCGAAATCATTTCGCGGCATTTATATTGGCATTACTGGCCTCCTTCCCGAGCAGTTTTCCTATATAATTGAGTTATGGATTTTCCCACCTCTGCGCACCCGACGGATTTCAATAAAGATGTTTCCGTGAGAAGCCTGGGGGAAATCATGCTTGCTTTCGAAGAAAATAACGTACGCCATAAAGCGCTGCGCCTCCGCTCCGCGGCCCTTGTCGCCAGTAGACTGGCCAAACAAATCGGCGCGGAGGAGTATGCGGTGCTCCGTCAGGAAAGCAAAAACGATATGGTCGAAGTCCAGAGATGCCGCACCAATCTGTTAAATGAACTCGCGGAACGCGAGCATTTCAGATTTGGCGAGGTCAATATTGGCTTCAGCCCCCATCGGTAGAACGCGCCGCCTCAGAACTTTTCCGAGGCGATCTTTCGTACTTCAGCGGCTGTTAACGGACGCCGGAAGACGGCAACATCGTCCATCAATCCCACATAGCCTATTCCTAACCGGATAGATGCCAGGCTTTTATCCCAGCTAAAGGGCTCACGGATGCCGCTGGTAGTTCCCTGCGAAACGCCATCCAAATACAGCGTGGCCGATCCATTTCCACCAAGACCCTTATAGACAACCACGACGTTCGTCCACTTCCCACGCGCAAACGGCGGCTGCTTTACCACCACCAGCCGATTGTTGAACGCCGGATTAGTGTCCGGCGGCAGGTCTTGTGGATTCCACGCCTTTAACGCACCGAACACACCGAGCCGCATATGCCGCGGCTTGTCGTCCTTGCTGAAATCCACCCAAATTGCCGAATCGTTATAAGCCTTGTCAGTTAGCTGAATCGGATCACTGAAGCCCGGCTCGAGATCCTGATCCGGCGAGAGATTCAGCCAGAAGGAAAGCGTCCCCGACCAGTTTGCGGCGTCGAACGGCACATTGTTTTCGGCCCGGAAAAACACCGCCTTCGTATTCTTCTTGCGGAAGCGCAGCGCGCCGGAGCCATTGCGCCCCACGCCCGCGGCAAGTTCAACGTCTGTCCCATCGAGTCCCGGCTTTGCCGCCGCCTGTTCCTTATAGGACGCGGCGGAATACAGCCGCTTGTCACCCTTCGCCACGCGCGCATCGAGCGATGAGTCAAAATCCGCGTAAAACACCAGATCGGATTTCAGATCCGCCCCCATCAGGGCTAGAGTATAGAATCCGGCAAACAGGAATTGGAAGGGCTTTCGCATGGAAACATTATCCCCTCTAAAATGGACAGATGAGCTTGGACAACATCGAAGGCCCGGATACCCTGCGCCAACATTACGCGCCGCCCCTGGAACGCGCGGTCCTCAAATCCTTACGCAAACTGGATCAGCATTGCCGCCTGTTCATCGAACTTTCTCCTTTCCTCTGCATCGGCACGCAGTCTGACGGGAGCGCCGACGTGGCGCCCCGCGGCGACAAGCCGGGCTTCGTCCATATTCTCGACGATAAGACCCTGGCCATCCCTGACTGGCCCGGCAACAACCGGCTGGATTCCCTGACAAACATTCTTTCGAACCCGCACGTGGGCCTTCTATTCCTGGTTCCCGGAGTGGACGAAACGCTCCGGGTCAACGGCACGGCGGTGATTGCGGCGAACCCGGAATTGCTGGCTCGCTGGGACGTGAACGGAAAACATCCGAAATCGGTCCTGCTGGTTACGGTGACGGAAGCGTTCCTGCATTGCGGCAAGGCGCTCATCCGTTCGAAACTCTGGCAGGACGACTACAAGGTGGAACGCACTTCCCTGCCCTCGTACGGCAAGATGCTCAAGGACCAGATCGAAGTCTGCGACACAGCCGAAGAGATCGAAAGATCCGTTGCCGATGCTTACAAGACCCGGCTCTACTAATCGATTCTATCCGCCGCTCTGCTGCAACAGCTTCCCTACCAGCCCGGTCCACCCGGTCTGATGACTGGCTCCCACGCCAGATCCATCGTCGCCGTGGAAGTATTCGTAAAACAGCACCAGGTCGCGCCAGTTCGGATCGGACTGATACCGCGCGCTTGTTCCGTGCACAGGCCGCATCCCGCCGTCGTCGGCCAGAAAAATTCTGGTGAGCCGCCGCGATAACTCCGCCGCTACGTCCCACAGCGTCATATATACCCCGGAACCCGTGGGGCACTCCACTTTGAAGTCGTTCCCCAGGTAATGGTGGAACTTTTGCAGGGATTCGATCAACAGATAGTTCACGGGAAACCAGATGGGGCCCCGCCAATTGGAGTTGCCTCCAAAAAGTCCGGTGCTCGATTCGGCCGGCTCGTAGGCGACCATGTACTTCATTCCGTCCACCGGCAGCTCATAGGGATGATGGCGATGTGCGGCGGAAAGCGCCCGGATCCCGAACGGAGAAAGGAACTCATTCTCGTCCAGCATGAACTTCAGCACACGGCGCAATTGATCGCCATTGACGATCGACAACAGTCTCCGGTCACCCGCGCCTTCCGTATTCATGCACGCCACGTTTGCAGTGAGGTCCTTCTTGTTTTCAATAAACCATTCCAGCCGGCGCTTAAAACCGGGCAGCTTATCAATCAGCTCCGGTTCCAGCGTCTCCACGGCGTACAGCGGAATCAGCCCCACCATCGACCGGATCTTCAGCGGCAGATGATCGTCGCCCGGCATGTGCAGCACGTCGTAGAAGAAGCCGTCTTCCTGATTCCACATCCCGACGCCGTCGTTGCCCAGATGATTGATAGCCCTGGCGATATGCAGAAAGTGTTCCCAGAACTTACTCGCCACATCTTCGTAAGCGGGATCTTCCCCCGCCAGTTCCAACGCGATTGCCAGAAGGTTCAGACTGTACATCGCCATCCAGCCGGTGCCGTCGGCCTGTTCCAGGTGGCCGCCTGTGGGCAGAGGAGCGCTGCGGTCGAAACAGCCGATGTTGTCCAGCCCCAGAAATCCACCCTGGAAAACGTTGCGCCCCTCGGCGTCCTTGCGGTTCACCCACCATGTGAAATTGAGCATCAGCTTGTGGAAGATTCGCTGCAGGAACGTTCGGTCTCCCACGCCGCGGCGCTTCTTCTCAATTTTGTAAACGCGCCACGCGGCCCACGCGTGTACCGGTGGATTGACATCCCCGAAAGCCCACTCATACGCCGGCAGCTGCCCGTTCGGATGCATGTACCACTCGCGAACCATCAGCATCAACTGTTCCTTGGCGAAGTCGGAATCCACCAGCGCCAGAGGCACGCAGTGAAACGCCAGATCCCACGCCGCGTACCACGGGTACTCCCATTTGTCCGGCATGGAGATCACATCCGCGTTATACAGATGGCCCCACTCGGAGTTGCGGCCGGCCTTGCGGTTCTCAGGCGGTGTGGGTTGGCCGGGGTCTCCCTCCAGCCAATCGCCAACCACGTAGTGGTAGAACTGCTTTGACCACAGCAGGCCGCCGAACGATTGGCGCATCACGTTCTTTCCATCCGCCGGGAGTTCGTGGGGGATCACCGTTCCATAGAATTCGTCGGCTTCGGTCTTGCGTGCGTGAAACACGGAATCGAAGTCGCTGCCGATCGTTGTCTCGCCTGAGCCAGACAGCCGCAGACGCAGCACGGCCGTCTCTCCGCCGCCCACGGTGAGTGTGTAGTGTGCCGCTGCCTTGGTCCCGCGAAGGTCGGGATGCACGGCGTTCCGGTCGCCATAGACCACGAAATCGTTGATGCCGTCTTTGACGTACGGCGCGCCGTTGTCGAGTCCATACAGGCGGCGGGTATTGGTTTCGTTCTCGGTGAACAGCAGTTCCGGGGAATCGTCACAGGCAAGGATTCGCTTCCCGTACTGCGGCTCGTTCAGCTCAATGGCGCTCTGCGAAATCGCGTGCATCGACGGACGCTCCGCGGCTTTCCCCCAGGACCATGTATTGCGGAACCATATCGTGGGCAATGCATGAATAGTTGCCGCTTCCCTGCCGCGGTTCGAAATGCTGATGCGAATCAGAATGTCGTCCGTAGATGCCTTCGCATACTCCACGTGAACGTCGAAGTATTTGTCTTCTTCAAAGACGCCCGTGTCGAGAAGTTCGAATTCACGCGATCCCCGGCCGCGGTTGCCATTCTCCCGCACCAGTTGTTCGTAGGGGAAAGCAGCCTGCGGATATTTGTACAGGTACTTCATGTACGAATGGGTGGGAGTGCTGTCCAGGTAGTAATAGCACTCCTTCACGTCTTCGCCGTGGTTCCCCTCATTACCGGTCAAGCCGAACATTCTCTCTTTTAGAATCGGGTCCCGGCCGTTCCACAGCGCAACGGAGAAACAGATCTTCTGGTGGCGGTCGCAGATTCCCGCGATGCCGTCCTCGTTCCAGCGGTACGCGCGGGAGCGCGCATGATCATGTGAGAGGTATTCCCAGGCGGTGCCGCCCGCGCTGTAATCCTCACGCACCGTGCCCCAGGCGCGTTCGCTCAGATAAGGTCCCCAGCGCTTCCAATGCGCGTTCTTCTCTCGGGCCGCTTCCAGTCTCTTTTCTTCGTTGTTCATGCCTCTGTAAGCCGGAACGGGCCTTCACTATTCCGCTTGGGCAAAAAAAAAGCGGCCCGTGCATTCTCAGCACGGGCCGCTCTTTTTCAGAATCGATTTCTAGCTTTCCAGCCGGCTCAGGAAGGCCTTCACATCCGGAGCCAAAGCCAGCAGCAGGTCCATGTTCTTTTGTTGCGGCAAGTCGGAGATCACATACACCAGATGCTCCTTGCTCTCGAAGGCGGCAATCTGAAATCGCTGCACGCCGCTCCGGTAAAGCGGAATTCCCGCCTCGGCCAGCGCGGGAACCAGGTTCTCGGTTTGGAACGACTCGCCCTCTCCCTTCACGGCAACTACGACGGACAGCACTTGCCCGTCTTTGGTCAGCGCCAGGTGGACGAACCTCCGTCCGTGATACCGGCACTGGTGAGCCATCATTAATTGATAGCCGCTCGGGACGCGCGACTGCACAATCTGCATCAACCCCGCATATTTCGTCCCCATTTCTTGCGCCAGGTCTTCCACCTTCGGCGGCGCCTTCGGATACTTACGGAACACAGCGCAATGGATATGATCCCGCAGGCCCACCCGCATGATCGTCGCCACCTGGTTTGAGACGGAGGAGATATAGGATTCCTGCGAAGCCGTGGTCAGGCGCAGGTGCCCAAGCTGGTAGGCCACCGTCGCTCCGATGCACAAGGCGACCGTAGCAGCCACAGCCATCAGCCGCGCACCCCAAACGCTACGGCTGCTGGTGGCGTCGATCTCGCTCCGGATACGCGCCGCAAGATGAGGGGGAGCGGTCACGCTATGTACAGCCGTCTTCAATCTTTCATTCATCATTCTTCTCTCTTGTTCTGACTCCGGCTGATTCATGCTCCTCGTCCCTCCTTCACCGGATTTCCAATTCCGTAGGACTGAGCCACGGCGGCCAGTTGCTCGCGCAGCAGTTTTCTGCCCCGGCTGAGGCGCGACATCACCGTCCCGATCGGAATGGACAGGATATCGGCGGCTTCCTTATATGGAAACTCCTCCACATCTACCAGCAGCACCACTGCCCGGAAGTCGCCCGGAATAGCATCCAGCGCCGCCAGTACTTCCTCATCCGTCAAATGTTCCGGGACGGGAGCCTCGTAGGTGAGATTCGCCTCCAGAAACTCCTCGGCTTCCTTTAACAGCGGAAACCGGAACCACTTTCGCCGGTGGTGGTTTACGCAGTGGAAAAGAATTTTATACAGCCAGGCACGGCAGTTCGTTCCCGGCTCGAACCGGCCGAACGATTTCCACGCCTGCAGATAAACCTCTTGCACTACGTCCTCCGCGCGGGCTTTCTCGCCGACCATCCGGCTCGCCGTGCGGAAAATATCGTTGAGATGAGGCATCGCCTCGGCCTCGAATCGCGCCGGCATGGACAGATCATTCACTTTCGTTTCCTTCTGGGAAAGCCCCAAAAGTCCAGGCGGTAAGGCGTCGGATTTTGCCGCTTGCGAAAGATTGTCGTCCATCCAGCTCTCCACAGTGTTGGAAGCTGCCATACGCCATTGACATCCGTCGCGGCCGTCCGTTTATTCCCGCCAGGAAAAAATAATTCCTGGCTCTGCCATTATCGCGCGTTTGGAATAGACTCAGCGATCCCTGGATTGCATTCCTATGAAGCGAGTGATCCGCGTATTTCTGGCCGCCGCGGCCCTTTTGATTGTGCGCGACCTGGCCCAATCCCAGACACTTACCTATTCCCTGTTACCGCCAGAAGGCGTTCAACCGTCCGCCCGTTTCGATGGCGCAATTGCCTACAGTCCCGCCGGCCGCCAACTCTATCTGTTTGGTGGCCAGGACACCGCCTCGCGCAATGACCTCTGGACCTACTCGCTTGCCCAGCGGCGCTGGGCCGAAGTCCCAGCATCCGGTTCCAAGCCGCCCGCGCGCTTTGGCCATACCCTCATCCATGACCCCGTCCGCAATCGCCTGGTAGTCTTCGGAGGCCAGTCAGGGGGCTTCTTCAGCGACGTCTGGGCCTTCGACATTCAGCGAGGCGCCTGGCAGCAGCTTGGCCGGGATGAGGCCGGTCCCAGCCGGCGTTACGGGCACTCCGCCATCTATGAACCGGTTCGCGACCGCATGATCATCTCACACGGTTTTACCGATGAAGGCCGTTTCGACGATACCTGGGCCTTCGATCTTGCGGCCAACACATGGAAGAATATTTCTCCCAGCGGCATACGCCCCCTGCGCCGCTGTCTGCACCATGCGGCCTATGATGGCACAAATAACCAGATGTATCTCTACGGCGGATGCTCAAGTGGCTTCGGACCCTGTCCCCAAGGCGATCTCTGGTCATTCGATCTCAACAATAATAGCTGGACCGAGCGTACGGCCCAACTCAATCCACCGGCCAGGGAACACTATGGAATGGCCTTCGACTCAGAGCGCGGGAAACTGGTGGTCTTTGGGGGACGCGGAGCCGGTGTTCTCAACGACACTTGGGAATACGATCCGCAACGCCGCGCCTGGCAGCAGGTGACCCCGGAAGGTACCAGGCCCTCTCCCCGCGAAAGGCACGAAGCCGCATACGCAAATGATCGCGGAACCATCTTCTTCTTCGGAGGCGTCACTGGCTCCGGAAACACGAACGAACTCTGGATGCTGGGGCCGGCTTTGATTCCGGCGGTACCGGTCTTCACGCAGAACGGTGTCGTCAACGCGTTCAGCGGCATGGGTGGCGCTGTGGCGCCTGGTGAAATCGTATCGATCTTTGGGAGCAGTCTGGGCCCCGATCAAGCCGTCACGCTGGCATTCGAAAACGGTCTGCTGCCAACATCCGGACCCGGCGTCACCGTGACCTGGAACGGCATTTCATCCCCGCTCTATTTCCTGCAGTCGGGCCAGTTGAACGTACAGGTCCCCTATGAATTGAACGGGGTCGCCGAAGCACGTTTGGAGGTCACCGTGAACGGGCAGCCAAGCCAGCCTCTGACGATTCCCGTAGCCGCCGCCAAACCCGGCCTGGTTCCCAGGATCTGGAATCAGGACGGTACCGTGAACTCGGCAGAGGTACCAGCGACCGAAGGAAGCGTCGTGGTCCTCTACGCCACAGGCCAGGGTGTCACGATTCCCGCCAGCCGCACAGGCGGCGCGGCCCTCGGACCCGCCTACCCCGAGCCGGCGGCCGCCGTATCCGTTCGAATCGGCGGCGTACCGGCAACCCTGTTATTCCGGGGCCAGGCTCCGGGCACAGCCGGAGTGATGCAGATCAATGTCCGCATCCCCGGCGGATTGTCGTTCGGAACGCCTGTCCCAGTCACTTTAACCATCGGTTCCGCAGCCGCTCAGTCGGGCGTAAATCTCTACATTCGATAGCCGGGAATAAAGCCGGCAGAATCCGTCCTTCAAACGCAATGAGTCAGCAACTTGTGCAAGCTCCGCGCCTTTGGCCCTCGAATCCCGAAAAAGACCGGCGGGTCACCTGGACCGAACTGTTCTTCGACGTCATCTTCGTGGCGGCCGTAGCGCAGGTCGGCACTCCGCTGGGTCATGACTACTCTGTGCCGGGTCTCCTCAGATACGCTCTGCTATTTGTTTTGATCTGGTGGGCCTGGAGCGGCCACACTCTCTACTGCACCAGATTCGATACGGACGATTCCATTCAGCGTCTGCTCGTCCTGGTGCAAAGCTTCATCGCGGCCGTCATGGCGGCCAACGCCAAGGATGCCCTCGACAGTACTTCATCGGCCGGCTTCGCGGCGGCCTATGCGGGAATGCGAATCATCCTGGTGGTCCAATATCTGCGTGCCCGCCGGGTATCCGAGACGCGCGCCCTCACCAGCAGGTATGCCCTGGGCTTCGGTTTCGCGGCGGCCATCTGGCTGCTGTCGGCGTTGACTGATCCGCCCCTCCGCTACTGGCTCTGGACAGCCGCGCTATTGATCGACTTCGCCACGCCGTGGCTGGCTGTGAACCACAGCGTGAAATTTCCTCCCGATGCGGTGCACTTTCCCGAACGGTTCGGCCTCTTCACGCTGATTCTGCTTGGCGAGTTCGTGGCCTGCGTAATGCGCGGAATTGAGAGCCAGGAAACCTGGAGCCCCGCTCTCGCTTCCACCGCCTTCGCATCCATGGCATTCGCCTTCGCCGTCCGCTGGTGGTACTTTGACGGCGCGCAGAGTTCGGCCGAGCGCCACGTGAAATCCAGGCGCCAGGCTCGCTTGTTCCGGCTTTGGAACTACGCGCACTTCCCCCTGTCCCTGGGGATTGGAATCGCTGGAGTGGGCTTCGAGCGCGCCATCGCATTGCAACCCGGTCAGAATCTGAATCCAACCGAAACGTGGATTCTCTGTTCCGCCGTCGCCCTCCTCATGCTTGCGCTCATTGCAATCACAGCCACGTCGGAGGCGGCACAGAAGCGGCCGGTATTGTGGAAATACCTCCTGCCGCATGTTGTACTGGTCGGCCCGGTTCTAGCCATGGCGGTTTGCTCAACCAGGCTCAAGCCGGTGCAACTGGTCGTTGGATTGTTTGTCATCTGCGTCGGCCAGGTGGTCCTGGCGCAACTGGAGATGTTCGTGCCGCGGCGCATGTCCACGCGCGCCCGCAGACTATTGCTGCGGTCAACCTGAAAAGCGCGCTCGAGCGGCCCGGCGGATATCCGCCGTATCAGTGCGTAGTCTGCAACTCCGCTTCACCAACCGGAATGCGGCCCAGGTTCCCGTCCGCGTCGAATTCCCAGTCCTTGGCTTCGCCGAGAATCTCCAGCGAGGGATTGGCCTCAATGACCGGACGCAGATTCTCCGTCATTCCCAACAGCCCCAGTTCCATGGAGTTCCTGATCCATCCCATGGTCACGTCTTTGGGTGAGAATTTCCCCACAGTCGGCGCGATCTTCTCCAGACAAACCCGATCGCTTGCAAAGTGCATCGGAGACCGGATAGCCGCGGGCGTCGAAGCCGTCAACGAATTGATCTGCGTCGGATTCCAATCGATCTTGGCCAGCAATCGGTCATGCACCACATCCGCCATCCCCAGCCCGACTCCATTGTTGTAGCTCAGGTCGCTGATGTCGCGAATGAAAATCCGTTCCAGCTGCGGCGTCTCGGGCCAGGGATTGTATAAGCCCTGCACACTGCGGTTCACCACTTTCGTATCCATCCCGGCGCCGCTGATGTTCTTGCCGATTTCGTCCAGAATCAAAATGTCCAGATCGCACGGAATCTTACCCATCCACGATTTCACCAGTGCCAGCAGCTCTTCTTCCTGCTGTTCCATCCGGTCCACGGGCACGGCCGTAAGCTGCGCCGTGTTGTGGTTTGCGTCTTCCAGAATCGCCAGGCCGCCCAGAATCTTGCCCGACGCAAGCACCTGCCGGCCCACCGTGCGAATCACCTTCTCCAGGCCCAGCCTGTACGCGTAGGTGTGGTAGCGCTGGGCGCCTGCAAATTTGCCCAGTCCGATGGCCATCATTTTGAAGAGGCCGCTTTCAATCTTGCCTGCGAAATCGGTGTGCCATTTTACCCGCCCAATCAGCATCACACCGTCGCTCTCCAGGGCGTTCTTGTCCATGAACGCCTCAATCCCGTCACTGGTGCTTCCCAGAGACACCACTTCCAGAGAGCTGATCACTGGGCAACCCATGGTCGCCTCATGAATGCCGTAGTGAGCCAGGACATCCGCCTGCCCCTCCGCCGTCGCGGCGCCATGGCTTCCCATCGCCGGGAAGAGGAATGGATGCACACCCTGGGACTTCCAGAAATCTACAACAGCGCGAACAATGGTGGCGATGTTGTGAATACCCCGGCTTCCCACGCCAATAGCGACGCGGCTCCCGGGCTTCAAACGCTGGCCGAAGCCGGCCGACTTCAATTGTTTCTGGACTTCGTCGGGGATGTTCTTAAGGGCGCGATCCTGAAAATGTTGCCGCACCATCAGCAGGCGTGAAAATTCCATGTTCGGATTATATCGCGGTATGCCCTAAAGCCAATACTCCCACTTGCCTGTCTGCAGCACGTAAATCGACAGCGCCGCATTCGTTACGGCGTGCGCCAGAATGCAGTCCCCGAGGCTTTTGGTGCGTACCATCCACCAGTTATAGATTAGGCCGGCGGCAAGCCCTACTTCCCAATAGGAACCGTGCTCCGAAGCAAACAGCAGCGCGCTGATCCACATCGCCTTGCTCGTATAGGTGCCCAACTTCACCGACTGAAAATCCGGCGAGATGATCCACCTCATCATCCAGGCGCGCCAAAATAGTTCTTCGATAATAGGCACCAGGACCGCGGCACGAAAAAAGCGGAGTCCCAGGACCATTCGGTCCGCCCGCAGTTCCTCGGAGATGGAGCTTTGCAGTTTCCCCATGATCCCGTTTTGGAACCACCAGTGATCGCGATAGCCGGGAATCAGCAGATCGGGACCAATCCATATGGCGAACACGGCCAGCCCGAGACCCACGCTGGCAACGGCATTGGACACACGGAAGCTGATGACGTCGCGCGAGAACAACCACAACACAGCCATCAAAACCGCGATGCGAAAGAGAGACTCCCAACGCCCCAGAAATGCCACGTAGGGTGCCAGGCCGAGAAGGGCCATGAACACCCCGAACGGCACGACATACGGCAGAGACGGGTTGCGCCGTATCAATGAATCAATCAAGGCTTGGCGCCCCGGATCCAATTCAGCAGCGTCTTGTATTCCTGCGATCCGGGCTCCCAGCGGACGCCCCCGCCGTGCGACAGTACGTTCGAATCCACGGTGCCTTCCGACTCCGCGTTTGAGGTAGGCTTTCTCAGAATCAGGCTGTTCTCGGGATTGGCCATGTCGATCACATTCAGTGCCGTGGCATAGGTGCCGTTAAACAGTGTATGCGTGGAGTGGCATTGCACACAGGCATATCCGTCTTTACCGCGATTTTCCATAATTGGCCTCACGTGCTCATTGAAGTATTCTTCATCGGGGCGGATTCCGGTGCCTGCGGCCTTGGCGGCATCATTCTTTGTCTCCGCCGGAGCCTTCCCCAACCCCTTCAAAACCTCAATTGGAACAGGCTTATTCTGCAATACCGCTTCGATCAGTTTGTCTCGCTCCGGACCCGGATCCCCGGCCGCCTGCACCACGGTAGGAAACTTCACATCGCGCGACAGCAGGGAAGCATCTATCGCCAGCCGCTTCAGGTCCGCATCCCTGGATTCCACAAGCGGCCGAAGAGCCTTGGAAAAATTAGCGTTGCTCCTCCCGAAGAAAACGATTTGTTCAATGTCGTTCCCGATGCGATTGTAGAACGGCGGCGCCGGCACATCGAATTTTGCCGACGGATCGTATACATCAGACCTCCGCATCTGCAGTTGGGTGAGCGCCGCGAGCAGCGTTTTCCGGGCCTCGTCCGGCCCACGCGTCAGGAGATCGGCGAATTTCGAGGCGAGCCGTTCTTCAATCCGCAGCCGGCCGTCAATAACCCGGTCGCGGTCTTCCTGGCGGGAAAGTAAAGGCACCCAGTTGTTATACAAATAGCGGATATTCTCGTCCGCGATGTTATACACCGCTTCGTGCAGGTTTCTCGAAACCCATGGGTGCTGCGGCTCTACAAGGGCTTTCAGAAGCCGGTCCTCTATCTGTCCCTTGACCGTCGCATCCGGGCTCCAGAACCAGAATTGCCAAAGTCCCTTGATCGCCTGCATCCGTACGGAAGTAACCGCATCCGTAACCAGCCCGCCCAGCGCGGCGGCGAATTCCGGCCGCCGTGCCAGGCCGGAGAAATGCGTAGCGAACACACGCGTAGCGCCCCATCGCGTACGGTCGTCCGTGGAGGATAACGCGCCGGTCAGCGGCGCTGCGGGAATACCGGGATGCCGGCTGTATACCTGGCGTACCGCCCAGGCAGCCGTTCGCTGCACCAGCTTGCTCGGATCGCCCAGGCGGCCGATGATGACCGGCAGAATGGACGGGTCACCGCCGCGGCCAAGGGCTTCCACCGCCTGCTGTCGGATCAGTGCATCGGGAGACGCGGCAGCCTTTACCACCTCCGCCCCGGGACGGCTCCAGGTATTGTCCAGCCGCTCCAGAAGCGATTCACCCTGCCCGTGCGCATTCCACCGTGCGCCGCGCCCATCGCCCGGAAAATAGGAACTCAACGCCAGAATCGCCATCTGCGTTTCGCGGAAGGGCGTGCGGAAATTTTCGTAGGATTGCAGCGGGTCCATCCAACCGCCGAACGGCTGCTGGCGCTTCAGCAGGTAATCGATCGCCTTCTTCACCTGTGGATGCGAAGCGGGAATTGCAGCTGCTTGCAGCGCCCAGAGAGCATGTCCGGTCTGAAACTCCGCGTCCGGTTCGCCTGTTTCAAACTTCATGGCCCACTGACCGCTAGCGCGCTGCAGGGAGAGAATCCGTTCGGCATTCCGTTTGATTTGCGCCGCGTACCGGCTCGGGTCAATCGACGCCAGCGCCAGTGTCTGGTAGCAGAGGTCCGCCATGTTTTTCACATGGTCCTGCTCAATTAATCTGGCGATGGCCGGGTCCTTGGTCTCCTCCCAGGCATACCAGGCCACCTCGTAGGCGCTCACCAGCGGCGTGTTGCCGTTAGTCTCATCGGGCGGGAGTTCCGTGCGCCCGTTGTAGTAAAGCTTCAGATACTCGCGAATGCCTCTATGGAACTCTTCCCGGCGTTCTCCCGTAACCTCCCGCTCAAAGATACTGTTCAGGTAGCCCATTCGTCCAAGCACGTTCGCGGGAGCCGAGATCACACGCGCCCAGACGGCGCCCTGTTCCTCAAAACCGTAGAACGGGCGCGGATTATTGTAAAAGCGCTCCGCCAAAAATTGCAGTTGCTGCCGAAACTGTACCGGATAGCCGTTACGGATGGCATAGACTTGGGCGCGCAGCGGGAAGTGTGTAGCATGACACGCCACGCAAAGTGACGTCTCCTGATGCACGTTGGCAATGCGGTCGTAAACGCCCCCGCGGCGCGGCGTATTCGCATGCCAGGAATCGCCGGCTGCGATGATGTAGTCCACTGCCGTACGGACTGCCTTTCGTGGGTCCGTGTAAGACGGTGGATCGTAGAGCCTGGTGCGCAGCTTATACTCCGGATGGTTAGCCGCGACGCGAATGTAATAGGTGCCCGCTTCTTTCAGGATCCGCGTCGTGAACTTATTGCCGGGTAGAGCTTGCACTTCGTGCGGCGGCGTCACCGGATCCTCGCCTTCCAGATAAGCCACCGGTCCGCCATCCTTGATTCGGAAGATCGCGACGTCTACCGGGATATTGTCCCGCTCCATCAAATCCAGCTCGAAGAAGATCAGCTTCGGAGGCCCGCTAAATTCAAACCGGTACCAATCGAGGCCGGTCTGTAAAGACGCCGGCTTGGCGGTACTGAGGGGAATATAGGGGACGTCATCCGCCGATCCGAAAATCGTCCCGCCCGGTTCAATCAGGTTCGCGTCCTGCCAGGTATTGTTGGGTTCCCGCTCCACTGCGGCGCCCGCCGGCCAGGAGTCAACCTGCACGGAGTACTTCGCGGCAGGCGCGATGCCCCCCGCCGGCTCCAGGAATACCTCGATGCCCGTATCGGCGCTGGTCGCAAAGGTGCTGAAGAGATCCGCGTCCCCGGCGTGCAGCGTCTTCTGCAGCAGCGTCACCTTGCCCTGCGCCAGGCGCACGCGCAAAGAACCATCGGCTCGAAAGACGTCCGGAGAATGAAAAGAAAACGCGAAGCTATACGGAAGTCCGCGCTTCAGCGCCGGCAGCTGAATAGTTCCGCCGGGCAGCGCCGAGGATTGCCGGAAGACGGTTGCAGCCGTCAAAGGCAGCGCAGCCAGGAAGAGGAACCCGTAACACAAGAACCGCCCGAATTTGCTGGACACTTGGATTGGACGGCGGGTCCTCAACCCGCGGACAGCCCCCTGGCTGGCGTTCCACACGAAACTAGGTGACTTTCTGCAGCAGTTCCCGGATCTTCTGTTCTTCAGCCTTGACAGGCTGCATACGCAGAGCCGATTCCAGTTCTTTCTTCGCAGCCGGCTTATCGCCCTTCTGCGCTAACGCCATCGCCAGATGGTAATGATACGTGGACCGGTCCGGCTCCAGACGAATCAGTTCTTTGAAAATGGAGATGGCCGGGTCGCTCAGGTTCTTCTTGATATAAATCCAACCCAGCGTATCGGCCACATTGTTATCCTGCGGCAGCTTTTGCTTGGCACGCTGGGCCATCGTCATCGCCTGGTCGAGATCCGCGCCGGTTTCGGCTAGCAGGTACGCCAGATTGTTCAGAGCAATCGGATGGTCCGGCTGAATCTTGAGAATCTGTTCATACAGCGGCCGAGCCTTGTCCTTGTCACCCGCGCCGTCGGCCATTAACGCCAGCTCAATGAACGGCACAACGTTATTCGGAGCCAGATCCTTCGCCTTATTGAAGCTGGCGGCGGCGCTGGCAAGGTCTCCGGTACGGCGCTGTGTCTCACCCAACCGGATCCAGACATCGGACGACCGTGGAAATTTATCCAAAGCCTTCTTGTAATTCTCCATCGCTTCCGGGTACTTCTGCGCGCGAACTGCGATGTTGCCGATGGCCACAATGTAATCCACGCGGTCCGGCGTTTTGGCCACCTCTTCCTTAAGCAGCTTCATTGCCTGTTCGTACTGTCCCTGGACCGTAAACGTTTCGGTAAGTCCCATCAGCGCCCGCGGATCCTTGGTCTCGCTATACATCTTGCGGAAAATGTCTTCGGCGGCTTTGTAATTCTTCTCGGCTAAATCCAGTGCGGCAATCTGCAGCCTCGACTCCCAGACATTGGGGTTTTTCTCCGCGAAATCATTCAGTTCGGCCCGCGCCTGCTTCAACTCTCCCATGCCGATCAAAGCGCGCGTCCGCAGCAGCTTCCCCTGAACATTGCCGGGGTCGTAGGCCAAAATTTCGCTGGCCATCTGGACCACCTTGCCGTATTCCTGATTCTGCTGTAACAGTTGCGCCAAAGCGATCCGCGGCAGCAGGTAATCCGGACGGAGCTTTAACGACTCCTCAAATTGAATCTTGGCCTGCTGTACGTTGCCCTTCGCCAGGTGGGCCCGGCCCAGGTTAAAACGCACCACCGGGTTGTCCGGCAGCCGGCTCACCACAGTCTGCAGATCGTTGATGGCCGATTGCAGTTGATCCCTCGAACCGCTCATCATCAACAGCGAAGCGCGAATTGCCAGTGCCTCGTCGTCTTTTGGATCTTCCTTCAAAAGCGTCGCCAGAAGGTCGTTAGCCTGTTGCTTCCTGTCCTGCAGCACAAGCGTCTCGATCATTCTCTTTTGGAAGAGGTGTCTGTCCTTGTCGTTCAGCTTGGCGCCTTTCTCATACTGTTGAAGCGCCAGGTCCAGTTCCTTGATGCGCAGGAAAAAGTCGCCTACCAACAGCGGCGCGTTCGGGAAATCCTTCGGATTGGACGAGAGCCGGTCCAGCGTGGCCAGCATTTCAGGCCGCTGCTTCTGCGAGTAATAATGAGCAGCCAGTTGCAAATAGTTTTCGGCAACCGTCGGATTGTTCTCGATCTTTGACTTCATGATGCGGTCAGCATCGTTAAGCCGGTTACTTTTGATGTAGTTCAGAAACAGCGCGTCATAGATGCTGCCGACGTGCGGATCTTTCTTCAACATGTCGTAACCGAGTTTCTCGGCCTCGGCCGCGCGGTTGTCAGCCACCAGGGTCTGCATGTAGACCAGCATCAAGTCCGACTGCAGGGGCTTGATCTCGTTGGCTTTTTCAAAGAACTTGATGGCTTCCTTGGGTTTCGATTCCGTCAGGGCAATGTATCCGCTGATGCGCTGGAACTCGTAGGATTGCGGATGCTTCTTGCCTAGTTTGTCCCGCAGCGTCATCAATTCCGTGATGTACCCCTTAGGGCGGCTTGCAGTCCCCAGGTAGGCATTCAGATAAATGTTGATCAGCCGCGTGTAGGCGTCCAGATTGTCGGGCTGCAATTCCACCGCCCGCTGCAGATCGCGCGCCGCCTCTCCAAACCGGTTCATTTTCACTTCGGCCAGGGCGGACCGGTAGTACGCTTCTCCGTACCGCAAGTCCTTACGAAGCGCATTTTTGTACATAATTAGCGCTTCCTTGTACTTGCCCTTGTCGTAATAGCGGTTGCCACGATCCACGTACTTCTTCTTGGCAACATTCGGATCGGTGTTGCAGGCGGCGGTAAAACAGAGCACTAAAAGTAGCGAAGTAAGAGAGCGCTTAATCATAATAAATACCTAGGTACCCAACACTACACTAAACCATAAATCTCCTATGGATGCAATCAGATATCTACTCTAGTAACCCGGCGCAACTGGGGGTATTATCCCCGCACAAGGTCACTGCAGCGCGGCCAGGATCGATCCCGTCTGCCGCAGCAGCGCGAGCTTCGTCTTCTCTAAGACGTTCTGCGCATCATAAAATGCCGTCCATTTTTCAATCTCTGCCACCCGCAGGTCTTCTACCTGCCGCAGGCTGGCCCGGCCCTCCTCCATCTGCGACAGCGCAATGGAGATCTGCTTGCGCGTCAGGTCGAGGTCCATCTTGGCGATTTCCCGCGCCGATTGGGCCCGTTTCACGTCCCGAAATCCCTTCCGGGCATCCACCGCCACACGGTCCCGGGTGGATTGGACCTGCAGCCGCATCTGCGCAATTTCGGCCTCGGCGCGAAAAGCCTGCCCTCCGGCGGCCGATCCGGTCAGCACAGGAATCTGGATAGAGATTCCCAACTGTCCGTTATTGCGTTGGAACCGGCGGAAGAAGTCTTCATAGTTATGCTGCGCCAGCAGCGAATACTGCGCCACCAGGTCAAAGGTGGGCAGCCGCGCGGATTTGTAGGAGCGCAGCTCGAAACCCTTCGCCTGCATCTGGGAAACCAGCTTCTGCACTTCTCCACTGTTGGCCAGCGCGCTCTCCACCGCCGCTTCTTCGGTTTCAGGGTCGGCGCCCGCCGGCCGGTCCCCGTCCACCGGACGAACGCGGTCATTGGGCCCAAAGCCCAGCACCAGCGCCAGTGAGGCCTCACCGTAATCCGTGTCACTTTCCAGTGCCTCCAGCCGCTGTTTGGCCCGCGCCGTGTGGAAGTTGGCGATCTCGGAATCAATCTCCAGTTGCTTTCCTTCCTCGACGCGGAGGCGGACGGTCTCGGCCACCTTCCCGAAGCTGTCGATCTGGCGGCGGGCGACGTCGCGGTCCTGCCCTAGCCGCAGGACATCCAGAAAAAGCGCGGCTACACGGTAGCTGGTATCCTCGCGCTTGGTTGCTTCGTCAATCGCCATGGTGCGGGCGTTCTCTTTGGCTTGGGCGATCAGAAAGCGCTGCGCGGGATTGTAGAGGCTCATCACCGTCTTGGCCTGAATGATGGCGGGCGCCGACCCGTCGATACTCATGGGATAACCGGTGCTGTATGCCAGTCCGCTGCCCGCGAAGATCTTGGGAACAAACGGATCCTTGGCAACGCGAATAGCGAATTCGGTTTTCTGCTGTTCGATGCGCGCCGCAAGGATTTCCGGGTTCTGCTTGAGGGACAGCGTAACGGCATCCTTCAAGGTGAGCGAATGAACTTCGCCCTGAAGGCAAGGCAGGAAGACGGCGAGAAGCAGGATGGCGCTTTTCATATCTTCATGGTAGGCCAGCTTTCGGGCTCGGCCCGGTTCAGGTCCGGCTATCGCTGGCTGGCATCTCCAGAGAGCACCCGTTGATTGAACGCCGCCGACTGCCCCCGCGGCACTGTCAACGACTGCCACTCGCTACTCTTGAAGTGCTTGGCCAAAAGCACAATCTGCCCGCAGTGATACGAGTAATGCGCCACCTGGCGATTGACGGCCTGCATCACCGAATGCGCTTCCCCGCGAATGGTCACGGTCCGCGCCAGGTCCGCGTCGGTAAGCGGTTCCAAAGCAGTGAAAAGACAACGCCACCCCTGGTCCCACATGGCAGTCAACTCCTCCCGCGTCGCGGGCGGATCCATGAATTCAACTTCCCGGTTTCGATCGGGCTTCTCGCCGTCGCTGGTTAGAAAATCGGTCCATCGGGACCGCATGTTCCCGGCCATGTGCTTCACAATGACGGCGATCGAATTCATTTCAGCGTCCAACAGCGTGTTAAGTTGCTCGTCCGTCACCTGCGTCATCGCCCGTTCGGCGACGCCCTTGTAGTAGCGGAAAAGCGTAAGCGAATCCTCAAGATAGGAAGTGCTGAATTGCAGGGCCATAATGCCTATTTTTGCCTCTTTTCCTCAAGGCCGCAAATCTTCGGGGCGCCAATCTACGAAACAGTGGCCGAACGGCGGTTCAGAATTAAGAGCGCCGACCCAATCAGCCCGGCGCAAACCGAAGCGATCAAAATACCAAGCTTTGCCATGTCCGCCAGGTCCTCCTGGGGAAATGCCAGTCCGGTGACAAACAGCGACATCGTAAAACCAATTCCGCCCAGCCAGCCCGCGCCGTGGACGTGATTCCAGTTCACACCCGCCGGCAGCGACGCCACCCCCGAACGAACAGCCAGCCAGGAGGCCAGCATGATCCCGATCGGTTTCCCGATAAGCAGTCCCAGAAACACCCCGAACGTAACCGGTCGCGAAAAGCTCTCCGCGAAGTTCCCTCCGAGTACCACTCCGGCATTCGCCAGCGCGAAAACCGGCATGATCAGGAATGTCACCCAACTGTGCAGCGCGTGCTCCATGCGGTGCAGCGGCGAGTGTACCCGCTCGCACGCCGTTTCGAGCGCCTCGATGGACGAATGTTGCTCCACGTCGTTCATGATGCTCTTCTCGCTTTGGGCCGCGCGCTCGAAGTAGTTTAGGATCGCGCGGCATCGGCGGAGAAAGTCGGCCGGCTCCAGCGTCGACCGTGCCGGGATCGTGAACGCCAGCGCCACGCCCGCAATGGTAGCGTGAATCCCGGATTGCAGTACCGCGAACCAAAGAACCGCGCCAAGCAGCGCATAAGGCAGCGGGTGACGAACGCCGAGGCGATTCGCCGCAAACAGCACACCAATCACAACACCCGCCAGGCCCACCGACATCCAGTCGATCTCAGAGGTGTAAAACACCGCGATCACCACCACTGCCGCAATGTCGTCCACAATCGCCAGGGCCGTCAGAAACACTTTCAAGCCGAGCGGCACCCGATCGCCCAGCATCGCCATCACGCCCAGCGCGAACGCGATGTCCGTCGCCATCGGGATTCCCCACCCCGCTGCTCCCGGCCCGGCGTAGTTCAAACTGAAATAGATTAACGCGGGCACGGCTACTCCGCCCAGTGCCGCCAGAATCGGCAACGTCGCCTGGCGCACCGATGCGAGTTCGCCCACCTGAATTTCGCGTTTAATTTCCAGGCCCACCACAAAGAAGAACACCGCCATCAACAGATCGTTGACCCAGAAATGGAGATCGTGGCTCAGCCCGCGCCCCGCCAGGCTGAGGGTGAGATTGGTGTGCCAAAGCTGGCTGTACGTTGCGGCCCACGGCGAGTTGGCCCACACCAGTGCGACTACGGTGCAGGCAAGCAGCAATATGCCGCCGGAAGTCTTGTTGGCGGCGAATGCCAGAAATGGCCGGAGTAATTTGATCTCCGGTTCCGGAGGAATCTCTAGAATCGGTTTCACTACTGCACCAGTTCGACACGCCGGTTTTTAGCGCGGCCTTCGTCGGTAGCGTTGCTCGCCAGTGGCGAATACAGCCCGCAGCCGAACGCGTCCAGACGATCCCCGGTGATCCCGTATTTCGCGGTCAACTCTCGCACCACGCTGGCCGCGCGGCGCCGGCTCAAATCCAGATTATGGTCTTCTTTGCCCTGGTTGTCGGTATGCCCCACCACATGAATCTTCATCGTCGCATCATTCTTCATCAGCTTGGCAATTTCGTCCAGCGTGGGTTTGGACTCCGGCTTGACCACATCTTTATCAGTGTCGAAATAGATGCCGTACAGTACTACCTTACCGGATTCGCCAATGGCGCCTTTCATCTCATCGGCGTTCACAAATGCCATCTTCTTTTCCATTGCTTGCGGCGCGATGACCGTCACTACCGCCAGCGCGCGGCCCTTCTGCACGGAACTTTGCAGACGTTCGGGAATAACGCCGTCGTTGTAAGTCGTCACGAAGACCACATAGTAGGTAGGCTTTGCGTCTTTCGATTTACCCACCAGCAGCCGCTCATCGAAACCGTATCCCAGGATCTGGCCGAGGTCGTCCTCGGCGGACACCTTGTCGTATTCCGGCCCCACCGACCCACTGTCACCGGCCTTTCTTTCATACATCGTCGTCAAGCCCATGCGTTGAAACTCCAGCCTGTAATTCCGGAGTAGCTCGGTAGCGGACCGTCCAGCCGGCGCGACATAGCTGTGTCGGCTAAGCAGCCCTTCCACCGCGACGCTTTTTTATAAACCGCAGGGTAGACTCCCTGTGGAGGGCTCAGAGGCACTACGTACTCCTGAAAGTTCGGAGCGTGATAGCCGATCATCTCGCTCCCTTCGTAACGTTTCATTCCAACAGGGTCTTTGGAATCGGGGACATCCGCTGCGTGCAGGATCAACACGGAAAACAGAACCGCAAGGTAGCGCATAGCGGAACTCTAGCACACAACAGTATTTTTATTCGTAGCGTAGCGCTTCGGTAGGATTCAACTGCGAAGCCCGGCTGGCGGGCAGCAGACCAAACACCAATCCGACAATAAACGACACCCCGAACGCCGTCACCACCGACATCATGGAAATCGGAATTTGGATGGATTCCACAAAAAACCGTACGCTCAGCGGCACCGCGACCCCGGCCAGGATACCCACCATTCCTCCGCCCACGCTGATGAGCGTCGCCTCAAACAGGAACTGCTGCAGGATCTCGCGGCGGCTGGCGCCTACAGCCATGCGCAGGCCGATTTCCCGGGTGCGCTCCGTCACCGTCACCAGCATGATATTCATGATGCCGATTCCCGAGATGATCAGCGCGATGGCCGACACCAGAATCAGCACAATAGTGAGAATCAGCGCGATGTTCTTGGCCGCGTCCAGAATCGCCGTCAGGTTCTCCACTTTGTAGCGCGCCCCCGGCCGGTGGCGGTTCTCAATAATAGTGCGCACTACCTTCGTCAACGGCTCTACATCCGACGGGTTCTTCACCTGGATATACAGCGGGTCAATGCGCTCCACCGGGTTGAAGTACTTGATCACCGTGATCGGAATGATCACCGTCTCACTGCTTAGCTCGGAGAGTCCAAAGCTTTCCGTTTTCTCTTTGAACGACCCGATTACCGTGAATTGCAGCCCGTGCAGTTTCAGGATCTGGCCCACCGCTGCCGACTGGCTCCCGTAAAGCCGCCGCGCCAGCTTCTCCGTCAGCATCGCCACGTGTTGGCGCGTCGCCACGTCGCTCGCGTCCATAAAGTGCCCGGCCAGCACAATAATGTTGCGCACGAAAGGATATTGGTCGTCCGTCCCGATGATGGCGATGTCTTCCTCACGCCCGCCAATGCGAATGCGGTCGTAATTCGTCATGACCGGAGTCGCCGCCGTGATTTTGGACCCCAGCTGCTGGCGCACCGCTTCCAGGTCCGTCATCTTGACGAAATCGGCCTCCACCTGCGTAGCCGTCTGGCTGCCGGCTTCGTAATTGGCGTAGATGAGATTGGATCCGATGCCGCGAATCTGATCCAGAATGTAATCCTGGCTCGTCAGCGAGATGGTGACTACCAGAATGACCGATGCGTTGCCGATCACCAGGCCAAGCGCAGTGAGGAACGTCCGGATTTTGTTAGCACGGAGCGCGTGAAGGCTGAATCGAAGAGCTTCACCGATTTGCATGGGGGAGGGCCGAACCTTCCCTAGACGCCGGAGGCCATTTTCAGCAGCTTCTGAGCCTCGGCGCGCGACGGATCGTCCGGCGTCAGAGGTGCCTTCAGATACCGTTCCAGCAGCGCCTTTGCCGCTTCCATATTTCGCTTGCTGTGAATATACGCATCGGCCTTGGCGAACATCACTTTCGGGTCGTTCGGAGAGATTTTCTCTGCCTGTTCAAATACCGCGTCGCTCTCCTGCGTCTTGCCCTGCTTAGACAGGAACTTGGCCAGATCGATCACGCGGCCCACCTGGCGGGGCGCGAGATCCAACGCCCGCCTCAAGTGCTGCTCGGCGGAACCGAATTCCTTGCGGTGCTCCGCGAGTACAGCCAGCGCGAATTGATACTCAGCCGGGTCAAGAGAGCCGATTGTCTGGGTCAGCGCGTCGGCCTTGTCAAGACCGCCGCCAAGGAAACCCGGCGCCTCCACGTAATACTCAAACAGGTCGTTGATCGCGTCCTTGTTCCGGGGATCGAGCGCCACCGCCTTCTCAAAGCTTTGCCGCGCCTTCGATGCATAGCCGGGAGCAGTAATAAACGCAGAAGTCTCCGCGCGGCGACCATACGTCTTCCCCAGCCAATGGTGATAAACCGAATTGCTCGGGTCGCTCGCAATCGCCTTCTCGAAATACTCCTGGGCCTTCTTGAATTCACCCATCATGAAGTAGTTCTTGCCAATCCCTTCCAGCACTGGACCCGACGGCGTCAGCGGCAGCAACACTTTTAAGGATTCCTGGTAGTGCGTTCGCTCGTAAAGCTGATTTGCGCGGTCGAGATCCGAAGCCGGTGCGGCCGCAAACGCGGACGCGCAGAGAAGCAGACTCGCAATCCACCCACGCATAGGAAGACTTCCAACACCCCTTAGATTAGGTACTATTAACATTCTACACGAGCTTGGATGCAACATGGTTCGAAAAGGATACGTCATAATAGTGAATGCGGATTGGGTATAGTATTCTGGATCTTGCAGATCCGGAGTGAAGTACAGGAGGTCCGAAACTCTATGAAATTAACTAGACAATACCTGGCAGGGTTAGCCTTGTGTTTATTCGCGTTTACGGGCAGTTCGCTCGCGCAGACATCCTCCCTGGAGGGTGTGGTGAAAGGCGAAGACGGCCAGCCTTTGAAGGATGCCGTCATCAACATCGACCGCAAGGATATCAAGGGCCACTACCAGGTCAAAACCAAGAAGAAAGGCGACTATTTTCACGCCGGCCTGCCGCTTGGGACGTACAAAGTAACACTCGTGGTGGACGGCAAGGAACGCGACTCGGTGGACAATGTAAGGACCCGGCTGGGTGATCCGCTGCCGGTGAATTTCGACTTGCAGGGCCAGAAGGCACGCGGGGAAGCACAGGCCAAAGCAGTCGAGGCGGGCCAATTGCCGCCCGAGCAGGCCCGCGATATGACGCCGGAGCAGAAGGCCGCTCTCGAAAAGCAGATCAAGGAACGCGCCGGCGCCATGAAGAAGAATAAGGAGTTGAACGACTCCTTCAACCAGGGCATGGAGGCTCTGAAAGGCAAGCAGTTCGACGTGGCCGTTACCGCGTTTACCAAAGCTGCCGAATTGGACCCCAATCAGAATGTAATTTGGGGCAATCTGGCCGAGACGTACTCCGAATTGTCCAAAACCAAGACCGGAGCCGAGAAGGACGCCGCGCTGAACAAGGCTGTCGAGGCCTACAAGAAAGCCATTGAGTTGCAGCCGACAGACGCCAGCTACCACAACAACTACGCCCTCACCTTGGCCCGCCTGAACAAGTTCCCGGAAATGCAGGCGGAGTTGACCAAAGCAGTGGAGTTGGATGCTCCGAACGCCGGGCGTTACTACTACAACATGGGCGCCGTGCTGGTGAATTCAAATCAGCTTGGACCCGCCTGCGACGCCTTTGACAAGGCGATCGTGGCAGATGCAAATTACGCCGACGCGCATTATCAGAAGGCGATGTGCATGACTTCCAAGGCCACCGTGGACAAAGACGGCAAAACAATCTTCCCTGAAGGTACGGACAAAGAATTTCAGGCCTATCTGCAGTTGAAGCCGGATGGACCCTTTGCGGAATCCTCCAAGGGCATGCTGCAGGCGATGGGCGCGAAGATCGATACCGAATACCGCAATCCGAATGCGCCCGCGCCAACCAAGAAAGCGGCGCCGGCAAAGAAGAAGTAAAGTACCTGGCCTGGATTACAGGGCGGCACGGCTGACCGGCCGCCCTTCCTCATGTTTCGCTTCCTCTTCTACCTCATTGTTACCGTCATCATGATCTCCGTGGTCAGGATGATAGCCGGAGTTCTCATGAAAGGCATCGGCGCCTGGTTCTCACCCGATCAACCGCAGGGCAGGCCCACCGTGCCGGAAGGGGGCGAACTGAAGAAGGATCCTGTTTGCGGAACGTTTGTCTCCACGGCCACCTCCGTCAAGAAAAGTGTCAGTGGCTCTGTAGTTCATTTCTGTTCCACCGAATGCCGCGACAAATTCCCGGCGTAATTGTTCCCCCCTTACTAATGAAACTGAGTCAACTGGCAGATGCTCTTGGATGCGCCCTGAACGGCGATGGCAGCTTGGAAATTTCCGGAGTGGCCGGGATGGAACAGGCCGGCCCCGGACAGATCACCTTTCTGGCAAATCCGAAGTACGCGCCGAAAGTAAAGAACACCCGCGCATCGGCCATCCTGGTCTCGAACCCGCTTCCGGACCTGCCCATCGCCACTCTCATCTCCTCGAACCCCTATCTCGATTTCGCGCGCGCCCTGGCACTCTTCTATCAGCCTCCGGTACCCCCGGCAGGCATTCATCCGCTGGCATTCGTCCATCCCACGGCGCAGATCGGCGAAAACCCATCCATCGGGCCCTTCGCCTCTGTCGGCGCTCAGGTCCAACTGGGGCGCAACGCAGTGTTGCATCCGCACGCCGTGATCTATGAAGGCGCGGAAATCGGCGACGACTTCCTGGCGCATTCTCACACGGCAGTGCGCGAATTCTGCCGCATCGGCCATCGCGTCATCCTGCAGAACGGCGTGATAGTCGGCGGAGATGGGTACGGTTTCGCCAAGCGGAAGGACGGTTCTCACCACAAGATTGTGCAGTCGGGCGTTACGGTATTGGAGGATGATGTCGAAATCCAGACCCTCAGCTCGGTGGATCGCGCCACAATGGGCGAAACGCGCGTGAAGCGCGGCGCGAAAATCGACAGTCTGGTGCAGATCGGCCATGCCTCGGTCGTTGGCGAAGACAACATCATCTGCGCGCAGACCGGACTGGCCGGCAGCTCCATTCTGGAGAAGAATGTACTGCTCGCGGGCCAGGTAGGGGTCTCCGGCCACCTCACCATCCACGACAACGTGATCGTCTACGCACAGAGCGGGATTGGCGGCGACGTCCCGGCGGGCTCCCTTGTTTCCGGCAGTCCGGCATTCGACAACAAGGAATGGCTCAGGGCGATTACCGCCTTTCAGAAACTGCCCGAGCTGCTCAAGACAGTGCGACAATTGCAAAAGCGCGTGCAGGAACTGGAATCCGCGCAGCCTGAGTAAAGCCAGTGTCCGACTTCGCTGAAAACCACCATCGAGTCCCCGTAGCCTATAAGAACGAGGAATTCGTCGACAGTCCGGATGCGCGGGCCCTGCGCATTCTCTCGGAATACCTGCAGCCGCTGTCCCAATTCCAAACCGAAAAGATCCAGGACACCATCGTGTTCTTCGGCTCTGCGCGAATCAAGGAAGAGGGTCCCCTCGGCCGTTACTACAAGGACGCGCGGGAGCTGGCCCGGTTGTTCACGCTCTGGTCCGATGCCCTGCCCGACAATACCCGCCGCTTCGTGGTGTGTACGGGCGGCGGTCCGGGCATCATGGAGGCCGCCAACCGCGGCGCCAGCGATGCCAATGGCAAGACAATCGGCCTGAATATCGGTTTGCCGTTTGAGCAGTGGCCGAATCCCTACATCACCCAGGAACTGTCCTTCGAATTTCATTACTTCTTCATGCGCAAATTCTGGTTCGCCTATCTGGCGAAGGCGCTTGTGATTTTTCCCGGCGGCTTCGGCACCCTGGACGAACTGATGGAAATATTGACGCTTGCGCAGACCCAGAAGCTGGAGAACAAAATCGTCACCGTACTCTACGGGCCGTCTTTCTGGAAGGAAGTGATCAACTTCGACGCCCTGGTGAAACACGGCGTCATCAGCGCGGACGATCTTGACCTCTTTACATTCGCCGACGACCCGCAAAGCGCCCTGAAACTGCTGCAGGACGGGCTCACGAAATACTATCTGGAGCCGGAAGGGCCGTTCACGGAACCACCTTCGTCTACACCATCCATCGCCAAATCCCGCATTTAGCGGTGCGGATATCATGAAGATCCGCATCGGCCGAATCGAAATAGCATTTGCGGTTCTTCTCGTCGCCTACTCTGCTTTGACCTTCGTCATACCCCACAGCGGTTGGCTGATGCTGCTGAAGTTCGCCGTCTTGGCCCTGGGAAGCTGGGCAGTCATCCGCATTTCTCACGATCTCGTGCGCAAATCCATCTGGCGGCTGCGCAACCGCCTCATGGTGGCCTACTTCTTCATCGCCGTCGTTCCCATCATCCTCATCACTACGCTGCTCGGACTGGGCGCCTATCTGGTTGCCGGGCAGTTATCCACCTATCTGGTAACCTCCGAACTGGACCGCCGCATTGGAGGCCTGCGCACCACCGCCGAATTTCTGCTGCGCGATGATTCGCAGCGCGAGGAATGGGTCAGCAGCGTTGGACCCTATCTGCAGGCACGCTACCCGGGGGTAGAGATCACGGTGCAGGGTGACCATCCATGGCAGTTCCCGGCCAAACCGGCGATTCATCCGCCTCCCGCCACGTGGCCCGAGAACACCGGTCTCATCCTCAAGGATGGCTTGCTCTCTGGCTGGACGCGCATCGTACGCGGCGGCCACACCATCTCGGTCACCTTTCCAATCACGCGGGAATTTCTCGGCGAACTCGCGCCAGGCCTGGGCGAAACTAACATACTGGAAGGTCTCAACCCCTCGCGCGCCAGCCTCCTGCATCCATCGCCGCTTCGCATTACATCCAGAAACCGCATTCCGCCCGCGGTGAATGCGCTGGATGTCACGGTGTGGTCGATAGTGAAAGCTCCTCTGGCCGAATGGGATTCGCCAGGCACCCAAAAGGAAGCGGCGATCGTAGTGCTTACCCGCCCGTCGGCTTTGCTGCGCCAGGTATTCAACCAGAAAATTGCCTGGGCGGAAGACCTCATTCCGTTTCTCTTTTACTCAGTTGCCATACTGTTTCTAATGGCGGAACTGGCCGCATTGAAAGTCGGAGTTTCCATCACCCGTACCATCACCGGAGCCATTCACGATCTGGATGAAGGTACGCAGAAGGTAACCAAAGGCGATTTCTCGCACCGCATTCCGGCGCACGGGTCGGACCAGCTGGGCGGACTCGCGGTTTCCTTCAACCAGATGACCGAAAATCTGGAGCGCCTGGTCGAGGTGGAGAAGGAACGCGCCCGGCTGCATGGCGAACTCGCCATTGCGCGCGAGGTGCAGAATCAGCTCTACCCCAAGTTTGTGCCGAAGATGCAATCTCTCTGCCTCACTGCGCATTGCGATCCGGCGCGGCTGGTTTCCGGCGATTATTACGACTACCACCAATTGAACGACACTCGAATCGCTCTTGCCGTAGGGGACGTCTCCGGCAAGGGGATCTCGGCCGCGCTGTTGATGGCCACAATACAGTCATCTTTCCGCATGTTGCTGCGCCTCTCCCCGGATTGCGCCCCGTCGAACCTGGTGTCGCAGATGAACAAGCAGTTGCACGCTCATACTTCGCCCGAGAAGTTCGCGACGTTTTTCTTCGGCTTCTATGATGAGCCCACCGCCACACTCACCTATACCAACGCCGGGCACTTGCCGCCAATTCTTGTTCACCAAGGCACGGCAACCCGCCTGGAGGTAAATGGAATGGTGGTGGGCGCATTCGATTTTGCGGCCTACGGCGAAAGCTGCGTCACCCTGGACCCGGGCGATCTGCTGGTTTTCTTCACAGACGGAATCAGTGAGCCGGAGAACGAGTACGGCGAAATGTTCGGAGAGGATCGCCTCACCGAGCTGGCTGTCAGGAACGCGCATCTGGACGACGTGAAACTGGCCGAAACGATCATCGGAGCGGTGAAGGGCTGGACTGGAGCCGGTGAGCTGCAAGACGACATGACGCTGCTGTTGATGCGGAGGCGCTGAGTGGAAATGCAGCACATCAAGCTCCGGCTGCTGCGGGTCCTGTTGGCCATCGTTGTCGTGCTCACTGTGGGCACCATCGGATATACCGTAATCGCGGACTATCCACCGTTCGATGCGTTCTACATGGCGCTGATGACCATCACCACGGTGGGCTATGCGGAGGTCCATCCGCTGGGCCACGCGGGTCGCGTTTTCAACTCGTTCATTATCTTCTTTGGCGTGGTCACCATGTTTCTTGCCGTGGGCGCCACCACGCAGACCATCATTGAGCTGGAACTGAATCAATATTTCGTAAAGCGCCGGGTGAGGCGAATGATTGAAAAACTGGACAACCATTTCATTATTTGCGGGTTTGGACGTGTCGGCCGCGGTGCGGCCAATGAACTGCAGCGCGCCGGCGTGCCCTTCATCGTCATCGACAATTTTGAAGACAAGGTGGAGCGTGCAATGAGGTCTGGCATGCTCGCCACATTGGGCGACGCGTCGCGCGACGAGAATCTGCGCGATCTGGGAATCACTCGCGCCAAGGGCCTGATCGCTGCGCTCTCCACCGATGCCGACAACCTCTTCCTCATTCTCTCGGCGAAGGGCTTGAACCCCAACCTCATCATTTCCGCCAGGGTCAGCGAGGAAGGGTCGGAGCAGAAGTTCCGCCGCGCCGGGGCGGACTCGGTCTTCGCGCCATACGACATCACCGGAACCCGCCTGGCGCAGGCCATCCTGCGGCCGCACGTGTCCACTTTTCTGGATTTCACCACCATGGCCACTGGACTGAATATCAGCATCGAGCAGGTCCGCGTGTCCGAGCGCAGTGAGTGTATTTCGAAGTCCCTGGGGCAGATTCAACTGCGGCGGCAGGTGGGCGTAATCGTACTGGCAATCCGCAAAGCGGAAGGAACCATGCTGTTCAATCCGGACGCCGACGCGGAGATTTCCGCCGGTGACTATCTCATCGCCATGGGCGACCCGGCGCAGTTGCGCCAGCTCGAAGAATTGCTCGCGGAGGCACGATGATGAAAGTCTTAACGGCAGCCGAGATGAAGGAAGTGGACCGGCGGACCATTGAGATGGGGATCCCGGAGCCGGCATTAATGGAAAACGCAGCCGCCCGCGTAGTGGAGCTGATGGCCGAGCGGTTCACGCCGCTCCGCGAGCATCGTATCGTGGTGCTCTGCGGCAAGGGAAACAACGGCGGGGACGGACTGGTGATCGCCCGTCAGCTCTGGGCGCGATTCAATCCCCGTGAGGTTCATGTGGTGCGCGTAGATCCGGAGGATGAGATCACACCTGCCATGCGAAACGCGACGATAGTGGTGGATGCGCTTCTGGGCACCGGTCTTCGCGGCGGCGCGCGCGGACGGACCTTGAACCTGATTCGTGAAATCAACACCGGCTTCCCCCTGGCGCAGGTAGTCGCCGTGGATATTCCGTCCGGCATGTCCAGCGACTCCGGCAGGAGCGAGGGGGAATTCGTCCGCGCAGACCTCACCGTAACCTTCACCGCGCTCAAGGTAGCCCACGCCCTGGCGCCAAATTGTGACCGCATGGGCGAAGTACGAATCGGCCCGATTGGCAGCCCGCCATCGCTCTACGATGACATCACTCTGCACATGACGGAACCTGCGGACTTTCGCGATTTGCTGCAGCCAAGGCCCAAGGAATCGAACAAAGGAAGCTACGGCCATGTGCTGGTCGTGGGCGGAGCGCACGGAAAATACGGCGCAGCGGAAATGGCCGGACTCTCCGCGCTCCGTGCCGGCGCCGGTCTCGTCACGGTGGCCTCCTCCGCGCCCGCCTTGCGCACGCTGGAGTTGATGACCGAAGCATTGCCCCAGACCATGGAAGCCTTCGAGAAGACCGTGGCCAGGAAGTCGCTGGTGGCCCTCGGGCCGGGCCTTGGCGACGACCCGGAGATGGTAGCTCTGACGCGCCGCTGCTTCGCGGAATCCCCACTACCGATGGTGGTGGACGCCGACGGCTTGAACGCCCTCGCCGGTTCCCAGTGGCACGCCGGCGGGCGCTGGCGCGTCATCACGCCGCATCCGGGTGAGATGTCCAGATTGTGCGGCACCTCCGTGGCGGAAGTCCAATCGGATCGCCTGCAGGCAGCCCGCACCATGGCGAAGCAGCGCGCAACGGTCGTCGTCCTCAAAGGCAACCGGACCATCGTCGCCTTCCCGGATGGCCGGGCCTGGATCAACCCTACAGGATCTCCGGGAATGGCCACCGGCGGAACAGGCGACATCCTCACGGGCCTCATCGCCGGCCTGCTGGCGCAGCATTCCGACACACCGGAAGCAGCGGTTCTCGCCGCTGTTTATCTGCATGGACTCTGCGGTGAACTGGGAGCCTCGGCATTAGGCGAGAAGTGCCTGATCGCCACCGACCTCTTGACGTACCTTCCGGAGGCGATGCGAACCTGTGCAGCGGTTCCACACTAGCTCAGAGGAAGAAACCATCGCGCTGGGACAGAAGCTGGCAGCCGAACTGACGCGCCCCGCCGTAGTGCTCTTGATCGGCAATCTCGGAGCCGGCAAGACCACGCTCGTCAAGGGCCTCGCGCTCGGTCTCGGAGCCGCGGTTCCCGATGAAGTCACCAGCCCCACCTTCACCCTGATTCACGAATACGGAAGCGCGGTGTATCACATCGACCTCTACCGCCTGGATACAGCGCGTGAAGTGGCATCCTTGGGCCTCGATGAAATCTTCGACCGCGAAGACGCTGTGGTGCTCATCGAATGGGGCGAACGCTTCCCGGAGTTGATGCCCCCCGACCGCATCGAGATCCGCATCGAGGGGCACGAAGATCAGCGCGAGATCGTCTTCAGCAGAAACGCGTAATCGAAGGCTGTCTCCTTGATTCGTTCATACCGCCCCGACGCCCCGAAGTGCCCGCTGCCCATATTGGTTTTCAGCAGCAGGGTGTTGGAATCCGATTTTACGGCCCGCAGCTTCGCGGCCCATTTCGCTGGCTCCCAATACTGCACGCGCGGGTCGTTCAACCCCGCGGTGATCAGCAGATTCGGATACGCCCTTCGCTCCACGTTGTCGTATGGCGAATAGGATTTCATGTAGCGGTAGGCGGCCTCCTGGTTCGGATCACCCCACTCGTCGTACTCCGTCACAGTCAGCGGCAGCGATGCGTCCAGCATCGTATTCAGCACATCTACAAACGGCACTTTCGCGATGGCAGCCGCAAACAGATCCGGCCGCATGTTCAGCACAGCGCCCATCAACAGGCCGCCGGCGCTGCCTCCCATAATCGCCAGGCGCGCACTGGTGGTGTACCCATTGGCAATCAGATGTTCGGCGGCCGCTAGGAAATCCGTAAACGTATTCCGCTTCTCCATCATCTTGCCCTGATCGTGCCAGGGCTCACCCAGTTCGGCGCCTCCCCGTATGTTCGCGATAGCGTAAATAAAGCCGCGATCGAGCAAACTCAACCGGCTCGAAACAAACGCCGCTTCCATATTGATCCCATAGGATCCGTAGCCGTACAGCAGCAGTGGAGCGTTCTTCGTACCCTTGCGGTAAACCAGCGAAATGGGCACCTGGGTTCCATCGCCGGCAGTGGCGAAGATGCGCTCCGATTGATATTGGCTGGGATCGTAGCCCCCCAACACACGTTCCTGCTTCCGCAACTCGCGCGTCCGCGTCCGCATGTCATAGTCGAACACCGACGATGGCGTTACCAGGGACGTATACCGGAAGCGTAGCGTCTGCGAGTCGTATTCAAAATTGTCCAGGGGTGCCACGCTGTAGGCAGGCTCGTCGAAGGTCACGTCGTGACTCCCGCCGGACTCGCTTACCCTGATCCGCAGCAGTCCGTTTTCCCGTTCATACAGCGCCAGGAAGTCCTGGAACGCGTCAATGCCTTCCAGCTTCACATGCGGACGATGCGCGATCACCTCATTCCAGTTCTCCCGCGCGGGATTCGCCACCGGCGCGCGCATCAGCCGGAAATTCTTTGCACCGTCGTTGGTCCGGATGAAGAAATATTCGCCCTGATCCTGCACATGATATTCGTGCTCTTTCCGCCGCGGATCAATCACCTGAAACACGCCGTCGGGCCGGTCTGCTTCCGCGTAATGAACCTCGGTAGTGTCCTTGCTGTGAATGTCGATCAGAATGAATCGTCCGCTGCGGGTCTTGTGGATGGAAACGAAGAAACGCTCGTCGGTCTCGTGAAACACCAGTTCATCGGGCGCGTGCGGCGTCCCCAAGGTGTGCCGCCACACCTTCTCCGGTCTCTTGGCGGCATCCAGCGTCGCATAGTAGAAGGTACGATTGTCGTTCGCCCAAACAATCGCCCCCTGACTCCCCGAGATCCTGTCAGGCAGGGTAGTGCCGGCGCCAAGATCTTTCACGAAGATCGTGTAGTCTTCATCGCCTTCGGTGTCCACCGAGTAAGCCAGCAGATTGTGGCTGGCGCTTGGCCGGATCGCTTCGAGCCGAAAGTATTTCTCGCCCCGCGCCAGCTCGTTTTCATCCAGCAATACTTCTTCCGTCTCGGAGGCAACAGGCTTGCGGCAGTGAATGGTGTACTGCTTCCCTTCCTCGGTCCGCGTGTAGTAAAGATAGGGTCCGCGGCGCGCCGGCACCGCCATGTCCGTTTCCTCGATGCGGGCCAGGATCTCGTTATAAAGCGCCTCTTGCAGGGGCTTCGTATCGGCCATCACCGCTTCGGTGTACTCGTTCTCTGATTCCAGATAAGCGATCACCTCCGCGTTGGTCTTCTCGCGCATCCAGAAATAGTCATCCACGCGCCTGTCACCATGGATCGTTACTACGTGCGAAACCTTCTTGGCAATAGGAGATTCCACGTCTATGTCATCTCCTCGCGGCCCAAATAGAGCTCGGCGATAATGTGGCGGAAGTTTTCCAGCACTTGTGTCCTTCGCACTTTCATGGTGGGCGTCAGTTCCCCATTTTCAATTGAGAATTCCCGATCCAGTATACGGAATCGCTTGATCTGCTCGAAGGCGGGCAGTAGCCCATTGATCCGCTTCACGATCTTGGCGGTGGCCTCCAGAACGGGGGCTGCCGTCACCAGTTCCGGCAGCGGGCGGTTCTTCAGTCCGCCCATTCCAGGCAGCGTTTCCGCAATCGCCGCGTTTACCGTGAAGAGCGCGGTAACGTAAGGCTGGCGGTCGCCAATCAGCACCACCTGGCTGATCAGCGGCTCCATTTTGAAAAGGCCTTCTATCCGCGAAGGATAGATCTTCTTTCCATTGGAGGCAACGATGATTTCTTTTTTTCGTCCGGTGATGTACAGATACCCCTGCGCGTCCCGCTCGGCGATGTCGCCCGTATACAGCCACCCGTCGCGCAGCACCGCTTTCGTCGCCTCGACGTCATTGAAGTAGCCGCTGAACAACGTCGGGCTCTTGATCAATAGCTCGCCGTCCTCCGCAAGCCTCACCTCCACGCCGGGCAGCGCCTTGCCAATGCTGCCCGAGCGGGGTGTGGCAATCGGATTCAGTGCCACTACCCCGCCTTCCGTCAGGCCGTAACCTTCCACAAGCGGCAGCCCGATGGCTTCGAAAAAGTGCGCCAGATCCTGGCCCAGCGGAGCGGCGCCCGAAATCGCAATTCGCAGCCGGCCGCCCAGCCGCTGCCGGACCTTGGCGAAGACCAGCCGGTCCGCCAGCCGCAGCGCGGATGTCATCCAGCCCGGCACCGTCCGGCCTTCATGCCGCAGGTGCGCCGCCTTCAAACCAAGCCCCAGCGCTCCGTAGAACAGCCTTCGCGTGACGGCCGGACGCTTCTTGATTTCCGTGGTGATACTGGAGAAGACCCGCTCCCACACCCGCGGAGGCGCCAGCAGGAACGTAGGCCCGATGGTTCTGATCTCCACCGGCATCTTCGCCAGTCCTTCTGAAAAATACACCGGCATCCCGAACAAAATCGGCAGAAACTCCCCGACGATTCTCTGCGCAATGTGCGCCGAGGGAAGAAAGACCAGGGTGCAATCCGAGGGTGTCAACTCCACCAGCTGCGGCGCGATGTCCAGATTGGAGACGATGGCGCGGTGCGTGGCCAGTCCCATTTTCGGTTCCCCGGTTGCTCCCGAAGTCACGTAAAGTACCGCCGGGTCTTCGGGAGAAATAGCGTCTAACAGATGCTCGAACAGCGCCGCATCAGCGGCCATCGCCGCCCGGCCGCTCTCCCGCAATTCCGCCAGGGTAAGCACGCCTGGTTCTTCGCCCGTCAGCAGAATCCACAACAGTGGGGCGGACGGCGCTCCGGCCTCGCGCAGAGCCCGCAGTGTCTTTGCGTCCTCCACAAAAATAGCCTTGGCTTCCGAATTGGTAATGCTGCGCACCAGGTCCGCCGCGGGCAGACTGGTATAAAGCGCGGCCGAAATGCAACCATTCGCCATGGCGCCCAAATCGGCAAAATAAAACTCCGCCCGCGTCTCACAATCCAGCGCGACGATATCGCCTTTCGCAATCCCGGCCGCGTGCAGCCCGCAGGCCACCTCCCGCACAATATCCCGGAATTCAGTCCAGGTGTAGGTCTGATACTTCGGCGTTTTTTTGGATCCCGCCGGTTGATGCAATGCAAATAAACCTGGATACTTTTGGGCGGCCTCTTCAAGGAGGATTGGTAGAGTGCGCAGACTCATCGCGTCGGGATTTCCATGGGCTTCTTCAGGATATCGGGTGTACCCCTACAGGTTAAAATATGGCGATGCCATTTGAAAAAGAACTGGAAGTTGCAAGGCGTGTCGCCCGCGAGTCCGGCGAGCTGGCCCTGCGATTACAGGCGCAAGGCGTAACTCCGGAAGAGAAGTCCGATCTTTCCCCGGTGACCATCGCGGATAAGGAATCCGAAAGGCTGATTTCGCGCCTGCTCCTGGAGGCTTTTCCAGATGACGGCTTGCTCGGCGAAGAAGGCGCAAACCGCAAGTCCACAAATGGCCGCACCTGGATCATCGACCCCATTGACGGCACGCGCGACTTCGTCCGCGGCATGCCCCTCTGGTCCGTACTCATCGGTCTCGAAGTAGACGGCGTAGTCGAAACCGGAGTATGCCACCTGCCCCCCAGGAACGAAACATTTTTCGCCATTCGCGGGCAAGGCGCATTCCGTGACGGCACGCGCATCGGCATCTCCAAGGTGCAGACGGTCTCGCAGGCCGTACTCTGCATCAACGGCCTGAATGGCATGGCCGCCCGTTCCTTCGCCTCCGGCCTGCTGGGCTGGATGGCCCCGTTCTGGGGCGTACGCAGCATGGGAGGATGCCTGGACGCCATGCTCCTCGCCGCGGGACAGGTAGATTTCTGGATTGAGAACACCGCCAAGGCATGGGACCTTGCGCCGCTAAAAGTGATCATGGAAGAGGCAGGCGCAGTGTTCCGAAACTTCGATGGCGGCGACAGTATTTACGGTGGTGACTGCCTCGCCTTCGTGCCCCCGCTCGAATCGGCAGCGCGGCGTCTCATGGAGATCGGAAACAAGGCTTCATGAATCCGGCGGAATTCGCCAACATCGCCAAAGCGGAGGAGAAGCTTTGGTGGTACCGCGGGATGATGCGCATTCTGTTCCGCCTGCTCGATCCCTTGGCGCGGCAGCGCAGCTTCTCGCGGGTGCTGGAGGGCGGGTGCGGTACCGGTTATCTCTCCAAGGTGCTGGCACAGCGCTACGGCTGGCGTCTTTTTCCGGTGGATCTCGGCTGGGAAGGGCTCCACTACGGACGCGGCATGGGAATTCCGCATTTGGCCCAGGCCGATATCAGCCGCCTTCCCTTCCCCGATGACGCCTTCGACCTCGTACTCTCCATGGACGTGCTGGTCCATTTTCCATTGGGCTCGGAGATGGATGCCTTGCGCGAACTGGTCCGGACCTTGCAGCCCGGCGGATACTTCGCCATCCGCGTTTCGGCCCTCGACGTCCTCCGCAGCCGTCATTCCATGTTTGCCACCGAACGGCAGCGCTTTACGCGCCGTCGCCTGATCCGCAGTGTGGAAGAAGTAGGCGTTGAGGTGCTGCGCTGTACCTACGCCAACAGCCTGCTGCTTCCGGTGTCGCTGCTGAAATTCCGCCTCTGGGAACCGCTGCTCAACAAGCCGCCTGCCAGTGGTGTGGAGCCCGTACCGCCGTGGCTGGACACCGCACTGTACGCCCCGCTCGCGATGGAGTCGTCGTGGATCGGGTCCGGCTGGAACTTGCCCCTCGGGCAATCGCTTATCCTCATCGGCCGGAAGCGATAGCCGGTTCAAAATCGCGGCCTTCTGTCCGATGAGAAGAGACAGAATGCTTTCCATCGGCTACGCAGGCCTCGGCCTGGCGGTGCTTCTCAGTCTGTGTGCCGCCTCGTTTGCGATGGGAAAACGACGCACCGCCGCCAACAAGCGCGCCGGCCATGGTGATCACTTTCACCGCCTGTTCGACGAGATTGCCATCGCCTATCACGACATTGACACGAGCGGCGTCATCCGCCGCGTCAATCGCGCCGAGTGCGATCTGCTCGGCTACCAGCCGGAAGAACTGATTGGCCGCCCTGTATGGGAGTTGGTGGTACCGGAGACGCTGCAGGTAAGCCGCGAAGCAGTGCTCGCGAAACTCAGACGGCAAACTCCATTGGCGCCCTTTCAAAGGGATTACGTCAACCGTGATGGAGAGCAGATAACCCTCGAGATCTACGAAAATCTGCTCTTCGACGCAGCCGGCTCCGTGATCGGCATTCGCTCAGCGCTACTCGACGTCTCTGCCAGGGCGCGCGCGGAAGCGAAGTTAGCGGAAAGCAATCGCCATTTTGAGGAAATGGCCAACACCGTCCCGGTCATCCTCTGGAAATCGGGCCGGAACGGCGCTCTCGAATACATCAACCGGCAGTGGCTCGCCCTCACCGGGCAGACACCCGGGCAGTTGTTAGGGAACGGGTGGCTGGATGCCGTTCACCCCGATGATTTGCAGATGATGGCAAAACTACCAAGTGTCCGAGCAGTGGCCGAAGGATCGCTGCATGTGGAATACCGCCTCCGGAGGTACGATGGGCAGTACCGCCAGATTGTCGCCACCGGAGTTCCCCGCTTCTCCGCCACCGGAGAGTTTGAGGGTTATATAGGTTCCGCGACTGACGTCACCACGCTGAAGCAAACCGGGGAGCGGTTGCATCTGCTGGAGTCCGTGGTCGTCAATGCCACCGAGGCGGTGATGATCACCGACGCCGATTTGGAGGAACCCGGGCCTCGCATCCTCTACGTGAATGAATCGTTCACCAGAATGACAGGCTACTCCCTGGACGAGGTGCGTGGAAAGAGCCCGCGCATGTTGCAGGGCGCGTTGACCGATAAGAGTCAGCTCACTCTGCTCCGGTCCGCCCTGAATTGCGTCACGCCAATCCAGGTGGAGCTACTGAACTACCGGAAAGATGGAACGTCCTTCTGGAATGAGATGGACGTTGTACCGGTGGCGGACGCTAACGGCGCCTTCACCCATTGTGTCGCCTTACAGCGCGACGTGACCGAGCGCAAGAGAATAGCGAACGACATTCAACGCTACGCCCGTGAACTGAAAGAGAAAAATCAGGCGCTGCTTTCGGCCGTCGCTGCGGCCCGGGAATCCACTGAGCTGAAGAGCCGGTTCCTCGCCAACATGAGTCATGAGATCCGCACTCCCATGAACGGCATCGTTGGAATGATTGCCTTGCTGCTCACCACGCGTTTGACAACGGAACAACACGAGTATGCCGAAGCCGTTCAGCTGTCGGCCAGTTCGCTGCTGGTCCTCATCAACGACATTCTGGATCTCTCCCGCATTGAGGCCGGCCGGTTGGAACTCGATTGCCTCCCCTACAATTGGAAAACGATGGCGGAAGAAGCTGTCTCTCTGCTGGCCCTTATGGCGCGGACGAAAGGCTTAATACTGTCCTGTGATGTGTCTCCCGAAATTCCTCCTGCTGTCCTCGGAGATCCCGTCCGCATCCGGCAGGTAATCACCAATCTCGTGGGAAACGCGGTGAAGTTTACAGAACAGGGCGAGGTGCGTGTCGCCGTTAAGAGGGTGCAACAGAATTCCGGCCTCAACTCCATTTGCGTGGAGGTTACCGATACGGGCATCGGTATTCCAAAGACACAGTGTGCGCAGTTGTTCCAACGCTTCTCGCAGACCGATAATTCGTCCACCCGCAAACACGGCGGCAGCGGCCTGGGCCTGGCCATTTCCCGCCAGCTTGTCGAACTGATGGGCGGCGAGATCGGCGTCCGCACGGAGGCCGGCCAGGGCAGTACCTTCTGGTTTACGCTCCCCGTGCGGATCGCCCCCCGGCAGCCGGCGCCAGAATCTCAAATCGTCCTCGCGAGTCCGGCAAAACCGTGTGATGCGCACCAAATCCGCATCCTGGTCGCCGAAGACAACGCGATCAATCAGCGCATTGCCCTGCGCATTCTGGAAAAAATGGGGTTTGCCGCCGAAGCCGTTTCCACCGGCCGCCTGGCGCTCGAAGCAGTGCAGCGGGATCATTACGATGTGGTGCTCATGGACGTCCAAATGCCGGAGATGGACGGTCTTGAGGCCACCGCTTCCATTCGCAAACTGCAAAGCGCATCACGGGCCATTCCCATCATCGCTATGACAGCGAATGCAATGTCCGGAGACCGCGAACGATGCCTCTCGGCTGGAATGGACGATTATGTCAGCAAGCCCGTCAGCGCCTCTCTATTGCAAGCCACGCTCGAACGCTGGACCAAGCGGACCGCTGACTCAGCCCAGGCGCCAACGTTCCCCTAGCCACGGCGGTTTTCATAAACGGGCCGCACCTACATTAGTGCCACCCGATCTGAATTAGCGGCTTCCTCAAGTTGCGGAAGATGCCTTCGCTGTATCGGAACCGGTACGGCCCGGCTGCGCCACAATCCGTAAGTAAGGCTTAGGAGACTTCCAGCCCTCGGGATATTTTTGCTTCGCTTCCTCGTCGGATACCGACGGCAATATGATCACGTCGCCGCCATCTTTCCAATTTACCGGCGTAGCTACTTTGTACTTGGCAGTAAGCTGCATTGAATCCAAAACACGCAGCACTTCGTCGAAGTTCCGGCCAGTGCTCATCGGATACATCAGCATGAGCTTGATCTTCTTGTCCGGACCGATCACGAATACCGTGCGCACCGTCGCATTCGTTGCCGCTGTACGGCCTTCAGAAGTCTCGCCGGATTCGGCTGGCAGCATGTTATAGAGCTTGGCCACTTCCAGCTTGCTGTCCCCGATCATCGGGTAATTTACCTTGTTGCCCTGCGTCTCTTCAATGTCCATCGCCCATTTGCCATGGTTCGTCACGGGGTCCACACTCAGACCGATAATCTTGCAGTTTCGTTTCGTAAATTCGGGCTCCAACCCGGCCATGTAACCGAGTTCGGTTGTACAAACCGGAGTAAAATCCTTGGGATGAGAAAACAGGATCGCCCAGCCGTCTCCTATCCACTCATGAAAATGAATCGTTCCCTGCGTAGTTTCCGCGGTAAAGTCAGGCGCCTCGTCGTTAATACGTAGCATGGTGGTTGTCTCCAATCATCACATACTACTACATCTATCGCTCCTGTACGCTCTACAAACCGGCGCTGGCGGCGGCTGCTTTGGGTTGCCGGTTGACGGTGCCGGAATCTACTGTAACTCCATGCCGGGAAACAATTTGAAAATACAATTCATCATCGGCCACCTCCACCATTCCAAAGGTCTGATCGGTATCAAAACCTTTGGCTGTATCGGGTGAGGGCGAGAGATTATGCGGCCTGAGTTCGCCGGAATTACCCAATACGAAATAGGTTATTCCGTGTTGCGGCACCAGTCTTTCATAAACATGCTCATGGCCTGAAAAAACGACCTGTACCTTATATTTCTGGAACAGCGGCTCTATCGTGGTCCGAAGGTCGGTGTCCGGTCCATGGAAGCGGCCATGGGAATACAAGGGGTGATGGAAATAGCAGATCTTCCAGGGCGCAGTCGAACCGCTCAACTGCTCCTCCAGCCACTGAGTCTGCGTCCGGTCCATATAGTTGCTGTCCAGAACAAAGAACTCCACCTTCCCCTTCTTAAAGGTGTAGTAGCGTTTTCCGCCCATATTGAACGGCTTGTAAAGCCGCTGGTTCCCGTTGTCGTGATTGCCGATCGAGGCGTAGAACAAAACCCCCGCGGACAGCAGCGCCTGGTAGGGGTCTTCGAACTTCGTCTTCATCTCCGCGGCGCTCTGTGACCCGTAGATATTATCTCCCAGCGTAATTACAAAGTCGTAGGGAAACAGCTTCCTGTACTCCACCATCTGCTCGGCCACCTCGTATTGCGGCTTCTTCCCGGTTCCCATATCGCCAATCACGGCAAAGCGAACGGAGTTTTGAATCAGCGGCAGCGTTAGATTGGGAGCAGCGGGCGCGGCGCCGGCCCCGGGCGCTTGGGAATGAAGCACCACGAAGACAGAAATCCAAACGATAACGATGATTCGCCTCATGGTTTCTTGATCGCCTGGTCGAAGAAATCGATGATCAGGTTCGCCTCGCGATCGCGCAAAATCAGATTGGAACCAACCACGCGAAAGTCCAATTCTTTCGGTAGCGCGGGAAGGTTCGCCAGCAACGTTGGAGGTGACGATTGGAGCGGAAGTTCTTCCGGATAGGCGCGGTTTACTTTCAACACCAGGTTCACCGGCTCGGCATGCTTCAGGCTTTGTTTCATTTGAACGCCCTTAGACCCTTGCGACGCCTGCGCGATCAACCGCCGGAATACGTCTGCGATTTCCGGCGTGAAGATGTCGCCCTGACGGGCTTTTTCACGCTCCTCCCGAATCTCGTGGGCCAATATCTGTTGATGACGATTGATGGACGCCTGGGAATCGACGGGCTTCTTCAACTTCCGGCTCTCGCCCGCCTTCTTCCTGACCTTCATATACTCGCCCACACGGGAGTTGAAATCGGCCAGTATCTTTGCATCCGCATTCGCCACCGGGGGCGAGCCCTGAAAGGCGGACGCGCTGCCCGCCGAGGCCAGTACAACTGCCGGCAGCAAGTACCCCAGAAAGCCGTTACGAATTGACATGCTCGGCATCTGGTTCCTTCTTCCCCTCCCCTTTCTCATCGGCGGCCCCTTCCACCATCGACTGCACGGCTTCCATCACGGATTCCTTCACCGCGTGTTCCAGCTCAGCCAGGTCGAGATGGGCCGCCGTATCGGCCCCAACTACGTCCGTCACCATGTTGGCGAACGCCGCCCCATCGGGCCGCAGGCTCTTTGTCACCACCTTGGCAACTTTCTTCGCAAGCTTCCTCGAAACCTTGCCAATTGGCGACGCCTCGTCTGTTTCAGCGGCGCCCGCTCGCTTCCCGGTCTGCAGTCCCGCCCAGTCGTCTTCGAAAACCTTCAGCAGTTGTCCCGCGGCCTTCGCATCCGTGAGGATGATGCCCACCTCACGTCGCGCGTCGAGCTCCGCTGTGCGCAGGCTTTGGCTTCCCACAAAGATCGACTTCCCGTCGCGGACCATCGATCGCGTATGCAGGCGGATCTGCGACAACTTGTGTACCACAATCTGCTCGCTGGTCCGCGTCATCCGGCCAATCACCCGGATCGTCACGCCGGCCGCCGCGCGCGCGTCCAGCAATCGCTGCATTTGCGGGTCGGCGATCTTTGGGTCGTAAATCACAAGCTCTCGTTTGGCTCCCTCAATAAACGCAGCCAGTTGCTGCCGCGCATTGTGCGGACTAACCACGAAAGTGCTGCAGGACGGTTCATACGGCTGACGCTTGGCGTCGGCCTCGAAAAGCTTCACCGCCTCCTTCACCAGCTTCGGAGTGGTGGTGACCACGCCAAAGCTTCGGCTCTTCTCAATGTCCATGAACGCGAAATTAAAGCCAAGTACATAGAGTTCACGCTTGTCGATGATCATCATCTTCGCGTGATAGCGGATCAGGTCGTCGGCGGTACGGCCAACAGTGACTCCGGCGGCTAACAACCGCATCTCCAGCTCTCTTAGATTCTTCTCACCGCCCCTGTTCGTGTACGCGATGAGAGCATGCACCGCCACGCCCCGGCCTGCGGCTGCTACCAGCGCCGCTTCAATCTCTCGCCGGTCAAATCGAAAAATCATGATCTGCACAGCGGTGCGCGCGCTCTTGATTCCCTTCACGATGGGGGCGACCCCGCTGCCTGGCTGGATCAGTAATCTCAATCAGTGTCTCCTTCGTGCATCCTTGCTCAGTGAGAGACATTCCGGCGCTGGGACGTTTCAATTATTTGGCCTTAATCGTGCTAGGGGAATAAGGAGTGGCTTTAAGCGGCTTTCGCCATTCCACGTCACGAAGGAGTCTTCATGTCGTACATTTCAAATAGAATCGGCCTCTTACTGGCCATCGGCGCGTTAGCCGCCGCCCAATCCGTCAGCTTCGCAGAACCGGAAGAATTTGCATCCACCCTGGCAACACGTTCAGCCAGCGGCCCCCTGCTCTGGCAGGAACCGAAGGATATCCAATCCCGCAATCTGTACCTGGGCTCCGGAGGCACGGCGGATATGCCTAAAGGGCCGTTTACCTTCGTGGAAGAGGATATGGGTGGAACCAACCCCAAGTTCGTAATCAAAGACGCTCGAGGCATCAAATGGAAAGCGAAGCTCGGCGCCGAAGCCCGCCCGGAAACAGTAGCCTCTCGGTTTGTTTGGGCCGTGGGTTACTATGTGCCGGTCGAATACTTCGTTAGGTCTCTCCCCGTTCAGCAAAGGCCGAGACATTTGCAGCGCGGCGGAAAGTGGGTTCACTCGAGCGGTCCGTTCGAAAACGTTCGCTTGAAAATGGACGATAAGAGCGACAAGAAATTATCGGCCTGGAAATGGCGCCACAACGAACTGTCCCCTAGAGAATTGAATGGTCTCCGCGTGATGATGGCGCTCATGAATAATTGGGACTTGAAGGATGAAAATAACGCCATCTATTCAGGCGAGGGTGGCACCCGCTACATGGTAAGCGATTTGGGCGCCACGTTCGGTGGACCCAGGCTCGGTTTGAATCATGACAAGTCAAGGGACAACTTGCAGGCATACGCGAAGTCGAAATTCATTACCAAGACCACGTCAGAATATGTGGATTTCGGTGTTCCCGCAACGCCCGCCCTCCTCAGCATTTTCGCTCTTCCTGAGTTTATTCATCGAGTGGGCCTGCGCCGTATCGGAAAGCGCGTCCCCCTGGAAGATGCCCGATGGATGGGCAGCATACTCAGCCGTCTTACGCCTGCCCAGATCCACGACGCTTTCCGCGCCGGCGGCTATTCACCAGAAGAATGTAACGCCTTCGGACGAGTGATGGAGCAACGCATCGCCGCTCTAAGCCGGCTCTAAGCAGGCTCCTCTCACATTGAACTGTCCTTCCGCGGCCTGTTCTTACGCTTTTAAGTTTAGAGCCGTATGTTTTGTGCTAAGGATGGCAAACGCTTTCACGCTAAAGTTCTAATCTTCGCCGGGGTCTGCGCTCCAGTATTCGCGCAGACAACCCAGGGCGGCCTAAAGTTTTATCCGCCGCCGTGCAATCTCTACCGCATCGAGAACACCCCGGTGCTCTCCCTGCGCCAGCGATTGTGCCTCTGGACCGACCGCAGCCTCACCAGTGGAGAGGGCATCATGGGCGCTGCAGCAGGCGCCGCGTTCGCTCAGTTTACCGATCGTTCCTCAGACCTGCAAAAAGGCCTTGCCGGATATGCCGAGCGCTTCGGTACGCGTTACGCGCAATCCACCAGCAAAGGCCTGGGCGAAGTATTCGCCGGCTACCTCAACCACGAAGGAATGCGCCGCGAACTGGGTCCCTGGAAGGCGCCGCCCGGCTCTTCCTTCGGCAAGCGCCTCGGTCACGCGTTCGCGGCCCCGCTCTGGAACTACGATGATGACGACGCAACCAGCGCTAAGCGTGGCAAGCGCTTTGCCGTCTCGCGAGTGGCCGGGGCCCTCGCCAGCGGCTTCGTCGGAATGGCATGGACGCCCGACCGCCTGAACACGCCGGGCCGCGCTCTCCGGCGCAGCGCTTCCGCTTACGGCGGCTACTGGTCCAGCAGCTTGCTCAGTGAGTTTGGCGACGACATCCTCAAACTGTTCAGGAGGCTCTGATGGATCGCCGAGCATTTCTGTTTCTTTTGGCCGGTACCCGGAATCTCAAGGCCGATTGCGTTGATCTTCTGCAGGGATTCGACAAGGACCCCGAAACGTTCACAGCCGCGGGTTATACCAAACCCGTATATAAGATCATCCACCCGAATGGTCCGCCCGTCCTCTTTCTCCATGAGCTTCCCGGGCTCGTGCCGCAGGCTTTCGACTTCGCCCGCCGCCTCCATTCCGCCGGATTCAGCGTCTACTTGCCCCTGTTCTTTGGCAGAGCGGGTGACAACAGCGCGCTGCGGACACTGCTGTCCACGCCGTGTTGGGGACCCGCGTTTGACTGCCGTTCGCGGCACAGCCTGGGAGCCATCAGCAATTGGATAATCGAATACAACGTCGCACTGCAGGAGCGCCATGGCCGCGTAGCAGTCATCGGAAATTGCCTCACCGGCGCGATGCCGCTCGTCCTGATGGCGGATGCGCGCGCCCGGCGCAATCTCAAAGCTATTGTCCTTTCACAGCCGGCCGTACCGGTAGGTCCGTTCGGAATGCCGCGGTCGTTGGACGTCAGGCAGTCATTAGGACTAACCGATCCGCAACTCGAAAGAGCCGTGCGCTCGGGCGTACCGGTTCTGGCCCTGCAATTCGACGACGATCCTTTCGTACCCCGGGAGCGCCTGGAGGCTTTGCAGGCCGCCTTTAAAGGCAGGCCATTTGAGTATCGCTCCGTTCCAGCCGACCAGCATTGCACGCGGCTGATGAAGGGTTGCAAACCGCCGCAACACCATCACGCGGTGTTGACGCTCGGATACTGCGACGACCCGGACTCGAACGCCTTCCAGGCCTACAAGCGCGTCGAACAGTTTTTGACTCAGCACCTCATAGGAGCCGCAGTATGACCATCCGCCTTCTTGCAATAATCGCGGCCCTCACGGCGCCACTAGCCGCGTACGAGCTTTTCGTGCCGGACCGGCAGTATCGTTTCTGTACGCCGGAACAGCCGCATTGCCCCAGCATGGAAATCATCGCCGGTCTCGATCCGCCAAAGGCCAACATACCTGGAAAAGACCGCCGGCCGCTCCCGATGGTGGAGGACCAGGACGGGTATGAATTGGCCTATATCGAGTACAAAGACTCGGGCGAGCGCTGGGACAACGTGGAACTGGAAGCCGCGAAAGTCATGATTGAGGAGGCACGCCGAAAATCGCTCGCCGGCGTCAGGGACGGAGGGCCGGTTCATCTCATCGCGTTCTTCCATGGATGGGCCAACAATGCCGACGAGTCCGACGATCCCGTCAATAACAAGCGGGATGTGGAAAGATTCCGGGCTTACCTGAAAGACTATGTGCTGCAGTTGAAGAGCCCGCACGCGCCCGTTGTGGGGCTGTTCTTTGCCTGGCATGGGCGCTCTTTGAATCTGAATCACGGTTTGCATTTTCCCAGCTTTTGGACTCGCAGCGCCGCCGCTCGGCGCGTGGGCCTGAGCGACGACCTGCGCGGGGACTTCCATTGCCTCACTGAACTGGCAATCCGGCGCGGTGACGGAAGTGGACCCCGGCCGCCGGCTTGTGAATCGAAGACGTATCCGCAAGGCATCGAAGGGACGCCGAACTCCCGCGTCCCGCGCTCGCGCGTAATCGTACTCGCGCACAGCTTCGGCGCCCGCGTGCTGGAAAATGCGTTGCTTGGTTCCGTTCCGTCCAGCGGGGATGTGGAAGGCACTTGTAAAACACTGGTGAACGCCCAGGCGGCGCGTCCCCCAGTGGACCTGATCGTATTTGAGAACGCGGCCACAGGCGCGCGCCTCATCTGGCGTCAGTATCTGAGCTGTCAGCCGTGCGGCGATCGTAAACGCGGCTGCCGGGACGTCGCCGCTCAGGCGCCATTCGACTTCTCGAAGTCCGTGATGGTCCGCTCGTTTGCCACGAGTCCGGCGCGTTCGCCCGCTTCTGTGGTGAGCATCCCGCGAATCTTGAGTGCCAGCCTTACCCGTTGCTGATCTCGATATCGGGCAAGAAGGACTTCCTCACCCGCGGCCTGCTGGCAATTGCCGCGGCCCAGCACCCCGCTGCTTTCATGCCGTGGCTGCAGACGCACAAGGTAGATCTGCTAAAGCCGCCGGAAGGAAATCGTCCGCCCGACCCGTCGAAGGAAGAAGTCATCGCGTTCGATGTGTGTAAAAAGCAGGTGGAGTTCGGGCAGCAGTGTCCCGCTCCGGATACCGCAACGTACATGGTAAAACGCAAACGCCTCAACCGCGTTGTGCGTACTAATCCCATCTGGACCATGGCCGTGCCGAGAGATATCATCAGCGCTCACGGCGATGTTTGGAATCCCGGCTACCTGAATTTTCAGCTCAACATGATTGCCAGCCACAATCCCGACGAGGCGGGCAGGCAGTCGCGCTATGTCAATGGCCGCGTGAAGATGCGTTAACCGCGCACTTTAGGAATTCTCGGCAAACTGCAGGCCGTGCAGCTCAGCGTAAACGCCGCCGGCCTCCATCAGCTCATCGTGGCTTCCGCGCTCCACAATCGCGCCGTCCTTCACCACAAAAATCACATCGGCGGCACGAATTGTAGATAGCCGGTGCGCAATCACAATGGAAGTCTTACCTTTCATCAAGCGGTCCAGCGCCTCGAACACCAGCTTTTCCGAACCTGCGTCCAGTCCGGAGCTGGGCTCGTCCATAATGAGGATCGGCGTATTGCGGATCACGGCGCGCGCAATCGCAATGCGTTGCCGCTGGCCGCCCGACAGCGTCACCCCCCGCTCTCCCACCATCGTGTCGTAGCCTTCCGGCATCCTCTCGATGAATTCATGCGCATTTGCCAGTTCCGCAGCCCGCATGATTTCCTCGCGCGTGGCCTCGGGCCGGCCATAAGCGATGTTGGTCCACAACGGCGCATGGAAAAGCAGCGTGTCCTGCAGAACAAAGCTCATCTGTTCCCGTAGCGATTTCTGCCGGTAGTGCCGAGCGTCCACGCCGTCGAGTTTGACCACGCCGGAGACAGGGTCGTAAAAGCGTGGAATCAATCCGATGACAGTGCTCTTACCCGATCCCGTCGGCCCCACGATAGCAGCCACCTGCCCGGGCTCGATAGTGAACGATACGTCTTTGAGAATAGGCGAATCGGCTTGATAGTGGAACGAAACATTCTCGAATTCGATCTTGCCTTTCAGCCGCGGCGCCTTCTTGGCGCCCGGCAGATCCTTCACATCCAGTTCCGTTTCCAGTACTTCTTTGATTCGCTCATACCCGACATCCGCCTTCGAGTACGCATCGGTCATCTTGGAAAGTTCCTGCATCGGTTTGTACATCTTCCCCAGATACACGATGAACAGCACCAGCGAACCGGCTGATAACGTATCAGCCAACACCATCCGCGCTCCGAACCAAAGGACCAGGGCCGTACCGAAAGCCACGATGATTTCCACCAGCGGCGAAAGCTTTGCCTTCAAACTGCGCGCGCGCAGCGCAATCTCCACGCTCTCCAGGCTCTCGCCCTCCAGGCGTTTCTGTTCGTAGTCTTCGCGCGCGAACGCCTTCACCACACGGATCGATGAGAACACTTCCTGGATCACCGATAAAATCTCGCCTTCTTTCTTGCGCACCTCGCGCGCTGCCTTCTTAATACGCCGCGTGTAGCTGAAAACAACGATGAAGAGGGCCGGCGCTACCGACAGCGCGATCAGCGTAAATTTCCAGTTGATGTAGAACATCACGCCCATCATTCCAACGAGCGTCAGAACATTCACCAGCGCTCCCAAAAGCCCGGAAGTAATGAAGCTCTGTATCGCGTCGATATCGCTGGTTACCCGGCTGATCAGGTCCCCGGATCTCCGCTGGTCGTGAAACGCAAGAGACATTCGCTGGATGTGGGAGTAGAGCATCCGTCGTAGATCGTGCATCACCCATTGGCCTACGCTGGTAGTCAAATACTTTTCCGCATACGACGACAGTGCGCTCACCGCCGCGATCACCAGTGAGGCGATGGCGGCAAACTTTACCAGTGCCAGTTTGTCGGAACCCAGATTTGCCAGGAGAAAATCGTTCAGCCTGCCCTCCATGGGCTTGGCTTTCAGAACGTTGTCCAGGATTAGTTTCAGCGGCCAAGGCTGCAGAAGGTCCGCGACGCCCTCTGCAATCACAGCAAGTATCGCAAATACAATCTGTTTCGAATGCGGCTTTAGGAGTTCGACGAGGTTAAGTTTTCGCTTTCCGGAATGGGACAAGATACCCCTTTCAGCTTTTTAATCGCGATTCAATGAGCATTTTTTATGCCATTACAATTATTCTGCAACATCCCATCGAACGCAACCTCTAACAAACAGGAAGAGGGGATTCAATGAGACCTGTGGCGCTCGTACTACTACTGCACTTGGGGCTAGCGCAAGCTGCCGACCCGGAAATAGCGCAGCGTCATCCCCTCCCAGCCGCGCGGCCAGCAAGCGCATGATGAAGGAGCGAACGGTAGGCACAAGGGCCCTCGGGCAGTTGGGAGTTTCTGCCGGCTTCGCGCATATAAAAAATTCGCCTCACGAATGGGGCCGGGGCATCGGAGCACTTGGCAAGCGCGTAGGCTCTTCGTTTGGAATCCTCGTCATCAAGAACTCCGTGCAATTCAGCGTCGGATACCTCCGTCATGAAGAGTTTGGATACCAGCCCTCCGGCAAGGAAGGCTTCAAGCCGCGTCTGGCGTACGCGCTGTTGAGTACGGTAAGAACCCGTGACACGCGCACGCACACCAGAAAATGGGCGACCGGAAGAGTGTCCGGTGTGTTGGCCAGCGGGATGTTGTCACGCCTCTGGCAGCCCGTGCGCCTGCGCACGGTTTCTAGTGGTTTCTCCTCGGCCGGTATTTCGCTCGGTGTCGATGCCGGCACCAATGTGCTCCGGGAATTCTGGCCCGAGATCCGCCATCCACATCGCAAAAAGGGAGCGCCGGCACCACCCGCTTCATAACGCCCTATTTTTCTTTGTCCGATTTTTCACGCCATCTACGCTTTTGTCTGTAAATGCCGCCACGCCGGCGAAAGCCCAGAAGGAGTGAAGAGGAGGTAGATATGGGAAAGGAAGTTGCCTTAGCGATGGGGATTGCCCTGCTCACCGGTGTTCCCATGAGTCGGACCGGTTTGTCCGGCGCCGATATCCTAAATCCGTACGAGGTGGCCTTGGTCGGCGGCTTTCTGGGCGGCAATAGTAATCTCGGTTACCCGGTACATGTCAGCGAGGGTGAGACTGGCGGGCCGCCCATTGTAGGCGGAATCAAGAAAGTCAAGAAACACTGATTGCTGCTCAGGAAGGGGTTCCACAACGTGCGGCTTCTGGCTTGACGTCATCAGCGTCACGCCGGTAGACGCCTGGTATTCAGCAATGCCCTTCGTCCCCGCCAGGCGTAGCCGATCATCCCCGTGCGTCGCGGCCGGATCCGTCCGCAAATAATCCATGCGCAGGTTCGCGATGCCTCCGTTGTCCAGTTTGAAGATGGAAGCCGTCACATTTTCCATCTCACCCAGATCCGGAAACCCAACATGCGTCTGCATGCCGAGCACTTCCTGAAATTCGCGCCCGCTGGTGAAGCGCATCAGGTCGATCATGTGAATGCCGATCCAGGCGATGGTG